>NZ_JBFAXU010000009.1:183536-249867 GCF_040680975.1 Streptomyces sp. NPDC051921
CCGGTCGAGAGGCTCACCGTTATGGTGTTGGAGCCGCCGTTGTTCCAGACGGTGGCGAGGTCGGCTTTCTTGTCGCCGTTGAAGTCCCCGGCGACCCACGGGGTTCCCTCTATCCATCCGCCGTCCCGGTCGCTCCACTGTGACCATCCCGGGAACCGCGTGCCATTGGACAGGTAGACCGCAGTGGACAGGTTGGCGTCGGAAAGGCCGGCGGAAAGGCTGGCATCGGAAAGCTCGCCGTCGGAAAGGCTGGTGTGGCTGGTGTCGGAAAGCTTGGCGTCCGAAGGGGCGGCCGGCGTACGACCTGGAACGGGGGCCAGGGTGACTGCCGAGAGCACGAGCACGGCCGTGCCCCATGTGCGAAGCTTCAGCATAAGCTCACCTACCGCGGTCATGCGGATCGGATGCATCGGGTAACGCGGGAATGCCGATGTGCGCACGGAGCTGACGCATCTGATGGATGACGTGCTGGATCGGAATACCAGTGGGGTGGGCGCGCGGGGCGGCCTGTCGAATGCGCATTCTGGTCAGGTGAAGGGATCGACCAGTGTCCAGGCCTGGCGCCGGCCACTCTCTGTATGTCTACAAGTAAAAGGCAGACCCGTTCGCCACGCCACAGCAGCACCGGGGGGAGCGGCCGAGCCCGAGGTGATGCGACTTCCGTTCGGGCGGCGCGGTGCGCGGGGCAGCGGTCCGTCAGGCTCCGGGCGGAGCCGGCGCCGACGGTCTCACCAGGGAATGGGCCCGTCCTCGGCCAGAAAGGCGCCCGTCGGGCCGTCCTCGCCCACGGTCGCCAGGTCGACCGCGACGGCCGCGCCCGCCTCCGCCGTGCGTATCCCGGTGTGGCGGTTGAGGTCGGTCGCGCAGTAGCCGGGACTCACCGCGTTGACCAGGATGCCCTCGGCGCGCAGTTCATCGGCATAGAGCACGGTGATCGCGTTCAGCGCGCTCTTCGAGGTGCAGTAGGGGAGGAGGGCCGAGTAGTAGGCGGACCACGGGCTGCCCGGGTCGGCCAGGTGGGTGAGGGAGCCGAGTTCGCTGGACATGTTGACGATGCGTGCGGCGGCGGAGCGGCGCAGCAGGGGGAGCATGGCGTGGGTCACCGCGATGACGCCGAAGACGTTGGTCTCGTAGACCTGCCGGACGGTGGCGGCGGGGGTTGCACTCGGTTCCTGCGGTCCGGCGGCGATCGCGGCGTTGTTGACGAGGATGTCGAGGCGGCCGAACGTGGCGTCGATGTGCTCGGCGGCGGCCTGGACCGAGAGCTCGTCGGTGACGTCCAGCGGTACGAACCGTACGTCGGCGCCGTCGGCGCGGAGCTCCTCGGCCGCCGCCTCGCCACGCCCTGCGTTGCGGGCGCCGATCAGCACGGTGATGCCGAGGGCCGCGAGCCTGCGCGCCGTTTCCTTGCCGATGCCCTTGTTGGCGCCGGTGATCAGAGCAGTCTTCTGCGAAATCGTCATGGCACCCAGCCTCCCCCCGCCCACGAGGGGCAGGGAAAGACCAGAAGGCTCTGGATCTATAGTCCACGGATATGAGTGAGCTGGAGGTACGGGAGCTGAGGTACTTCATCGCGGTCGCCGAGGAACTGAACTTCAGCCGGGCCGCGCAACGCCTGGGGATGGCGCAGCCCCCGCTGTCGAAGGCGATCGCCCAGATGGAGTCCCGGCTCGGTGTACGCCTGCTGGAGCGCACCACCCGGCAGGTGAGGCTGACCGACGCCGGTCAGGTGCTGCTCGACCAGGCCCGGATCGCGGTCGACGCGGTGCACGCGGCGGCCCGGCGTGCACGGCGTGCCGGTCAGCCGACACCCCGGCTCGTCGTGGCGGTCAAGCCGGGGGGCGATGCCGGGCTGCTGCGGGAGATCCTCGCCGCCTACCGGGGAACGGCTTCGCACCTGCCGCCGCCTGAAGTCGTCGTCGGCGGCAGCGGAGAGCCGCTCGCCATGCTGCGCGACGGCCGTGCCGACGTAGCGCTGGTGCGCAGCCCGTTCGACGGCCGAGGACTGGATGCCCAGACGCTCGTGGTCGAGCCGCGACTGGCCGTCCTCCCCGCCGCGCACCGTCTGGCCGGACGCCGGCGACTGCGGCTGACCGACCTCGAGGGCGAACCGATCCCACGCTGGAAAGGGGCCGCCCCCTCCGCCACCGCCCACCACACGGGAAGTGACGGAGCGGAAGCAGGCGACGGCCCCACGGGGTCGGCGCCGGCCGACCCTCCTGAGGGGCCGCTCGTGGCCAGCGTCGAGCAACTCCTGGAGGTGGTCGCGCTGGGCCAGGCGGTGGCGTTCCTGGCACTCTCCACCACCCAGCGGCACCAGCGCCCGGACATCGCCTACCGGCCGGTCACCGGCCTCAGCCCCAGCGCGGTCATGGTCGTCTGGCCGGAGACCTCGCGATCCGCGGCCGTCGCCGCCTTCGTCCGAGCCGCCCACGACGTCGCCGCCGACCACCCCGACCACATGACCGCACTGGCCCACTGACAGGGGCACTCGCCCCTCGCCATGACGATCACCGCAGGACCGGTTCCCTCATGTCTGTGCCACGAGCGGCACGGCCTCACCCCCACCGGCTGGTCGAGCAGCCCGACCACGACACCCCACCCCAGCGCGTCGGAGATCGTGCACGGGACAGGCCTCAGGTCCGGAACAGCGCCGCCAGCCATCGCAGGAGCCGCCGCCACGCGGGCCCGCCGCCTCCCGTGCCCGGCGCGGGGGGCGGGCCCGCCGTCCCGCGCTCTGCCCGCTCGGCCCTCCTCAGGCGTCTGATGCGGGACAGCTCCCGGTCCGCTGCCACCCTGTACGAGGTGTACTGCAGGACTCGAGCCACCTGCTCGTCCATCGGGGCGGTCCTCCGAGCGTCCGCAAGGGAGGCGGTGGCGCACCGGAGCAGTTCGGCATCCCCGATCCGCCGTCTCTCCCGCAGCTGTTCGAGGACGACCGGCAGGCGGGCGGGGCGCCCGTCCACCGCGGCGAAGAGTACGGCGACGGCACAGTGGTCCACGCTGCGCACGCGGAGATGGGCGTAGACCGCCAGCGCCCGGTCGAGGTCCTCGGCGACCTGGTGCACGGTCAGCACGAGCAGGCGACGGTCCTTCCGGCCCCGGAGATTCTTCATGACCTTCGCGGTCCGCGCGGGCCCGCTTCGGAAGAGGCGCGCGATGTCACGCCGTAGCAGTTGGCGGTCGCCCCTCTGCTGGACGCTCCGCAGGTGCTGCGCCTGGTCGATGGCCGAGCCCGGGAGGGGGGTGCGCTGGACGGGCACGCTCGGCGGTGCCTTGGGGGCGGGCGGCTGTGGCGGCTTCCCGGGGCGGACGCCGTCGGTCTGCTTCCGGGGAGGGGTGGCCGGCGGGAGCGACCTCTCCTGCGGGAGCTGGATCTTCCGAGGCGCATGCTCATCGGTACGGGGCCGGGGAGCGGGCGACGGCGGAGTGGCGGGCGAGCGGGCGGCTGACGGGCCGCCGCTCGACGGCGTGGCGCCTCGCTCGACGGGCAGGACGATCCGCTGCACCGGCTGCTGTGTACCCGACTTCCGCGGTTTCCGCGCCATGAAGTCCCGTCCTCCCGCTCCGAAGGTCCTCGCCGTGCACCCCTCATGATGCCCAAGAGAGCCCGCGAGCGAGATCGGGTTCCGGTGTCCGTCCCCCTCGCCCGGTGCTGTCCCGGAAGACGGACGGACGGTGAGCACGTGTCCGGGCCGTTCCGGAGTTCTCCGTCACACGACCGGACCGCCCCGCCTCCCGCCCGGAGCGCCCGACTCCCCTTCAGCGCAAGCCCCTTCAGCCGCTCGGCGCCCCCGATCCGGTCCTGTGGGCCCCGGGGCGCGTGATCGGCTTCGCTGCTCCGGCCACCGGCCACCGGCCACCGGCCACCGGCCTCCGGCACCCTGACGCGCACGAGCGCGACCTCCCGCGCCGGCGGGCGCGTCCGCGCGCACGGGCGGCCCCAAGGACGAAGGACCCGAGATCCTGGAGCACCTCCTCGGCCGGACCTGGTGGTGGTCCTCGCCGTCCTCGTCACCCGGACCGGACTGATGTGGACCCGGCGAGCACGCCGAGCAGCACGCCGACCGGGTACCCACCGAGCACGGTCGCGACGCACGAGAGCCCGGCGAGCAGCCAGGCCTGCCCGGGCGACGGCGGCCACCGCCACAGCACCCCCGCGGCGACGAGCACCACGAGCCCGACGCCGACGGAACCGATCCCGGCGACCCCGAGTGCGACGAGCCCCGTGGGCCGGGCGAGCGGCAGGAGCACCATCCCTCCGCCCACGACCGCGAGCGGCACGACGATCCGGAGCGACGCGGACGACTTCATCGACGGCCTCCCGAGGGCTGCGACAGGCCGGGGAGCGTAGGGGCGCGCCCGGAAGGAGTCAACGACGTCTCAGCGACGGCTCGACGACGGCTCGACGACGGCTCAGCGACGGCTCGCGACGGCGGGACGGCCCACGGAGCGCCCGGGCACCGGTCGACCACAGGGCAGCGGATCCCCGGAGGTGGGCGGCCGGAGTCGCCCCGAGGGCGCGGCGGCGGCGCGCGGAATGTGAGCACACGCCGCAGAACGGGCATAGTGTCGAAGCCCCAGAGGGAGGAGCGCGCCGACATGTCCGATCGTGCCCCGCAGCCCGTGGAACGCCGGCTGCCCACCGACGAGGCCCGGGAGCTGTTCGGTCTCGTCCGGGAGATCGCGGCGCGCGAGATCGCCCCCCACGCCGCCGACGAGGAGGCCGCGGGGCGCTTCCCCCGGGAACTCTTCTCGCTGCTCTCCGCCTCGGGGCTGCTCGGGCTCCCGTACGACTCCGCGTACGGCGGCGGCGACCAGCCGTACACCGTCTACCTCCAGGTCCTGGAGGAACTGGCCGCCGCCCGCCTCACCGTCGCCCTGGGGGTGAGCGTGCACAGCCTGTCCTGCCACGCCCTGGCCGCCTTCGGCACCGAGGAGCAGCGGGCCGCGCACCTGCCCGCGATGCTCGGCGGCGGACTGCTCGGGGCGTACTGCCTCTCCGAGCCGTCCTCGGGCTCCGACGCGGCCGCGCTGCGCACCCGTGCCGTCAGGGACGGCGACGCCTGGGTCATGGACGGTACGAAGGCGTGGATCACGCATGGCGGGATCGCCGACTTCTACACGGTGCTGGCGCGTACCGGCGGTGCGGGACCGAAGGGGATCACCGCCTTCCTGGTGCCCGGCGACGCGCCGGGTCTCAGCGCCGCCGCTCCGGAGCGGAAGATGGGCATGAAGGGCTCGCCCACCGCCCAGGTGCACCTCGACGGCGTCCGCGTGCCCGACGCGCGGCGGATCGGGGCGGAGGGCCAGGGCTTCGCGATCGCCCTCGCCGCCCTGGACTCGGGGCGGCTCGGCATCGCGGCCTGTGCGGTCGGCCTGGCGCAGGCCGCGCTGGACACCGCAGTCGGGTACGCGCGCGAACGGCGCCAGTTCGGCCGGCCGATCGCGGACTTCCAGGGCCTGCGCTTCCTGCTCGCCGACATGGCCACGCAGGTGGAGGCCGGCCGGGCCCTGTACCTGGAGGCGGCGCGGCTGCGCGACGAGGGCCGGCCGTTCGGCCGGCAGGCGGCGATGGCGAAGCTCTTCTGCTCGGACGCGGCGATGCGGGTCACGACGGACGCCGTGCAGGTGCTCGGCGGCTACGGCTACACCGCGGACTTCCCCGTCGAACGCTTCCTGCGCGAGGCGAAGGTGCTTCAGATCGTCGAGGGCACCAATCAGATCCAGCGGGTGGTCATCGCCCGTCACCTCGCCGGACCAGAGTCCCGCTGACGCGGACGGTGCGGTCGGCCCACACCGGGCCGGCCGCGAGCCGGCTCCACTCCTGGTCGCGGTGGCCCGGCAGGGTCCTGCCGTGGCTGGCCCACAGCCGGAGTACCGCCGAGTAGATGGGCGGATCCGCCGGGTGGTGCGACACGGATACGGGCGAGGGCGAGGGCGAGGGCGAGGGTGCGGGCTCGGGCGTCGGCGTCGGTGCCGGTACCGATACCGGCACCGGTGCGGGGACGGGTGCCGGAGCGGGCGCCGGCACGGGCGCCGGGACCTCCAGCGGAACCGATTCTTCAAAGTACGGCCCGGACTGCCTGTGCCGGCCGTATCCGCTGGGTGTCGTATACAGCGTGCTCATGCCCAGCCCAACGCTCCTGACCCGTCCCCGGTCACCGCCGAGGCCCGTCGAGCGGCAGTTCGACGCGTCCCCGAGGTGTCGAAGCCCCCTCGGGTGCCCGTGCCCGTGCCCGTGCCGGCTCCCGCTCCCGCTCCCGTGCCCGTGCCGGCTCCCGCGCTCCCGTGCCGGCTCCCGCTCCCGACCCCGTGCCCGTGCCGGCTCCCGCGCTCCCGTGCCGGCTCCCGCTCCCGACCCTGCTCCGGTGCCTGCGCCCGTCCCCGCTCCCGCTCCGTCGGCCCCCGCTCCCGGTGCCGCCGGCGCACCCCCGCGTCCCACTCCCCGCGCTGCACGACTCTGGCCCCCGGCTCAGTTTCTGACGTACCGTCAATTCTCGCTCGCCGATCAGGAGGTCACACGTGTCAGACGACCGGCCCGTCCCGCTCGACGAATACCCGGTGCACCAGGCGCCGTTGTCCATGAAGCACCACGTCAGCGGCGACCGGAACGCCTACGACCGGTGCATCTTCCACGTCTTCGACCACCACGGCCGCGCGCTGCTCATCGCCGGCCTCGGCGTCTACCCCAACACGGGGGTCGTCGACGCCTACGCGACCCTCCGCACGGGCGACCGGCTGCACGCCGTCCGTGCCTCCGACGCCCTCGGCGACGACCGCATGGACCTCTCCGTCGGCCCCCTGCGCATCACGGTCGACGAACCCCTGCGGCGGCTCACCCTGCACTGCGACCCCGACCCCGACGACCCCGACGGACTCTCCTACGACCTCACCTGGACCGGGGACTTCCCGGCCGTCTGGGAGCCGCACCACACCCAGCGCCGCGGCGACCGCCTCACCCTGGAAGGCCGCCGCTTCGTCCAGGCCGGCCGGGCCGCCGGCGTCATCCGGGCGGGCGGCGAGGAGTTCGCCGTTACCGCGGGGGAGTGGACCGGAACCCGCGACCGCAGCTGGGGGGTCCGCCCGCTGCCGGGCGAGGAGCCGGGACGCGCCGAGGAGTTCCGTCCCGAGGGCTTCCACTGGCTCTGGGTCCCCATGCGCTTCGAGGACCGCTTCCTCATGGTCATCGCCCAGGAGGACGCCGACGGCTACCGGACCCTCAACGAGGCCCTGCTGGTGCGGAACGGGCGGCGCGACACCCAGCTCGGCTGGCCCCGTACCGACATCACCTACCGCCCCGGCACCCGCGACCCCGAACGGGCCGTCGTGCACGTCGCCGACCCGGCCGGCAAACCCCTGGAGATCGGTGTCGAGATCCTCGCCTCCTCCCCGCTCGCCGTCGGCGCCGGTTACCCGCCCGCCCCCGACTGGCAGCACGGCAGCTGGCAGGGCCGGAACTGGACCGACCGCCGCGTCTACGACCTCTCCGACCCGGCCGCCCACCCCATGGCCGCCTACGGCGTCACCGACCACGCCGCCCGCTTCACCCTCGAAGGCCGCACCGGCTACGGCATCTTCGAGCACGGCTCCTTCGGCCGCCACGACCCCAGCGGCTTCGCCGACTACGCCGCCACCGCCCCCTGAGCCCGTCCCGAAGGCCAGGCCTCGGCCCGTCCGACGAACCGACGAGTGAGCCGAACGGCGTTGCCGGGGGAACGGGGCCGCGTGCGCGCGGCCTCCCCGAGGAACGGGGAGGCGAGCACGGTCGGTCCCGCGAGCCCGGCTCGAAGCGCCCGGAGGCGAACCGAGCCCCGAGAAAGAGGAGCGCCTCCATGGCCACCGCGCCCAGACCCCGCACCACCACCCGGGATCCCGAGGAGCTGGGCCGCCGGCTCGCCGCCTGGCTCGACCGGCGGCTCCCCGGAGCCCGCGTCACCGGGCTCTCCGTGCCCGGCTCCAACGGCATGTCCAGCGAGACGCTGCTCTTCGACCTGGAGCACCCCGGCGCCCCGGTCCGCGGCTGCGCGCTCCGGCTCGCCGCCGACCCCGCCGCGTACACGGTCTTCCCCGTCTACGACATGGCGCGCCAGCACCGGGTGATGCGCCTGGTCGGCGAGCACACCGACGTCCCCGTGCCGCGGGTGCTCTGGCTGGAGGAGGACCCCGGGCCGCTCGGTGCGCCGTTCTTCGTGATGGCCCGCGCCGAGGGCCGCGTCCCCCCGGACGTCATGCCCTACACGTACGAGGGCAACTGGCTGCACGCCGCCACCGACGCCGAACGGGCGGGCCTGGAGGCCGAGTCGGTCGCCGTGATCGCCCGGCTGCACGACCAGTTCCCGGCGAAGGAGGCCGAGTTCCTGATGCCGGCCGGCGAGGGCAGCCCGCTGCGCCGCCACGTCGACGCCCAACGCGCCTACTACGCCTGGGTGATGGACGGACTCGCGCCCTCGCCGCTCATCGAGTCGGCCTTCGACCGGCTGACGGAGCTCTGGCCCGAGGACGAGGGGCCGGCGGTCCTCACCTGGGGCGACGCCCGGATCGGCAACATCGTCTACGACGGGTTCCGCCCCGCCGCCGTCCTCGACTGGGAGATGGCGGCCTTCGCCCCGCGCGAGGTCGACCTCGGCTGGACGGTCTATCTGCACCGCTTCTTCCAGGACCTCACCGTGAGCTTCGGCCAGCCCGGACTGCCGGACTTCCTGCGCCGCGACGCCATCGAGCGGCGCTACGCAGAACTCACCGGGCACACGCCCCGGGACATGGAGTTCCACACCCTCTACGCGGCGCTGCGGCACGCGATCGTGATGCTCAGGATCGCCTACCGCCAGGCGCACTTCGGGGAGGTCCAGGTGCCGGCGAGGTCCGAGGACGTGGACAGCCTGATCCTGCACCACGCCACGCTCACGGCGATGGTGCAGGGGCGCTACTGGTGAAGGGAGCGGGGTCGCGCGGTCTCAGGCCGCGCGGCGCAGCTGGGCCGCCTTGATGGGCCGCGAGCCCGGGCCACCCACGTGCGAGAAGGGCTGCATCCGCCAGTCCAGGCCCTGGGGGAGCGTCAGGAGCAGGGCGGTGTCCTGCTCCTGGACCTCCAGGGTCTCGTCCGCGGCACGGGTCTCGGCGGCGGACCGGCCGGTGCCGGTGCAGACCGTCAGGACGAAGGGGTTCCACGGCGTCGGGCAGAGCGCGTGCTCCGGCAGGACGTCCTCGTCCGCGAGCAGCGCGATCGGCTGCTCGCAGTCCGGGCAGATCACCCGGTACATCTCAAAGGTGTCGTACGCGTCGAGCTCGTCGGACGTGTCGACGGAATCAACAGGCTCCTGCATGGAGAATCTCCCCCTCGGACGGGTCGGCCGGATCTGAGTGGCCTCGACCACAGCAACCAATTCCCATGCGGCATGCCGCATAACCGTGAGGTCACGCCCGAGGCCGCGCAAAACCTGTGGCGTTGGTCACATGCCTGGCGCAGGTGCCCCGGAACTGCCCAAAGAGTGGGATGGGAGCCGGTCCTGACTGTGCCGCGGCGCCTCCGGGGCAATAGGGTCACCGCATGGAGGAGCTGGATCGTCAGATCGTCGAGTTGCTCGTCAAGGACGGGCGCATGAGCTACACCGACCTGGGCAAGGCCACCGGCCTGTCCACCTCGGCCGTACATCAGCGCGTCCGCCGGCTCGAGCAGCGCGGTGTCATCCGCGGCTATGCCGCCGTCGTCGACCCGGAGGCCGTGGGCCTGCCGCTCACCGCCTTCATCTCGGTCAAACCCTTCGACCCCAGCGCCCCCGACGACACCCCCGACCGGCTCGCCGACATCCCCGAGATCGAGGCCTGCCACAGCGTCGCGGGGGAGGAGAACTACATCCTCAAGGTGCGGGTCGCCACCCCGCTGGAGCTGGAGCACCTGCTCAGCCGCATCCGCTCCCAGGCCCATGTCTCCAGTCGCACCACCGTCGTCCTGTCCACCCCGTACGAGGCCAGGCCCCCGCGCATCTGACACCTGCCGGGCCCCGGCGCGCGTTCCGGGTCCCGCCACGCCCTAGCCTGGTGGGATGAGCGCGTACGAACACCGCACCGTGCTGCTGCGCGGTGGAGAAGTCCACAGCCCCGCCGATCCCTTCGCCACCGCCATGGTGGTGGAGCGCGGGCACATCGCCTGGGTGGGCTCGGAGGGCGCGGCCGACGCCTTCGCCTCCGGTGTGGACGAGGTGGTCGACCTGGACGGCGCGCTCGTCACCCCGGCGTTCGTCGACGCCCACGTGCACACCACCGCGACCGGTCTCGCGCTGACCGGGCTCGACCTGTCGGCCGCCGCCTCGCTCGCCGAGGCGGCGGACCGGATCCGCTCGTACGCCGCCGCCCGCCCCGCCGACCGGATCCTCATCGGGCACGGCTGGGACGCCGCCCGCTGGCCGGAACGCCGCCCGCCGGCCCGCGCGGAGCTCGACGAACTCACCGGCGGCCGCCCCCTCTACCTCACCCGGATCGACGTCCACTCGGCCGTCGTGACCACCGCGATGCTCGACCTCGTCCCGGGGATCCGTGAACGCGACGGCTTCCACGACGGACAGCAGCCGCTCACCGGCGACGCGCACCACGCCGTCCGCGCCGCCGCCTACGCCGCGCTCTCCCCGCAGCAGCGGACCGAGGCCCAGCGCGCCGCCCGGGAGCACGCGGCCTCGCTGGGCATCGGCACCCTGCACGAGTGCGGCGGCCCGGAGATCTCCTCCGAGGACGACTTCACCGGTCTGCTGGACCTCGCGCGCAGCGAGCCCGGCCCCCGGGTCGTCGGCTACTGGGCCGACCTCGACGTCGAGCGGGCCCGCGCGCTCGGCGCCCTCGGCGCGGCCGGCGACCTCTTCGCCGACGGCTCCCTCGGCTCCCACACCGCCTGCCTCCACGAGCCGTACGCCGACCACGCCGGCGCCGGCGTCGCCCACCTCGACGCGGACGCCGTCGCCGCGCACGTCGTGGCCTGCACCGAGGCGGGCCTCCAGGCCGGCTTCCACGCCATCGGCGACGCCGCCGTCGACGCGGTCGTCGAGGGTGTCAGGACCGCCGCGGACAAGCTGGGCCTGGCCCGGATCCGGGCCGCCCGGCACCGCGTCGAGCACGCCGAGATGCTCAGCCCCGAGGCGGTCGCCGCCTTCGCCGAGCTGGGCCTCACCGCGTCCGTGCAGCCGGCCTTCGACGCGTACTGGGGCGGCGAGGACGGCATGTACGCCGACCGCCTCGGCGTCGAGCGGGCCCGCGCCCTCAACCCGTACGCCGCCCTGCTGCGCGCCGGCGTGCCGCTCGCCTTCGGCTCGGACAGCCCGGTCACCCCGCTCGACCCGTGGGGGACCGTCCGCGCCGCCGCCTTCCACCGGACCCCGGAGCACCGTATCTCCGTGCGCGCCGCCTTCACCGCGCACACCCGGGGCGGCTGGCGCGCGGTCGGCCGCGACGACGCCGGCACCCTCGTGCCCGGCGCGCCGGCCGATTACGCGATCTGGCGGACCGGCGAACTGGTGGTCCAGGCGCCCGACGACCGAGTGGCCCGCTGGTCGACCGATCCACGCTCCGGGACGCCTGGTCTGCCCGATCTGTCCCCCGGTCGTGAGCTCCCGGTCTGCCTGCGGACCGTGGTCTTCGGACAAACGGTGTTCGTACGGCCGAACGAGTGACGTAAGGACATTTCGCACCACCGCTCGATCCGGGCACCGTTCGCCCTCGACCTGCGGATCTTCCTGGTCGTCCAGGGGGAACGGATCATCGCCGCAGGTCAAACGGGTGTTGACAGCGGGCCGCCACCGGCCGGTAGGTTCGGCGCGTCCACCAAGGACGTCCGACCGGTTTCAAACCTCCACGCAGGCACCGAACGCCGCCCGCGCCTCGGGGGCGAGGGAAGGTTTTTCCGGCGGAGGGTGCGACCCGGGTGGGGCCCCGGCGTTCAGTAGACAACGGCCTCGGTCGATCCGCAGCCAGCGGATCCCGGGTCGGCCCGAAGGACGCCGGGCCCCGATCCCGCACCCCACGCGCAAGGCTCGCTATGGTGGGGGCTCGCGTATGTATCCGAAGGGGCAGTAGTGAACGACGGTGGCCAGAGGCGTTACGGCCCGCTCGGCAAGGCCTTGGTGATCATTCCGACCTACAACGAGGCGGAGAACATCAAGCCGATCGTCTCGCGCGTACGGGAGGCGGTGCCCGAGGTGCACATTCTCGTCGCCGACGACAACAGCCCCGACGGCACGGGGAAGTTCGCCGACGAGATCGCCGCCGAGGACGATCACGTCCACGTGCTGCACCGCAAGGGCAAGGAAGGCCTCGGCGCCGCCTACCTGGCCGGCTTCCGCTGGGGCATGGACCACGGCTACGACGTCCTCGTCGAGATGGACGCCGACGGCTCCCACCAGCCCGAGGAGCTGCCCCGGCTGCTCACCGCCCTCAAGGGCGCGGACCTGGTGCTCGGTTCCCGCTGGGTGCCCGGCGGCCGGATCGTGAACTGGCCCAAGTCCCGCGAGTTCATCTCCCGCGGCGGCAGCCTCTACTCCCGCCTCATGCTCGACGTCCCCATCCGCGACGTCACCGGCGGCTACCGCGCCTTCCGCAAGGAGACCCTGGAGGGCCTCGGCCTCGACGAGGTCGCCTCCGCCGGCTACTGCTTCCAGGTCGACCTCGCCCGTCGCGCCGTCGCCGCCGGCTTCCACGTGGTGGAGGTCCCCATCACCTTCGTCGAGCGCGAGATCGGCGACTCCAAGATGAGCCGGAACATCGTCGTCGAGGCGCTGTGGCGGGTCACCGGCTGGGGCCTCTCCGCCCGCGCGCAGAAGGTCGGCAAGCTGCTCGGCCGCAAGGCCGCCTGACCCGGGCCCGCTGCCCGTCGCACTGATCTCTCCTTTACGACGTTCCGGCGGGCCGCCAGGCACACTGGGGGGCATGACGACCGGCGCAACGCCTTCCCTCGCCCCCCAGCGCTCCCGCGCGCGTTCCTACCTGCCGCTGGGCATCGCCGCCTGGCTGGTCCTCGAGATCTGGCTGCTCACCGTCGTGGCGAACGCGGCGGGCGGTCTCACCGTGTTCCTGCTGCTCCTCGGCGGCGCCCTGCTCGGCGCCGCCGTGATCAAGCGCGCCGGCCGCCGGGCCTTCGCCAACCTCACCGGGACGTTCCAGCGCGCCCAGGAGGCCGCGCGGCGCGGCGAGGCGCCCACGGCGGCCGACCGGGCCGGCGCGGAGGACCGCAACGGCTTCCTGATGCTCGGCGGGCTCCTCCTGATGCTCCCCGGCCTCCTCTCCGACGCGGCCGGGCTGCTGCTGCTCGTCCCCCAGGTCCGTGCGGCCGTCGGGAAGTACGCGGAGCGGGCGGTGGAGCGCCGCATGAGCGCCGCGCCGCCCGGAAGCCTCCAGGACGCCTTCCAGCAGGCCCGTATGCACCGGCCCGACGGAAAGGTCGTGCAGGGTGAGGTCATCCGCGAGGAGGCGCCCCAGGGGCCGCGGCGGCCCGACGGGTCCCGCCCGCCCCTGATGCCCTGAGCCGACGCCGAGCGGACGGCCCGTCCCGCGCAGGTCTCCCGTGCCGCGCGGGGCCGGGCCGTCCGCCGCGTCCCTCCCCTGGCCTTCTTCCCTCCGGGCCTTCCCTTCGGGCCTTCCCTTCGGGCCTTCCCTTCGGGCCTTCCCTTCGGGCGTTCTCGGGCGCCTTCCGGGTCTCCCTCCCGGTTTCCCGTCCGGGGCCGGGTTCCCCTCCAGGGCCGGGTTCCCCTCCGGAACCGGGTTTCCCCTCTGGCCTTCCCTGGGGAAGGCCAGGTGTTTCCCCGCGGGCCTCTCCTCCGGGCCTGACGCGCGAGCCACTCCCCGGCGGGGGCCGGGCGCGCGCCCCCCGCGTGGGGTCGAACGAAAGGTCGTGCGGACGAGGGCCGTGCGGGTACGCGAACGCCGCGGGGCCCGGTACACGATGGGTGTACCGGGCCCCGCGGCGTTGCACTCTCAGGCCGTGCGACCGTCCGTCAGGCGGACTTGCGGCTGTCGCGCGGATGCACGGCGATGTTCATGGCGCCGGACCGAAGGACCGCCAGCCGCTCGGCCAGCACCTCCTCCAGCTCCTCGCGGGTACGCCGCTCCATGAGCATGTCCCAGTGCGTACGCGCCGGCTTGCCCTTCTTCTCCTCGGGGCCGTCCCCGTCCACCAGGAGTGCCTGGCTTCCGCAGACCTTGCACTCCCACTCCGGCGGAATTTCCGCCTCGACCGAGAAGGGCATCTCGAACCGATGCCCCTTCTCGCATGCGTACTCCACCGCCTGGCGCGGGGCCAGATCGATGCCGCGGTCGGTCTCGTAGCTGGTCACCACGAGGCGCGTGCCGCGAAGAGCTCGCTCACTCATGAATCGTGCCTCCCGGGCTTGTCGCCCACAGGACAGGTGTCGCTGTCGTCGTCATCCGGTCAACGTCCGGTCGGCGGTAAAGATTCCCGTTCCGGGTCATGCGTCGCCCGTCGTGCCGCCCCTTGTTGTACCCACCAGTGCCCGTTTTGTCACATCTGGCAGCAGATGTAACGCAACGTCTTCACCAAGTCAGCACGCAGTAACGGTCCGCCTGGCAGGCCAAACGCGTACACTACCGCCCTTTCACTCCTACGTCTAAATCCGGTCGGGTACGGGGTTGCCCGCGGCGGCCACCGCGCGCCGCACGGGGACCCTGGCGAGCAGGACGAAACCGACGGCGAAGAAGATCACCAGGGAGATGATGGCATCCCGGTAGCTCCCGGTCAGCTGATACGCGATACCGAACACCAACGGACCCAGCCAGCTCAGCCCCCGGTCGCTCATCTCGTAGGCGGAGAAATACTCCGCCTCCTTGCCGCGCGGCACCAGGTGTGAGAAGAGCGACCTCGACAGCGCCTGGCTGCCGCCGAGGACCAGGCCGATCGCCGCCGCCAGGCAGTAGAAGAAGACGGGCGCGTCGGCCGGCAGGAAGTAGCCGGCCAGCAGGATCGCCGTCCACACCGCGAGCGACATCAGGATCGTCCGCTTGGCGCCGTACGACCGCGCCATCCGGCCCATGCCGAGGGCGCCCGCGACGGCCAGGACCTGCACCAGGAGCACCGCCGTGATCAGCGTCGTCTGGTCCAGGCCCAGCTCCTCCGACCCGAACACCGAGGCCTGGGAGATCACCGTCTGCACGCCGTCGTTGTAGATCAGGTACGCGAGCAGGAAGGACAGCGTCAGCGGATGCCGGCGCATGTCCCGCAGCGTGGCGACCAGCTGCTTCCAGCCGCTGCCGACCGCGCCCTCGCCGTGGGCGCGGTCGATCCGCCGGTCGCGCAGCCGCCGCAGCGGGATCAGGGTGAAGGCGCCCCACCACAGACCGGCCGAGGCCAGACAGATCCGGACCGCCGTGCCCTCCGACAGGCCGAAGGAGTCGTGGCCCGAGTAGAGGACCAGGTTGAGCACCAGGACCAGCGCGCCCGAGGTGTAGCCGAAGGCCCAGCCGCGCGAGGAGACGGTGTCCCGCTCGTCGGGCTCGGCGATCTGCGGGAGGTAGGCGTTGTAGAGCACCATCGACACCGACAGCGACGCGTTCGCCACGATCAGCAGGAAGGCTCCGAGCAGATAGCGCTCACCGCCCAGGAAGAACATCCCCGTCGTCGCCGCCGCGCCCACGTACGCCGCGGCCGCGAGCAGCGGCTTCTTCCGGCCCGTACGGTCCGCCGCGGCGCCCACCAGCGGCATCGCGAGCACCGCGACGACGATCGAGAGCGAGACGGCGTACGCGAAGAGGGAGCCGGCCCGCACCGGTATGCCCAGCGGGTGCACGAAGCCCTCGGAGTCCGCCGCCGCCTTCGCGACCGCGGTGAGGTACGGCCCGAGGAAGACGGTCACGACGCTCGTCGAGTAGACCGAACACGCGAAGTCGTAGAAGTACCAGCCCCGCTGCTCGCGCCGGCGCTCGGCGGGGTCGGCGGTCCGGCCTTCCGGATCGGTGGTCCCTGCGGTCACGTGCGCGTCCCCTCGTTCGTCCCCGTGGACGGGACGCGCGCTCGGGTTCCGGGCCTTCAGGACCAGACTCCCCGCTCGGTCATGACCTCGCGCAGCGTCTCCAGATGATCGGTCATGATGCCATCCACCCCCAGGTCGAGGAGAGAGTTCATCCGTGCCGGATCGTTCACGGTCCACACGTGGACCTGCAGGCCGCGGGCGTGCGCCTCGCGGACGAAGCGCCGGTCGACCACCGTGACGCCGGCCTGGCGCTCGGGGACCTGCGCGGCGACCGCGCCGGCGCGCAGCGCCGCCGGGATGCCGAGGGAGCGCAGCCGCAGACCGAGGACGCCGGTCACCCCGTACGAGGTGGCCAGCTTCGGCCCGGCGAGCTTCTGGGCCCGGGCGATCCGGGACTCGGTGAAGGAACTCACGCACACCCGGTCCCAGGCGCGCTTCTTGCGGATCAGGTCGAGCAGCGGCAGCAGCGCCGATTCGGCCTTCAGGTCCACGTTCCAGCGGGCCTCGGGGAACTCGTCCAGCAGGTCCTGGAACAGCGGCAGCGGCTCCTTCCCGGCCACCCTGGCTTCCCGGACCGCCGCCCACGGCAGGTCCCGGATCCGGCCTCCGGTGTCCGTGACCCGGTCCAGGGTCGCGTCGTGGAAGGCGACGAGCCGGCCGTCCGCGGTCGTGTGAACATCGGTCTCGAAGTAGCGGTAACCGGCGGCGGCGGCCCGCCGGAAGGCGGCCGCCGTGTTCTCCAGGCCGTCCGCCGTGCCGCCGCGGTGGGCGAAGGGGATGGGTGCCGGGTGGTCGAGATAGGGGTGGGGTACGCGCGTCACCGCCGCAGTATGGCCTGATCAGGTGTCGTCGGGGCAACGGGTTCGGACCCCGGATTCTGAATACTGGATCCAGAGGTGTGGGGATGGGATCCAGAATCCGGAATGTCGGATCCACCATCGCGCTCCGGCACCGCGAACCACCGCAGGAAGAACTGCGCCAGCGGACCGATCGCCAGCGCGTACAGCACCGTGCCGACACCCACCGAGCCGCCGAGCAGGAAGCCGGTGGCGACCACCGCGATCTCGATCGCCGTACGGACCAGCCGGATCGAGCGGCCGGTCAGCCGGTGCAGACCGGTCATGAGGCCGTCGCGCGGGCCGGGACCGAAGCGGGCCGCGATGTAGAGGCCGGTCGCCGCGCCGTTCAGCACGATGCCGAGCGCCAGCAGCGCGATCCCGGCCGGGAGGCCGTCCGTCTCCGGGACCAGGGCCAGGGTGCCGTCCATGGCGAGCCCGATGACGAAGACGTTGGAGACGGTGCCGAGGCCGGGCCTCTGCCGGATGGGGATCCACAGCAGGAGCACGACCGCTCCCACGGCGATCGACACGACGCCGATGCTGAGCCCCGTCCGCTCGGCGAGCCCCTGGTGCAGCACGCCCCAGGGCTCCAGGCCGAGACCGCCGCGCACGAGCAGCGCGGAGCTGATCCCGTAGAGCGCGAGACCGGCGTAGAGCTGGACGAGTCGGCGGGTCAGGTGCCGGCCGCGGAGACCGGAGGCGATGGACAAAGGACTGCCCCCCTGGGAGACGACCCGGTGTGTGACGACCGGAGTGGTGATGGTGGACTGGCTCATGACACTCTGTGGCGGGGGGCGACATGCCAACCATGGCCAATTCGCGGAAGGTGGACTGATTTCCATGGCCCAGTGGACTTCGGCCGTGGGGCCTGCCCAGCTCGCCCGGCAACTCCAGGCGCAGCAGCCCCGGCCCGCCGCCCCCGGCGCCCGCAAGCCGCCCGCGTACCGTGCCCTCGCCGACGGCATCCGCCTGCTCGTCCTGGAGGGCCGGGTCCCGGTCGCCGCCCGGCTGCCCGCCGAGCGCGAACTGGCCCTCGCCCTCACCGTGAGCCGTACCACCGTCGCCGCCGCCTACGAGGCCCTGCGCACGGAGGGCTTCCTGGAGTCCCGGCGCGGCGCCGGCAGCTGGACCGCGGTCCCGGCCGGCAACCCGCTGCCCGCCCGCGGCCTCGAACCGCTGCCCCCCGAGTCCCTCGGCTCGATGATCGACCTGGGCTGCGCGGCGCTGCCCGCGCCCGAGCCGTGGCTCACCCGGTCCATCCAGGGTGCCCTGGAGGAGCTGCCGCCGTACGCCCACACCCACGGCGACTACCCGGCCGGTCTGCCCGCGCTCCGGCAGATGCTCGCCGACCGCTACACCGAGCGCGGCATCCCGACCATGCCCGAGCAGATCATGGTGACCACCGGCGCCATGGGCGCGATCGACGCGATCTGCCACCTCTTCGCGGGCCGCGGCGAACGGATCGCCGTCGAGTCCCCCTCGTACGCCAACATCCTCCAGCTGATGCGGGAGGCCGGCGCCCGGCTCGTGCCCGTCGCCATGGCCGAGGGGCTCGGCGGCTGGGACCTCGGCCGCTGGCGCCAGGTGCTGCGCGACGCCGCGCCCCGCCTGGCGTACGTCGTCGCCGACTTCCACAACCCCACCGGCGCCCTCGCCGACGAGGACCAGCGGCGGCAGCTCGTGGAGGCGGCCCGCTCGGCCGGCACGGTGCTCGTGGTCGACGAGACGATGACCGAGCTGTTCCTCGACGAGGACCTGGAGATGCCCCGGCGGGTCTGCGCCTTCGACCCGGCCGGCGCCACCGTCGTCACGGTCGGCTCGGCGAGCAAGGCGTTCTGGGCCGGCATGCGGATCGGCTGGGTGCGGGCCGCGCCCGACGTGATCCGTTCCCTCGTGGCCGCCCGCGCCTACGCGGACCTCGGCACCCCCGTCCTGGAGCAGCTCGGCGTGAACTGGCTGATGCGCACCGGCGGCTGGGAGGAGGCCGTCGACCTGCGCCGCAATCAGGCCCGAGAGAACCGCGACGCCCTCGTGGCCGCCGTCCGCCGGGAACTGCCCGACTGGGAGTTCGAGGTCCCGCGCGGCGGTCTGACCCTCTGGGTGCGCACCGGGGGCCTGTCCGGCTCGCGGCTGGCCGAGGTCGGCGAACGCGTCGGCGTCCGCGTCCCCTCCGGCCCCCGCTTCGGTGTGGACGGCGCCTTCGAGGGCTATGTCCGGCTGCCCTTCACCGTGGGCGGCCCGGTCGCCGAGGAGGCCGCCGCCCGGCTGGCCGCCGCCGCCCGCCTGGTGGAGTCGGGTGCGGGTTCCGGCGTGGAGGCGCCCCGGCCCTTCGTGGCGTAGCACCCCGTATCCCCTCGTACGGGCCGTATCTCCTCGCAACGGAGAGGGCGGCCGCACCCGTCCGGGTGCGACCGCCCTCTTCCTTGCCCGGGCGGGTGCTCAGCCCTCCGCCGGGACGGGGGAGGGGAACGGGGTCGTGCCCGGCTCCTTGCGCATGGCCGGCGCCGTGTCCGGGGCCAGGTCCGGCTCGGGGGCCGAGCCCGGCGCGGTGTCGACCGCCGCCGCCGTCGCCGTGCGGCGCTCCGGCAGCAGCTCCAGGACCGCCCGGCGGTGCGCCTCCGCCGTCGCGTCGTCGTACGGGTCGGGGGTGGCCGGGACCTGGAGCCGGAGCACCGGGCCGGCGCCGAGCCGGGCGTAGCCGCGGCCGGGCGGAACGTCGGGCACCGGGGTGGTGTGCGGCCCGGCGCCCAGCACGGCCGCGATCTGCTCCGGTGCGGCGGGCCCGAGCACGACCCGGGCGCGGGTGTGGCCGCGTACGGTCTCGCCGAGCGCCTCCAGGCTGTCGAACTGCTCGGCGACCACGACCGTCACCTGTGCCGCACGCCCGTGCCGCAGCGGCACCTGGAGCAGGTCCTGCGGGTCGGGCCGCCCGGCGGCGGCGGCCAGGTGTCCGAGGATGCTGGGCCGGTCGAGCAGGATCCACAGCGGGCGGCGGGTGTCCTCGGGCGCCGCGTGGCCGGACTGGCGGGCCCGGTTCGCGGCGATCAGACGGCGCTCGGTCTCGTGCGCGGCCCATTCCAGGCTGGCGAGCGCGCCCGACAGCCCGCACTCGACGGCGAGCACGCCGTCGCGGCCGACGAGGCACGCGTACTCGCCCGTGCCGCTGCCCTCGACGATCAGCACGTCGCCGTGCGGCAGGGCCTGGAGCGCGATCGAGCGGAGCAGGGAGGTCGTGCCGCTGCCGGGCTGGCCGACGGCGAGCAGATGCGGCTCGGTGGAGCGGGGCCCGGTGCGCCACACGACGGCCGGGGCGTCCTCGGTCCCGTCGGAGGCCTGGACCGGCACGGTCCGCTGGACGGCGTCGGCGTCGGTGAAGCCGAGGACGGTCTCGCCGGGCACCGTGACGAAGCGCTGGGCGGCGATCGTGGTGGGCAGCGCGGGCAGCACGTGCATGGTGAGCCGGTTGCCCTCCTCGTCCCAGTCGAAGAGGTACTCGCGGCCGCGGCCCGACTTGGCGTGCAGCAGGTGCTCGATCCGGGCCCGGGCGGCCGGTTCGCCGTCCGTGAAGTACGGGGGGTAGGAGATCCGCAGCCGGGTCAGCCGCCCGTCCTCGTCGAAGGCGTAGTCCGAGAAGGGCCCGCCCCAGTCGCCGCCGTGGGCGAAGAGCGGCTCCGGGTCCTCCGGGAGGGACAGGTACGGCACCAGCGCCTCGTACAGGCCCTTGAGCCGGGCGATCTCCGCGTCGTCGGGCCCGGTCTTCACGACCGGGCGCTCACGGCCCTGCCAGGCGGCCGCGCCCATCACCGCGACGAGCGCGAGGAGCGGGCCGTACGGCACGAGCGCGACGACCAGGACGCAGGCCGCGACCAGGAACAGCGTGGGACCACGCCGCTCCTTGGGGGTCGCGGCCCACCTGGCACGCGCGGTCGCGGCCAGCTTCCGCAGACCACGCGAGATGGTGATCAGCGGATGGAGCACATCGGTGGCGCTGTCGGCGGCCGTGCGCGCGATCTCTCGGCTGCGAGCGATCTGGGCGCTGCCGCTGCTCAGAATGCGGGGGAGTGGTCGCCGGGCCACGTCGTACTCCTGAAGTGGTGGAAGGGGTGGAGGGAGGTCAGAACTTGATCCCGCCCAAGAGGCTGGCGAGGCTCTGGCCGCCTGCGGTGATGCTCGGGGCGATGGCGGTGCCCGCCAGGTAGAAGCCGAAGAGCGCCGAGACGAGCGCGTGCGAGACCTTGAGTCCGTCCTTCTTGAAGAACAAGAAGCAGACGATGCCGAGAAGGACGACCACAGAGAAGGACAGGATCATGAGGTGTTCTCCTGGTTGAGGGGACAGTCACCTTGAGTCCTTCCAGGTTCACAGCAAGTATCTATGTGACTAAAGGTGCAAATGGGTGAATGGCGGGCGATTTCACTTGACCGGCGGACGTCGACCCGCTCTCCGGGTGGCGAAACCCGCCGGGTGCGGTAGTGCACCGGCTCCCCGGCGCGAGCTGCGGTGATCCTTGCCGCGGACGCGCCCCCTCATGTCGTCCGACGGGCAGTACCCTGTCGATTCACTCGTACGGCCGCGCTCGGCGTGCGGGGACGAGCACGAAGGGTGGTTGTGAACGATGAGCGAGAACGAGACCCCGGACCCCGAGGTCGTCGAGCTGGCCTCCAAGGTCTTCGACCTGGCGCGCGCCGGGGACGCGGTGACCCTGGCCGCGTACGTCGACGCCGGAGTCCCGGCGAACCTCAGCAACGAGAAGGGCGACTCGCTCGTCATGCTCGCCGCCTACCACGGCCATGCCGAGGCGGTCACCGCCCTGCTGACGCGCGGCGCGGACGCCGACCGCGCCAACGACCGCGGCCAGACCCCGCTCGCCGGCGCCGTCTTCAAGGGGGAGGACTCCGTGGTCCGCGCCCTCCTCGCCGGCGGGGCGAATCCGGAAGCCGGAACTCCGTCCGCCGTGGATACCGCGCGGATGTTTGGGAAGACGGAACTCCTGGAGCTCTTCGGGGCCCGGTGAACGAACCGGGTGAACGAGGGTTGAACCCCAGGTGAGACGGCGCCGTAAATGTGGTCGCGGTGGCGAAATGGGTGGGTCATCATGACGTCGGGCCCGCAGGGGGCCACCGACGAGAGGCAGAGGAAGATGGTCACTGGCAAGCGCAGGACGACGGGCGGCCCGACATGTTGCCGCACGGCCTAGGCGAACAGCCTGACCCGGTTCATCCCGGATTCCCCCCGGTCGTGTCGACAGCTTGATGTGAGGCGTCTTCCATGTTCGATCCAGTCATAGCGCCGAGCGGCACCCTGCTCGGTCTGCTGCAGAGGGGCCGCGGCGACGGCACCCTCCACGCGCTCGCCGCGCCACGCGCCGAGGCCCTCGCGGCCCTCAACCACTGCGTTCTCGACGACCCCCGCCACGACTGGCAGGTCGAGAACCGCTCCCTCTACTACGCACGGCTCTACCTGGACCTCCACGGAGGTCTGGAGGAGATCGAGGCGCACCTCTTCGGAGCCGAGGACCACCTCGACACCGAGGAGTCCAGGACCGGGCTCGCGCTCGCCGTCCTCGGCCACCTCGCCTCCTACGGACGCCAGGACGCCCTGTTGCTCCTGCGGCGCTACGCCGCCACCGGGACCAACTGGGCCTGGGCCCTCGACGAGCTCGCGCTGCGCGACGACGACGCGGGCCTGCGCGCCCTCGCCGGACCCGTCCTCGCCCGCTTCCCGGCCACCGCCGAGGGCGAGGCGGAGCTCGCCGCCACCGTCCGCGACGCCTTCGAGCCGCGGCCCTGGCGCCTGTGGGCCGAGGACCCCAGGGAGTCCGTCGGCGCCCGCATCAAGGCCGCCCGCGAACAGGGCTCCTTCGACCGCTGGCAGCGGCAGCTCCGCCCCACCGGCCCCCGGCCCGGCTGGAGCGTGCAGGCCGTCCTCGACTGGGCCCAGGAGGGCCACGAGCGGGGCGCCGAGCTGCACGGGCCCGCCGCCCGCTGCCTGGTCGCCGTCGCCGGACCCGAGGACCGCGACACCCTCCTCGGCGCCGCCCGCGGCGGCCCCGACGGCGCCCGCTGCGCCGCCCTGCACTACCTCGCCGAGTCACAGGACCCCGCCGTCCTCGACCTCGTCGAGCTCGCCGTCGGCGACGGCTCCCGCACGGTCGCCGACGCCGCCGTCGCCGCGTACCAGCGCATGCACGGCGAAGCCGCCGTGGACCGCGCCCGCGGCTGGATCCACCGCCCGGACGCGCTCGGCGCGGCCGCGGCCGGCACGCTCGCCTTCCGCGGCGGCCCCGAGGACTCCCCCCTCGTCCTCGGTGCCCTCCGCGAGACCGTCCGTGCCCAGGGCCCCGACGCCCCCGCCCTCTATCCCCTCGTCGACGGCGCCGGCCGCCTCGGCATCGCGTGCGCCGCCCCCGTGCTGCGCCACGTCTACCGCGAGACCGCCTCCTCGCAGCTCCGCGGCCGCACCGCCCGGGCCCTCGCCGCCACCGACGCCGGCTTCCCGAACGGATTCGCCGTCGAGTGCCTGTGGGACTGCGAGGAGACCACCCGCGAGCTCGCCGCGCTCCACGCCGAGACGGGCGACGTACGCGTCGCCGAGCGCCTGCGCCGCCTCGCCGCCGACCCCGCCGAGGAGGCGGAGGTCCAGGACGCGGTGCGCAACCGGATAGGGCCGGACCTCGACCTGCAGGTCTGACACCCGCGAGAACGGGTGAGCGGGGGCGGCCCACCGGGCCGCCCCCGCCGTCGTGCGCGCTCGTCCTCGTGACGGGGACGCGGCGGACGGCCCGGCGAGACCGGGCGGGCGCGCGGAGAGTCCGGGCGGGCGCGCGGAGAGTCCGGGCGGGCGCGCGGAGAGTCGGGACTGGCGCGCGCCGGGGTGCCGCGGGTGGTGCGTCGCGGTGCGCCCGGCGAAGGCGGGGCGCTCGGCGAGGGATGGGCGGGCGGGCGGCGAGTCCGGTCGGGCGCGTCCAAGAGGTCAGGGCGGGCGGGCGGCGAGTCCGGTCGGGCGCGCCCAACGAGGTCAGGGCGGGCGCGCGGCGAGTCCGGTCGGGCGCCCGGCGAGGGCGGGGCGGCGCGGCGAACGGGGCGGGCGCCGGCGAAGGCGGGGCTCGGGCGCGGCGAGGTGCGTCGCGGTGCGCCCGGGGCAATTGCTCATGGGACGTTCCCCGGACGTCCAGATCCACTTTGACGGGGACACGCCGAGTCCGACGACAACACCGGTATGCGTGTCGTCATCGTCACCGAGTCCTTTCCGCCCGACGTCAACGGCGTGGCGCACTGCGCCCTGCAGACCGCCCGCCACCTCCTCCGCCGCGGCCACGACCCCCTCGTCGTGGCCCCCGCGGTCTCCGCAGCCGCCCCGGCCCCGGACGCCGACGCGCCCTGCCCCGTCGTCCGCGTCCCCTCCGTGCCCCTCCCCGGCTACCCGCAGGTGCGGGTCGCGCTGCCCAGCCGGCGGGTCGCCGCCGCCATCGCCGCGCACCGCGCCGACATCGTCCACCTGGCGAGCCCCTTCGTCCTCGGCGTGCGCGGCATGACCGCCGCCGCACGGCTCGGGCTGCCCGCCGTCGCCGTGTACCAGACCGACCTCGCCGGGTACGCCCGCACCTACCTCAACGCCGGCGAGTCCACCGCCTGGCGCCGCCTGCGCGCCGTCCACAGCGCCGCCGACCGCACCCTCGCCCCGTCCAGCGCCGCCGTACGCGACCTGGAGGCCCACGGGATCGGGCGCATCCGGCTCTGGCGGCGCGGCGTCGACACCGCGCGCTTCCGCCCCGAGCTCCGCGACGAGCGGCTGCGCCGCGAACTCGCCCCCGGCGGCGAGACGATCGTCGGCTACGTGGGCCGGCTCGCCCCCGAGAAGCGCGTCGACCTGCTCGCCCCGGCGTCCCGGCTGCCCGGCGTACGGGTCGTGGTCGTCGGCGACGGGCCCAGCGGGCCGGGCCTGAGGGACGCGCTGCCCGACGCCGTCTTCCTGGGCCGCCGCACCGGGAGCGACCTGGCCCGGGTCTTCGCCTCGCTCGACGTGTTCGCCCACACCGGGCCGTACGAGACCTTCTGCCAGACCGTCCAGGAGGCGATGGCGAGCGGCGTCCCCGTCGTCGCCCCCGCCGCCGGCGGCCCCCTCGACCTGGTCGCGCACCGCCGCACCGGACTCCTCGTCCCGCCCGAGGACCCGGACGCGCTGCGCGACGCCGTCGCCTCCCTGGCGGCCGCGCCCGCACTGCGCACCGCCTACGGCGCCGCCGGGCGGGCGGCCGTCGAACGCCGCACCTGGGAGGCCGTCGGGGACGAACTGATCGGGCACTACCTGGAGGTGCTGCGCGAGCGGACGGCGGTGGCTGCGTGAGAGGCGCCGGAGGCCCGCTGCGCATCGTGCGGCTCGCCAACTTCGTCACCCCGACCTCCGGCGGACTGCGTACCGCCCTCGATCAGCTCGGGCGCGGCTACCGCGCCGCCGGCCACGAACCGGTCCTCGTCGTCCCCGGCGACGCGGCGAGCGACCGGGAGACCGAACAGGGCCGGGTGATCACCTTGCCCGGGCCCGGACTCCCCGGCACCGGCGGCTACCGCGTCCTCGCCGACCGGCGCGGCCTGCGCCGCCTCCTGGAGGAGCTGGCCCCCGACCGCCTGGAGGTCTCCGACCGCACCACGCTGCGCTGGACGGGGGAGTGGGCGCGCCGCGCCCGGGTGCCGTCCGTGATGGTCTCCCACGAGACCGCCGACGGGGTGCTGCGCACCTGGGGCGTGCCGGGCGCCTTCGCGGAGCGGGCCGCCGACCGGCTCAACCGGCGTACGGCATGGGCCTATTCGAGGATCGTCTGCACCACGGAGTGGGCCGAGCGGGAGTTCGTGCGGATCGGGGCGCGCAATGTCGTACGGGCCCCGCTCGGCGTCGACCTGGCACGCTGCCGGCCCGAACGGCACAGCACGCTGCTGCGGGCCCGGTACGCGGACGGCGAGCGGGTGCTGCTCGTCCTGTGCTCCCGGCTCTCCGTCGAGAAGCGTCCCGGCACGGCCCTCGACGCCCTCGCCGTGCTGCGCGCCCAGGGCGTGCGGGCCTCGCTCGTCGTGGCCGGCGAGGGACCGCTGCGGGGCGCCCTGGAGCGACGCGCGCGGGAGCAGCGGCTGCCGGTGCGGTTCCTCGGCCACCTGGAGGACCGCGAGGCCCTCGCCGACCTCCAGGCGGCGGCCGACGTGTGCCTGGCGCCGGGACCCGCGGAGACCTTCGGTCTCGCGGCCCTCGAAGCGCTCGCCTGCGGCACGCCCGTCGTCTGCAGCGCCTCCTCCGCCCTCCCCGAGGTCGTCGCGGACGCGGGCGCCTGCGCGGCCGACGATCCCGGCTCCTTCGCCCGGGCCGTGCGGACCCTGCTCGGCCGGGACGAGGCCCAGCGCCGCTCCACCGCCCGTGCCCGCGCCGAGCTCTTCTCGTGGCACCGTGCGACCGCCGCCTTCCTCGCGGCCCATGACGCGAACCCGGCACCCCTCGACGTCAGAACGCCCCAGGAGACGCTCCGATGACGCCCGGTCAGCCCTCGGTCACCCGCGAAGCCCCCGCGCCGCCCCCCGGCACGGCCGCTCCGGCCTTCGGCAGGGCTGCTCCGGTCGGCGTCAGCGGTGCTTCCGTCCTCGGCAGGGCTGCTCCGGTCGCCGTCAGCGGTGCTCCGGCCTTCGGCGCTCCCGCTCCGGTCGCCGTCAGTGCTGCTCCGGCCCTCGGCACAGCCGCCGTCAGCGCTCCCGCTCCGGCCGCCGTCCCCGCTGACACGGCGCTTGCCTCGGCCTCCGCCCCCGCCTCGGCCTCCGCCCCCGCCTCCGCCCCCGCCTCCGCCCCCGCCTCGGCCTCCGCCTCGGCCTGCGCCTCCGCCTCGGTCCCCGCCCCGGCCCCTGCCCCGGCCTCCGGCATCTGCTCTGCCCCGGCGCCCGCCCCCGACCGCGCCCCCGGCGCTGCCGCCTCCCCCGTGCCGCCGGGCTGCCCCCCGACCGCGCCGCCGCCCGTCACCCGGTTCGTCGCGCTCGGCGACTCGCTGAGCGAGGGCGTCGGGGACCGGGTCGGAGAGGGCTGGCGGGGGTGGGCCGCGCTGCTCGCCGCAGGGCTGCGGCCCGCCGGTGAGGGCCTCGCCTTCACCAATCTCTCCGTCAGCGGGGCGCAGAGCCGGGACGTGGCCGAGGACCAGCTGCCCGAGGCGCTGGCATTGCGTCCCCAGCTCGCCTCCGTCGTCGTCGGGGTCAACGACACGCTGCGCCGCACCTTCGACATCGGGCTGCTCGCGCGCCGCCTCGACCGGGTGTGCGCGGAACTCACGGCGGCCGGGACCGTGCTGCTCACGGCCTGCCTGCCCGACCCCGGGCTCATGCTCGGTCTGCCCGCGCCGCTCGCCCGACCGCTGGCCCGGCGGCAGCGGGCCGTCAACGCCGTCGTGCACGCGCTCTCCATCCGCTACGGCGCCGTCCACCTCCACCTCGACGCCCCCGCCTGGACCGACGACCGGTCCCTGTGGAGCGCCGACCGACTGCACCCCGGCGAGCGCGGTCACCGTGCCATCGCCGCCGCCTTCCACCGGCTCCTCCACGCCCGGGGGCTCGCCGACGGCGCACCCCCGTCGCCCGACCCCGAGCAACCCGCTCCGACCCGCTCCGACGCCCTGCTCTGGCTGGCCACCGCCGGCACCGCCTGGGTCGTGCGCCGCTGCGGCGACCTGTTGCCCCAGCTGCTCCTGCTCGCCGCCGCCGAGGTCCGCCACTCGGCCACCGGCACCCGCGCCCGTCTCGACGCACGCGCCGAACACGCCCTCACCCGTGCCCTCACGGCCACAATGAGGGAATGACCGGACGCTGGGAGTTCTGGATCGACCGGGGCGGCACCTTCACGGACGTCGTGGGCCGGCGCCCCGACGGGCGGCTCGTCACCCGCAAACTGCTCTCGCACGACCCCGCCCGCTCTCACGACGCCGCCGTCGCCGGCATCCGGCTCCTCCTGGACCTCGGCCCCGACGACCCCGTCCCCGCCGACCGGATCGCCGTCGTCAAGATGGGGACCACCGTCGCCACCAACGCCCTCCTCGAACGGCGCGGCGAGCCCACCGTCCTGCTGATCACGGCCGGTTTCCGTGACGCCCTGCGCATCGCGTACCAGAACCGTCCCCGCATCTTCGACCGCCGCATCGTGCTCCCCGAAGCGGTCTACGCGCGGGTGATCGAGGTCCCCGAGCGGGTCGACGCCCACGGCGGGGTCGTCACCCCGCTCGACGAGGACGCCGTCGCCGCCGCCCTGGCCGACGCCCACCGCGACGGGCTCCGCTCCGCGGCCGTGGTCCTCCTCCACGGCTACCGCCACCCCGCCCACGAGACCCGGGTCGCCGCGCTCGCGCGGGCCGCCGGCTTCCCCCAGGTCAGCTGCTCCCACGAGGTCAGCCCCCTCATCAAGCTCGTCCCCCGCGGGGACACCACGGTCGTGGACGCCTACCTCTCGCCGATCCTGCGCCGTTACGTCGACGAGGTGGCCCGCGAACTCGCCGGCATCCGCCTCATGTTCATGCAGTCCAACGGCGGCCTGCGGGAGGCCGCCCACTTCCGTGGCAAGGACGCCGTCCTCTCCGGCCCCGCGGGCGGCGTCGTCGGCATGGCCCGCACCTCGGAACAGGCCGGCTTCGACCGGGTCGTCGGCTTCGACATGGGCGGCACCTCCACCGACGTGTCGCACTACGCGGGCGAGTTCGAGCGCGAACTCGGCACCGAGGTCGCCGGGGTCCGGATGCGCGCCCCCATGATGAACATCCACACCGTCGCCGCGGGCGGCGGCTCGGTCCTCCACTACGACGGGCAGCGCTACCGCGTCGGCCCCGACTCCGCGGGCGCCGTCCCCGGCCCCGCCTGCTACCGCCGCGGCGGCCCCCTGACCGTCACCGACGCCAACGTGATGCTCGGGCGGATCCAGCCGGACCACTTCCCCGCCGTGTTCGGCGAGGACGGCGACCAGCCGCTCGACGCCGACGTGGTCCGGGAGCGCTTCACCGCCCTCGCCGCCGAGATCGGCGGCGGCCGGACGCCCGAGCAGGTCGCCGCCGGGTTCCTGGAGATCGCCGTCCTCAACATGGCCAACGCCGTCAAGAAGATCTCCGTCCAGCGCGGCCACGACGTCACCCGCTACGCCCTCACCTCCTTCGGCGGCGCCGGCGGCCAGCACGCCTGCGCCGTCGCCGACGCCCTCGGCATCGACACCGTCCTCGTACCGCCGCTGGCCGGCGTCCTCTCCGCGTACGGCATCGGCCTCGCCGACGCCACCGCCATGCGGGAGCAGTCCGTCGAGGCCCGACTCGACGCCCCCGGCACCGGGACGCGCGTCACCGGCCTCTGCCGTGAACTCGCCGAACGCACCCGTGACGAACTGCGTGCCGACGGACTGCCCGACGACGCGATCACCACCCACGCGCGCGTGCTGCTCCGGTACGCCGGCACCGACGCGAGCCTCCCGGTGCCGCTCTCCACCCCGGAAGGGATGACCACCGCCTTCACGGCCGCCCACCGGACGCGCTACGGCTTCACCACGGACGCGCCGGTCGTCGTCGAGGCCGTCTCCGTCGAGGCCGTCGGCACCGCGGGACCGCACGGGCCCGTCGTCGTCCCCCACGGCACGCGGGAGGGTGACCTCGCGCCCCGGGCCACGGTCACCACCCACAGCGCGGGAGAGCCCACCCCGACCCCGCTGCACCGCCGCGACGACCTGCGCCCCGGCGACACCGTCACCGGGCCCGCGATCCTCGCCGAGGCCGACGCCACCACCGTCGTCGACCCCGGCTGGGCCGCCACCGCCGCCGAGGAGGGACACCTGCTCCTGCGCCGGGTCACCCCCCGCCCCGCGCGCACGGCCGCCGGCACCGACGTCGACCCGGTCCTCCTGGAGGTCTTCAACAACCTCTTCATGGCGATCGCCGAGCAGATGGGCGTCCGCCTGGAGAACACCGCCCACTCCGTCAACATCAAGGAACGGCTCGACTTCTCCTGCGCGCTCTTCGACCCCGCCGGCAACCTCATCGCCAACGCCCCCCACATCCCCGTCCACCTCGGCTCCATGGGCGAGTCCATCAAGGAGGTCCTGCGCCGCAACGAGGGCGAGCTGCGCCCCGGGGACGTCTACGCCGTCAACGACCCGTACCACGGAGGCACCCACCTCCCCGACGTCACCGTCGTCACCCCCGTCTTCGACGACACCGGTACCGACCTGCGCTTCCTCGTCGCCTCCCGCGGCCACCACGCCGAGATCGGCGGCATCACCCCCGGCTCCATGCCCGCCTTCAGCACCACCGTCCACGAGGAGGGCGTCCTCTTCGACAACTGGCTTCTCGTCCGCGACGGCCGGTTCCGCGAGGAGGAGACCCGCGCCCTGCTCACCGGAGCCCCCTACCCCTCGCGCGACCCCGACACCAACCTCGCCGACCTGCGCGCCCAGATCGCCGCCAACGAGAAGGGCATCGAGGAACTCCGCAGGACCGTCGCCCAGTTCGGCCTCGACGTCGTCCACGCCTACATGCGGCACGTCCGCGCCAACGCCGAGGAGTCCGTACGGCGCATCGTCGCCCGGCTGCGGGACGGCTCGTACCGCTACGAGACGGACGGCGGCGCCGTGGTCCAGGTGGCCGTCCGCGTCGACCGCGAGCAGCGCTCCGCCGTCCTCGACTTCACGGGTACCTCGCCGCAGCAGCCCGGCAACGCCAACGCGCCCACGTCCGTCGTCATGGCCGCCGTCCTCTACGTCTTCCGGACCCTCGTCGACGACGACATCCCGCTCAACAGCGGCTGCCTGGAACCGCTCGACGTCCGCGTCCCGGCCGGCTCGATGCTCGCCCCGAGCTACCCGGCCGCCACCGTCGCCGGCAACGTCGAGACCTCCCAGGCCGTCACCGGCGCCCTCTACGCGGCCCTCGGCGTCCAGGCGGAGGGCTCCGGCACCATGAACAACGTCACCTTCGGCAACGACCGCGTGCAGTACTACGAGACCGTCGCCAGCGGCTCCGGCGCGGGCGAGGACTTCGCCGGCGCCGACGCCGTGCAGACCCACATGACCAACTCACGGCTCACCGACCCCGAGATCCTGGAGTGGCGCCACCCCGTCCGCGTCGACTCCTTCGCCGTCCGCGAGCGCAGCGGAGGCCGCGGCCGCCGGCCCGGCGGCCGCGGGGTCGAACGCCGCATCCGGTTCCTGGAACCCATGACCGTCGCGCTGCTGACCGGCCACCGCCGCGTCCCGCCGTACGGCATGGCGGGCGGCGAACCGGGCGCGCTCGGCGCCAACTCCGTCGAACGCGCCGACGGCACCGTCGACCAGCTGGCCGGCGTCGACACCACCGACGTCGGCCCCGGCGACGTACTCGTCGTCCGCACCCCAGGCGGCGGGGGCTACGGGCCGCCCGACGACGCCACGGACAGCTGACCCGCCCCGGCCGGCTCCGGCCGTCGTCACCGGTCCTCCGCGGCTGCCCGGGCGCGGTCAGGCGTACGGCACGAACCGCACCACCGTCCCCGGCACCGCCTGCGCCGCGGCCGACAGGTCCGCCTCCCGGACGACGGCCACCACCGGATAGCCGCCGGTGGTCGGATGGTCGGCGAGGAACACCACCGGACGCCCGTCCGGCGGCACCTGCACGGCGCCCAGGGGCATGCCCTCACTGGGCAGTTCGCCGCCGACGGCCCGTTCCAGGGACGGTCCCTCGGTGCGCAGCCCGATGCGGTTGGCGGCCGGGGACACCCGCCACGCGCGCGTGCCGAGCGTCCGCAGCGCGGCGGGCGTGAACCAGTCGTCGCGCGGGCCGAGCCGGACCCGCAGGACGAGTTCGTCCGGCGGGCCCGGCCAGGCGGGAACGTCGACCGACCCCCGTACGGCCGAGGCCGTTCCCAGCGGCAGCACCGCCCCGTCCGCCAGCGGCGCCGGGCCGAGGCCCGACAGCAGGTCGGTGGAGCGGCTGCCGAGCACCGGGTCCACCGCGATCCCGCCGCCGAAGCCCACGTACGAGCGCAGCCCGCGCACGGCCGCGCCCACCTCCAGGAGCTGCCCGGGCCCGACCCGTACCGGCGTGCCCCAGGCCGCGGGCCGGCCGTCGACCCGGACCGGGCACGGCGCCCCGCCCACGACGACCGCCACGGCGCACCGCGGGCGCACCGCGCACCCGGTGAGGGTGGTCTCCAGGACGGCCGCGCCCTCCGCATTGCCGAGCAGCCGGTTCACGAGCCGTACCGCGCCCGGGTCGAGCGCCCCCGAGCGCGGCACCCCCAGGTGCGCGTGTCCCGCGCGCCCCAGGTCCTGCACGGTGGTGAGCGCCCCGGCCCGTACGACGGCGAAGGCACGGTCGGTCATCGGCCCGCCGCCGTGAAACGCACCCGGGTGCCGGGGGAGAGCAGCGCGGCGGGCTCCCGGGCGGTGTCCCACAGCACCGCGTCCGTCGCCCCGATCAGCTGCCAGCCGCCCGGCGAGGACCGCGGATACACCCCCGTGTACGGGCCCGCGAGCGCGACGGACCCGGCAGGGACCGCCGTACGCGGAGTGGCCCGGCGCGGCACCTCGTAGCGCGGCCCGAGGCCCGTGAGATAGCCGAAGCCCGGCGCGAAGCCGCAGAAGGCGACCCGGAACTCGGTCTCCGCGTGGATCCGCACAGCCGCCTCCACGGACACGCCCCACAGGGCGGCGACCTCGGCCAGGTCGGGTCCGTCGTAGCGCACCGGCACCGTCACGGACGCCGCCACGCGCGCGCGGAGCGCGGGCACGTCCCACGAGCGCAGCTCGGCCGCCAGCCGGTCCGGAGCGGCCACCCCCTCCAGGAGCACGGTCCGCGCCGCCGGCACGATCTCCCGCACGGCGGGCAGCGCGCCCTCCGCGCGGCGGCGCAGCAGTTCGGCGTGGAAGGCCTCCGTGGCCTCGCCGCTCACCAGCTCGACGAGCAGCCCGCGTTCACCCACCCGGAAGACCTTGCGCGCCCTCATGCGAAGGCCTCCACGCGGACCCCGGCGGACTCCAGCTCGGCCCGCACGCGCCGGGCCAGGTCCACGGCGCCGGGCGTGTCGCCGTGCAGGCACAGCGAGCGGGCCCGCACCGCCACCGGGCGTCCGCAGTGGGCGGCGACCACCCCGAACCGGGCCATGGACACCGACCGCTCCACGACCTCGGCCGGCTCGGTCACGACGGCACCCTCCTGCCCCCGTGGCAGCAGGGTGCCGTCCGCCCGGTAGGCGCGGTCGCCGAACGCCTCGCCGACCACGGGCAGTCCGGCCTCCCCGGCGGCCCCGTGCAGCCGCGATCCGGGCAACCCGAGCACCGGCAGTCCGGCCCCGGCCCCGCCGGCCGAGGCGAGGAGCACCCCGTCCACGACCGCCGCCGCCTGCTCCTCGTCGTGCACCACGCGGTTGTAGAGCGCGCCGTGCGGCTTCACGTACGCCACCCGCGAGCCGGCCGCCCGGGCGAACACCTCCAGGGCGCCGATCTGGTACGCGACCTCCGCCGCCAGCTCGGCCGCCGGCACGTCCATGGCGCGCCGGCCGAAGCCGGCCAGGTCGCGGTAGGAGACCTGGGCCCCGATCCGTACCCCGCGCTCCGCCGCCAGCTCGCAGACGCGCCGCATGGTCGCCGCGTCCCCGGCGTGGAAGCCGCAGGCCACATTGGCGCTGGTGACGACCGAGAGCAGCCGTTCGTCGTCGGTCAGCGTCCAGCGGCCGAAGCCCTCGCCGAGATCGGCGTTGAGGTCGATCGAGACCCCGGTCATGAGAGGTTTCCTTCCTTCGTGCGCAAGAGAGCCCGGTTCCGGTCAGGCCGGGACGCGGTGCTCCGCGTCCCGTACGTCCGGCACGAGCACCCGGCCCGGTGCGTGGGTGATCGGGAACGGCGGCCGTGAGCCCGTTCCCGCCGCCTCCGGCGTGACCCCGCGGGCCCGGAACACCGTGGCGGGGACCGGCGAGGCGTGGGCACGCGCGCGTGCCGCACGGGCGCCGGGGACGGGGGGCGGGTCCGTCACGCGGTTCATACGAGCTCCCTGCCGCGGGTCTCCGGCAGGCCCAGCAGGGCGAGGACGGCGAGTCCGTAACCGACCGCGCCGAAGACCAGCGCTCCGCCCACGCCCCAGCTGTCGGCGAGGAAGCCGACCAGGGTGGGGAAGAGCGCGCCGACCGCGCGTCCGGTGTTGTAGGTGAGGCCCTGTCCGGTGCCGCGGACGGGCGTCGGATAGAGCTCGGCCAGGAAGGAGCCGAAGCCGCTGAAGATGGCCGACATGCAGAAGCCGAGCGGGAATCCGAGGACCAGGAGCAGGGTGTTCGCCCCGTCCGGGATGCGGGTGTAGGCGAGGACGGCGGCGGCGGACAGCACCGCGAAGAGCGCGATGTTCTTCTTCCGGCCGAGCCGGTCGGTGAGGTAGCCGCCGGTGAGGTAGCCGACGAAGGCCCCGGAGATCAGGAAGGTGAGGTAGCCGCCCGTGCCGACGACGGTGAGCCCGCGCTCGGTCTTCAGATAGGTCGGCACCCAGGTGGCGAGCGTGTAGTAGCCACCCTGGACGCCCGTCGACAGCAGCACCGCGAAGAGGGTGGTGCGCAGCAGCGGACCCTTGAAGACGGCGCCGAAGGAGCCGCGGTCGGCGCTCGCGCGCCGCACCTCGGCGGCCTGCGGGGCGTCCTCGACGTTACGGCGCACGTAGACCACGAGCAGGGCGGGCAGGGCGCCGGTCCAGAACATGACCCGCCAGGCGGTGTCGGCGTCGACGAACTGGAACACCAGCGTGTAGACGACCACGGCGAGCGCCCAGCCGGCCGCCCACGCGCTCTGGATGCCGCCGAGGGTACGGCCCCGGTGCCTCGCGGAGGCGTACTCGGCGACCAGGATCGCGCCGACCGCCCACTCACCGCCGAAGCCGAGGCCCTGGAGGGCGCGGAAGACCATCAGGGTCTCGTAATCGGGCGCGAAGCCGCACAGGACGGTGAAGAGGGCGTACGTGACGACCGTGATCATCAGTGCCCGCACCCGCCCGATGCGGTCGGCGAGGATGCCGGCGAGCGCGCCGCCGACGGCGGAGACCACCAGCGTGACGGTGGTCAGGAGACCGGTCTGCCCCTTGTCGAGGCCGAAGTAGGCGGCGATGGCCACCATCGACAGCGGCAGCGTGAAGAAATCGTACGAATCAAGGGCATAGCCCCCGAAGGCGCCACCGAACGCGCGCCTGCCGCGCGGGCCGAGGGCGTGCAGCCAGGCGAACGCGCCGGTGTCGTCCGGCCGTTCGCCGAGGGTCTGCCGCGGGGTCTGAGTCGTGCTCATCTGCACCTCACAGAGGGGAGGAGGGGTGCTGGAGAGGCGTGCTGACGGGCTGTGCGGTGTCGTTCAATGTAGGGATCGTTCAACGATCCGACAACCCTCGCGGAGGCATGTCCTTGTCTCGGAGGGGGTCCTGCGATTGACTCGCCGCGAACGACGGAGGGAACGAGGCACGATGGACGGAATCGGCGAACTGGCGGACGACCGCGCGCTGCTGGGCCGCACGAGCACGGCGGAACGGGTCGCCGACATCCTGCGCACCCGGATCGCCGAAGGGTTCTTCCCGCCCGGGACCCGCCTCTCCGAGGACAGCATCGGCGGCGCCCTCGGGGTCTCCCGCAACACCCTCCGCGAGGCCTTCCGGCTGCTCACCCACGAGCGGCTGCTCGTCCACCAGCTCAACCGGGGCGTGTTCGTCCGCGTCCTCGCCGTCGACGACGTGGCCGACATCTACCGCACCCGCCGGCTCGTCGAATGCGCCGTCGTCCGCGGGCTGGGCGCACCGCCGTTCCCCGTCGACGGACTCGTGGCCGCCGTCGCGGAGGGTGAGCGCGCCGCGCGGGACGAGGACTGGAAGGGCGTCTCCACCGCCAACATCCACTTCCACCGGGAACTCGTCGCCCTGGCCGGCAGCGCCCGCACCGACGAGCTCATGCGCGGCGTGCTCGCCGAACTCCGCCTCGCCTTCCACATCGTGGACGACCCGCGCGGGCTCCATGAGCCGTATCTCCTGCGAAACCGGGAGATTCTGGACGCCCTGCGGGCCGGCGACCGGAACCGGGCGGAGCACCTCCTGGCCCGCTACCTCGACGACTCCCGCACCCGCATCGGCGAGGCGTACGCGAAGGCGGTCGACGAGCCGCAGCGGTGAGCGGGGCGGGTGAGCGGGGCACGGGGGCGTTGCCTGCGGACCCGGGCGGGGCGTGCGGGCGGTGCGCGCGGACTGGGCGCACGGGCCGCGCGGCGGCGGTCGTGCAGGCCGGCCGACCGGGTCGTACAGGCCGGGGGCCGGCCGGGGTCGTATAAGCGCCGTTTCGACCGTTGTCTGTGCGAGGACCTACTCTGTGCACCGTGACTTCGCCTGCCTCGACGGACCTCGCTCCGCCCCAGCTCAGCGCGGGGCCGCGCCCCGCGCAGGGCCCGGCCGCCGACGAAGGGCTCGCGCGGCGGCTCCGCGCGCTCGCGTGCACCGCGCCGCTGCACGACCTGGACACGCGCAAGGCGAACCTGGCGGGCGAGTACTCGGTCTACGCGATGGCCGAGGTCGCCCTCGCCGCGATCGACCTGGTCACCCTCAACATGGACTTCGACACCGGAGCCGACAGCGAGCAGATAATCGCCCGCCTGCTGCCCCGCGTCGCCGCCCAGGCCCCCGAGCGCCCCGCCGCCGAGCACGAGCGGGTGGCCCGCTGGGTCCTGGAGAACCTGATCAACGTCGGCAGTGTCGACCGCGGCTTCCGCGCCGTCTACGGCACCTTCGGCTCCGACGGCGTCTACACGCGTCGCGACTACGACTTCAAGCTCATCGAAGAGGTCCCCGGCTACGGCGGCGGGGTCTATCTGCGCACCACCGACGAGGCCGTCAACGTGCTCGTCGGCGCCCTCGACACCGACGTCACCAGCGCCCAGATCGCCGCCGAGGTGAAGCTGGAGGTCCTGATCAGCCGGGGCCGCCTCGCCGACGCGCAGCTCGCGGCCGAGCAGGCCCGCTACCGGACCGTGCAGTACGCGGAGACCCTCCGCAAGACCCTGGAGGCCACCCGGCGCAACGTCCGCGCGGTCGACTGGCTCAACGCCGTGCCCGACATGATCGCCGAGGCGCTCGACCACGTGGCCGACCGCTACCGCCACGAGAACGCGATCCTCACCAACATCCGCAAGGCCCGGGACGAGGCCGAGGACCAGGAGCACAAACGCCGGGCCGCCGAGCTCGTCGACATCGTCAAGGACTGCATCCGGCGGCACACCCAGCTCCAGTCCCGCCTCCTGGAGGCCGGTCCGCTGTTCCGCGCCGAGCAGGACCGCCAGGCCTTCGCCGCCCCCACCGCGTACACGGGCCTCGACCTGTACGGGCAGCTGGTCGCCCCGATCCTGCCGCTCCCCGTCGAACAGGCCGGCAAGGTCACCGACGCCTTCTTCGCCCACGGCACCGGACTGCGCACGCCCGTGTCCGTCCGCGTCGGCGACCTCGTCGACCTGCTGCTCACCCCGCCGGTGGAGCGCCAGCACCTCGGCGCCGAGATGCCCGAGCCGGACCTGATCGCCACCCCCGACGACAGCCGCTTCAGCGAGGAGCAGCTGACGAGCGCCATGGAACTCCTCGACCTGGAGCACGACGCGCCGCGCCGCCTGTCGGGCCTCCTCGCCGACGCCCGCCGCCGCGATCCGGACCTCCCGTACCTGGTCGCCCTCCTCGCCGTGCACGCCGCGAGCCCTCCGGTCGGCACGGCGTACCGCCAGGGCGAGGAGCGCCTCCTCTTCGCCGTGGACGACGGCACGCCCCTCGACGACCCCGAGTTCGGCGGCGCCGACCTCATCGTGGGCACCGCCCTCCTGGACGCCGTGGGCATGGCCGCCGACCGCACGGAGGCCACGTGACCGCCCCGCCCACGGAGGACGAGACCTCCGCCACGAACTCCCCGTGTCCCGACGACCCGCCCAAGGGCGGGCCGTCGGCCGCGCCGCACCGCGACGTCCGCACCGCCCCCGCGGAGGCCGAACGTCGCCCGGACGTGCTCGCCGTGCCAGCGGCGGCGCGTGTCGACGTACCTCCCGTCCGGACGGAGGCCGTGCCGCGCCCGGACGTGCTCGCCGTGCCGTGCCCTGACGCGCCCCCCACCCCGGTGGTGCCCGCGCCGCGCCCCGAGGCGACGGCCGTCCCGGCGCCGCCCGCCGAAGCACCCCCCGCCCCGGCGGACGCCGACTCGCACCCGGGCGCCCCCGCCACCCCCGTCCTCGCCGAGCCGCGCCCCGACGCGCCGCCCGGCCCGACCCCCGCCGGGCCAGGCCCCGACGCGCCTGCCGCTCCGGCGGAGGTCGGGCCAGGCCCCGACGCGCCTGCCGCTCCGGCGGCGGTCGGGCCGGTCTCCGACGTGCTCCCCGGCCCTGCCCCGGTCGGGCCGGTCCCCGACGCGCTCACCGCCCCGGCGGACGCCGAGCCGCACCCGGCAGCCCTCGCCGGCTCCGTCCCGGCCGTGCCGCTCCCCGACGCGCCGCCGGTCGCCGCGCCGCCGGTCGGCCCGACGCCGGTCACCGCGCCCGCCACCGCCACCGCCGACGGTGCCGAGCGCGCCCCCGGTCCCCGGGTGGCGCGGGTCGCCGTGGCGCGTCCGCCCGTGGAGGAGCAGGAGACCGACCCGGACGGGCCGCGGGTGCGGGCCGTCCCCCTGCCCGCGGGACCGCCGGCCGAGCCGGCCCCGCGGCCGTTCGTGCGCCCCGTGCCCCTGCCGCGGGGGAAGCGGCGTGCCGCCGAGCCGGTGCCCGCTCCGCCGCCCGTCACCGTCACGCCCGTGCGCCTGCCCCTGCCCCGACCCGCGTCACCGAACCGCCGTACCGAGGAGCCCCAGCCGTGAGCGAACACCACGTCGAGCACACCGACGCGTGGAGCGAGCCGGAGGCCCCGCAGACCTCGACAGCGGGCAGCGCCGTGACGCCCGCCGACGCGGCCGACGCGGCCCGGCTCGTCTCCTTCGGCCTGCAGCCCAAGCTGCTGCCCGCCCGCGACGCCGAGTACGCCGAACTGCTCCGCCGCTACCGCGAGGACCCCGGCTTCGCGCGCCTCGCCGACGCCGTCGCCACCGGCCTCGGCCTCGTCGTCCTGGAGGTCTCCCCGCGCGCCGGCATGGCCGTCACCGCCGGCGAGGACTCCGTCTTCGCCGTCCGGATGGGCGACTACGCCCGCCGCGCCTCCACCGACTCCGCCGATCGCTTCCTGCACGGCCTCGCCCACCTCGCGGTGGCCGCGATGGCCTTCCCGCGCCCGGAGGACCTCGCCGACGACGGCTACATCGGCCGGCTCACGGTCAACGGCGTCGACGCCTTCGTCCGCCAGGCCTGCCGCCGCCTGGAGGAGCGCGCCGAGGAGCGGGGCGAGAACACCGACCCGGCCACCGACGCCCCGGGCCTGGAGGCCGCCTGGCGGATCTACGCCCGCCGCAGCGCCACCGGCGCCACCAAGGACGCGCGTCGCCTCGCCGGCTCCACCACCGGCATCGTCGGCAAGGCCGTCGCCTTCCTCACCGACTCCGGCTTCCTCCAGCGCACCGGCGACGAGTCCGGCGGCTCCTACCGCACCACCGCCCGCTACCAGCTCCAGGTCCGGGACATGGCCGGCAGCGCCGCCCTGGCCGAGCTCATCGAACTGGGCGTCGTCCCCGTCAGCGACGGCTCCGCGACCCTCCTGCCGCCGCCCGAGGGCGACGACCTGGAGATCGCCGCCGACGCCGGCCTGCCCTTCCACGCCTGATCAAGCCGCCCGTTCCACGCCGCCCGATCCACGAACGACACGACGAGAGTCCGCCGCATGTACGAGCTGTCCCGGGTCCGCCTCTACTCCATCGGTCCGGCCGGTGCCCGCTACGCCGACACCGTCCTGGACCTGCGCGGAGTCGGCGCGCCCGTGCCGCACCCCGCCCCCACCCAGGCGGAGTTCTTCGAGGAGGAGCCGGTCGGCCCGCCGCGCCGCCCCGCCCCCGCGGGCGTGCTCTTCCTGGAGAACGGCGGCGGCAAGTCCGTCCTGCTCAAGCTGATCTTCTCGGTCATGCTCCCGGGCCACCGCAACACCCTCGGCGGCGCGAGCTCCGGCGTGCTCCGCAAGTTCCTGCTCGCCGACGACTGCGGCCACGTCGCCCTGGAATGGCAGCACACCCTCACCGGCGAACTCGTCGTCGTCGGCAAGGCCAGCGAGTGGCGCGGCCGCCAGGTCTCCAACGACCCGCGGAAGTTCGCCGAGGCCTGGTACTCCTTCCGCCCCGGCCCCGGGCTCAGCCTCGACAACCTGCCGGTCGCCGAGGCCACGTCCGTGCGTCCGCCCGTCGAGGGCAGCTCGGGCGCCACCGGCCGCCGCCGCACGATGAAGGGCTTCCGCGACGCCCTCACCGAGGCCGGCAAGGCCTACCCGCACCTGGAGGTCTACTGGGAGGAGATCCACGACCGCTGGAACGAGCACCTCGGCGACCTGGGCCTCGACCCCGAGCTCTTCCGCTACCAGCGTGAGATGAACGCCGACGAGGGTGAGGCGGCCGGCCTCTTCGCGGTCAAGAAGGACTCCGACTTCACCGACCTCCTGCTGCGCGCCGTCACCGACACCCGCGACACCGACGGCCTCGCCGACCTGGTCAGCGGCTTCGGCAACAAGCTCGGCCGGCGCGCCGAGCTCACCGCAGAGCGCGACTTCACCGCCGGCTCCGTCGACCTGCTCACCCGCATCGTCGAGGCGGCCGACACCCGCGCCCGCGCCCGCGACGTGCACGCCGGCGCCGAGCGCCGCACCCGCACCCTCGCCCGCCGGCTCTCCGCCCGCGCCGCCGAGGAGCGCGGCCGCGCCGCCGAGCTCGCCCAGCAGGTCACCCACGCCTCCCACGCCGTCGCCGAGGCCGAGACCGCGCGCGGCCGCAGCGCCCTCATCGCCGCCGAGCTCGCCTTCCGGCACGCCTCGCTGGCCCTGACCGCCGCCGAGAAGGGCGCCGCGGCCCAGCGCCGCGAGCTCACCGACGCCCGCACCCTGCACTCCGCGTGGCAGGCCGCCGAGTCCGTGCTCCGCCACCGCGCCGCGAGCGACCGGTCCGCGCGGGTCGCCGCAGCCATCCGCGAGGCCGAGCGCGACGCCGCGCCCGCGCTCGCCGCCCGTGCCAGGGCCGCCGCCGACCTCGTACGGGCCCTGGCCTCCGCCGCCGAGGAGGGCGAGCGGCACGCCGCCGAGGAGGAGGAGCGCTCCGCCGCCCTCCAGGAGGCCGGCGAGGCCGCCCACCGCGACGCCACCGCCGCCGCGACCGAGGCCCAGCGCGCCCGCAGCGAGGCAGGCCACCTGCGGCAGCGGCTCGCCGAGGTCGAGCAGGAGACGGCCGAGGCCGTCCGGGCCGGCTGGCTCGACGACTCCGCCCCCGACGCCGACCCCGCCCGTGCCGCGCTCGCCGCCAGCGACGCCGAGAAGACCACGGTCGCCGCCTGGGACGCGGCCCGCGAGGCGGCCCGCACGGCCACCGAGCGGGCCCGCGAGGCCGCCGCCGCCGAGTCCCGCGCCGAGCTCGCCTCCGCCCGCGCCTCCGACGCCGCCGAGGCCGCCGAGAACGCGTACGACGCCGAGCGCCGCGCCGCCGAGTCCCTCGCCGCCGACCCGCGCCTGGCCGAACTCCTCTCCCTGCCGAGCACGGCCCCCGGCACGGCGCAGGGCGCGGGCTCCCCGCTGCCCGGCCAGCGTGCGGGCGACGGCCAGGGCGCCGACGCCTCCGGCTCCACCGCGGGCGGCCCGTCCGCCCACGCCCCCGGCGCCGCCTTCGGCCCCGGCGCCGGATCCGACGGCGGCCCGCTCACCGTCACCGACTTCGACCGGTACGCCGACGAGCTGCGCTCGCTGCTCGACGGGTCCATCGCCTCCGCCGAGCGCCAGCTCTTCGACCTGCGCACCGCGGCGGCGGACGACAACCGGATCCTCGGCGCCCTCGGCGACGGCGGCCTGCTGCCGCCGGGACCCGACGTGCTCGCCACCGTCGAGTACCTGGGAGAGCACGGCATCCCGGCCCTCCCCGGCTGGCGCTACCTCGCCCAGGCCGTCGACCCGGCCGACCACGCCGCCGTCCTGGCCGCCCGCCCGGAGCTGGTCGACGGTGTCGTGATCACCGACCCCGTCTCGTACACCCGCGCCCGCGAGGTGCTCGGCGCCGCCGCCCTGCTGCCCCGCTCCACCGTGGCCGTCGGCACCGCCGCGGCCCTGCTCGCGCCGGTGCCCGCGCCCGGGGCCGGCCAGGACGCGGACGTCTTCCTCGTACCGCCGAACCCGGCCATGCACGACGAGCACGCCGCCGACGAGGAGCGCCAGGCGCTGCGGGCCCGTGCCGCCGCCCGCGACGAGGAGATCCGTACCCTCGCCGCCCGGCTCACCGGCGACCGCTCGCTGGCCGCCCGGATCGGCGCCTGGCGCGCCGACTGCCCGCCCGGGATGCTCACCGAGCTGACCGCCGTCGCCGCCTCCGCGCGCACCGCCGCCGAGGCCGCGGTCGCCGCCCTCGCCGAGGCCCGCACGGTCCGGGCCGAGGCCGACGAGGCCGCAGCCGACGCCGTGCGGGTGCGCGACGAGCGCCAGGAGGCCGCCCAGCGGGCCCGCCGCGCCGCCGACGCCCTCGCGGGCCTCGCGTTCCGGCTGCGCGAGCGCTCCGCCTGGCAGGCCAAGCTGCGCGAGCTCGCCGACGACGCCGCCGAGTCCGAGGCCCGCGCCCAGACCTGCCTGGAGCGCGCCCGCGCCGCCGACGAGGACCGCCGCGCCGCCCAGCGCACCGCCGACGACGCCCACCGCACCGCCCGTGCCCTGCGTGCCGAGCGCGCCGAGATCGCCGGCGCGCCCGAGAACCTCCCGGAGGAGGACGCCGACGCCCCGCGCGCCGCGCTCCCCACCCTCCGCGAGGCCTACCGGGCCGCCTCCCAGGTGTACGAGAAGGTCGGTGTCGGCGCCGACCTGCGCGCCGAGCAGGCCCGCGCCGAGAGCGACGAGTCCGCCGCACTCGCCGAGCTCGACCGGCTGACCAACAAGGTCCGCACCCGCGCCGAGCAGCTCCTGGAGTCGACCGACGGGGCCGACGGCCCGTCCCGACAGGCCGCCGCCGCCCGTGCCGAGGCCCTGGTCCAGAAGCTGGAGTCACGCGCCTCCGAGGCCAGCGAGAAGCTGGGCCGGCTGCGCGGCGAGGCCGAGCGGCTCGCCCCCGAGGACGGCGAGGAGCACACCGAGCTGCCCGAGGAGCTGGTCCCGGCGGACGCCGAGCACGCCCAGACCCTGCTGCGTACCGCCACCACCGAACTCGCCGCCCGCACCGACGCTTTGGAGGCCGCGCGCGCCGCCCACACCGGTCTGCTCCAGGCGCACCGGGCCGCCGAGGACGCCGCCGGCGGCTTCGACGAGACCGCGGCCCTGCTGCGCGACCTGCTCCGCGACCACGCGGAGGAGGAGCAGGAGCAGCCCGAGCCGTACCCGGGGCCGCTGGCCGAGGCCCGTGACTCCGCGGCGGAGGCGCGGCGTTCGCTGCGCGGCTGCGCCGCCGAGCTGTCGGCCGCCGACGCCGCCGTCCGCGAGGCCGGCGACATCCTGGTACGGCACGCCAACGCGACCCGCTTCGAGCAGGTCCGCACCCCGGCCCGGCAGCAGATCCGCGAGCTGCCCGCGGCCGCCCTGCCGGAGCACGCGGCCAAGTGGGCCGAGGCGTTCGCGCCGCGGCTGCGTGTGCTCACCGACGAGCTGGCGCAGCTGGAGCGCAACCGCGACTCGATCGTGGACCGGCTGCGCGGACTCGTGGAGTCCGCGCTCGCCACCCTGCGCTCGGCCCAGCGGCTCTCCCGGCTGCCCGAGGGCCTGGGGGAGTGGTCGGGGCAGGAGTTCCTGCGCATCCGCTTCGAGGAGCCCGACCAGGCCACGCTCACCGAGCGGCTCGGAGAGGTCATCGACGAGGCCACCCGCGCCGCCGTGAAGAAGAACTCCGACCTGCGCCGGGACGGCATGTCCCTGCTGCTCCGCGGTGTCCAGGCCGCCCTCGAACCCAAGGGCATCGCCGTGGAGATCCTGAAGCCGGACGCGGTGCTGCGCGCCGAGCGCGTCCCGGTCGGGCAGATGGGCGACGTGTTCTCCGGCGGCCAGCTGCTCACCGCCGCCATCGCCCTCTACTGCACGATGGCCGCGCTGCGCTCCAACGACCGGGGCCGCGACAAGCACCGCCACGCGGGCACCCTGTTCCTCGACAACCCGATCGGCCGCGCCAACGCCACGTACCTGCTGGAGCTCCAGCGGGCCGTCTCGGACGCGCTGGGCGTGCAGCTGCTGTACACCACGGGCCTGTTCGACACGACCGCGCTCGCGGAGTTCCCGCTGGTCATCAGGCTCCGCAACGACGCCGACCTGCGGGCCGGTCTGAAGTACATCAGCGTGGAGGAGCATCTGCGCCCGGGCCTGCCGCAGCCGAGCGCGGAGGGCGAGGCGATCCACGGGGAGATCACGGCGACGCGCATGTTCCGCCGCACGCCCGTGGAGGCGGCGGCGGGAACGAGCGCCGAGGACTGACGGAACGGGAAAGGGCCCGGCCCCACGGGGGGCCGGACCCTTTCCTCGTGCCGCGCGTCAGGCGGCTTCCGTGAGCGGCGCCCGGTCCTCGCGGCGCTTCTCGGCGCGCGGCACGCGGGCCGCGCTGCTCGGCTTCGACACCACCCCGTTGCGCTGGCGCCACACCTGACGCGTGATCCACACGTCGAGCACGCTCCAGGTCGCCACCACGGTGCTGGCCACCGCCGTGAGGGTCACGGGGAACGCCAGCCACGACCCGGTGATCGAACAGAAGAAGGCGACCATCCCCTGAATCATCGTCACCGAGGTCAGCAGCAACGCCCGCACCGCCGCCCTGCGGACCGGGTCGGGCATCCGCCGCCGGCCCTTCTCGTCATCCACCCACAACTGCCGCACCGGTCGCGCCTCGTGTTCCATCGCGCTGTCTCTCCCCACCACCGACGTCTCCAAGGTGGCTGCTGCCCGTCTTGCGTCGCTTTACGCGGACACAACCCTCCCCGGTACAGAATGACGTACGACGGAGGGAAAAGGTTTCGCCGGGGTTCCCCACGCCCACGAGCGGAACGAACAGTTCCAGCCATCTGTCAGACACCCTTTCGAGGGCGTGAAATGCTGGACTGTCAGGTGTCCTACGCCACACTGCCGGAACCCAACTCCCCGAATACCGGGACATCTCATGATCAACACTCACTCGACCGGCTGAAAATCGCCCGGACGCGTCTTCGAGATGGCTGTGATGCAGTAGTAGGCTCACGCCGCCGTTTGTTGAAGATGAAGATTGACGCTTCGTGTTGACGCCGAGGCGTGCCGACGTGAGAGACCTCCGTGGCGGCGGGGGCCGAGCTGGGGGAGGCCATGCGCTTTCGCGGGAAGTCCATCCGCAGGAAGATCGTGGCGTTGCTCCTGGTGCCGCTCGTCTCACTGACCGGCCTGTGGGGTTTCGCCACGGTCCTCACCGGCCGTGAGGCCGCCCAACTCCTCGACGTCGCCTACATCGTCGACAGGATCGGCTATCCCATCGAGGACACCGCGCGCGTCATCCAGAAGGAACGCCGCCAGTCCCTCGTCTACCTCGCCGACCCCCGCGCCGCCGAGGCCCTGACCAAGCTGCGCGTGCAACGCGAGGCCACCGACCGGCAGATCGCGCTGATCCGGCGCAACGCCGCGGAGCCCGGCGTCCGCGGCGACATGAACCCCGTGACCGCCCAGCGGCTCAACAGCCTCCTGGACGCCCTCGACGGCCTCTCCTCACTGCGCCGTTCCGTCGAGAACCGCAGCATCGGCCGCATGCAGGCCCTCGACTTCTACAGCCGGCTCGTGGACCCCTGCTACGGCTTCCTGCTGAGCCTCCACGCGCTGGAGAACGTCGAGATGGACAAGCAGGGCCGCGCCCTCGTCGGCGTCACCCGCGCCCGCGAGCTCTTCTCCCGCGAGGACGCCCTCGTCGTCTCCGCGCTCCTCGCCGAGCGCGTCACCGCCGAGGAGATCCGCACGATCGGCGACCTCGTCGCGGGCCGCAAGGTCTACTACGAGAGCAACCTGGAGATCCTGCCCGGCTCGGAGCGCGACCGCTTCGAGAAGTACTGGGCCGGCGCCGAGACCGCCCCCCTGCGCAGGTCGGAGGAGGCGCTCATGGCCGCGGGCGCCACCGAGAACCCCCGCGCCGTCACCGCCGAACGCTGGCAGGAGCAGGCGAGCCCCGTCCTCGACGAACTCGCCCGCGAGAACACCGCGGCCGGCGACCGCTACCAGGAGCGCGTCCAGCCCGCCGCCTACAGCGTCCTGCTCAAGGCCGGCGTCGCCGGCGTCCTCGGCTTCGTCGCCCTGCTCGTCTCCGTGATCGTCTCCGTCCGCGTCGGCCGCGAGCTCGTCCGCGACCTGCGCCGGCTGCGCAAGGAGGCCCAGGAGGTCTCCGGCGTCCGCCTGCCCAGCGTCATGCGCCGCCTCGCCGCCGGTGAACACGTCGACGTCGAGACCGAGGTGCCCCACCTCCGCTACGAGGACGACGAGGTCGGCCAGGTCGGCCAGGCCCTCAACACCCTCCAGCGGGCCGCCGTCGAGGCCGCCGTCAAGCAGGCCGACATGCGCCGCGGCGTCGCCGAGGTCTTCGTCAACCTCGCCCGCCGCAATCAGGTCCTGCTGCACCGCCAGCTCACCCTCCTCGACACCATGGAGCGGCGCACCGAGGACACCGACGAGCTCGCCGACCTGTTCCGGCTCGACCACCTCACCACCCGCATGCGCCGTCACGCCGAGGGCCTGGTGATCCTCTCCGGCGCCGCCCCCTCCCGTCAGTGGCGCAAGCCCGTCCAGCTCATGGACGTCGTCCGCGCCGCCGTCGCCGAGGTCGAGGACTACGAGCGCATCGAGGTCCGCCGACTGCCCCGCCTCGGCGTCGGCGGCCCCGCCGTCGCCGACCTCACCCACCTGATCGCCGAACTCCTCGAGAACGCCACCGTGTTCTCGCCGCCGCACACCGCCGTCCAGGTGCTCGGCGAGCGCGTCGCCAACGGCTTCACCCTGGAGATCCACGACCGCGGCCTCGGCATGAACCCGGACGCCCTCCTCGACGCCAACCTCCGGCTCGCCGAGACCCCCGAGTTCGAGCTCTCCGACACCGACCGCCTCGGCCTGTTCGTGGTCAGCCGCCTCGCCCAGCGCCAGAACGTCCGCGTCTCGCTGCAGCCCTCGCCGTACGGGGGCACCACGGCTGTCGTGTTCATCCCGGCCGCCCTGCTCACCGACGCGCCCGAGACCCAGGGCGCGGGCTTCCGCCTCGACCGGAAGAACCTGGACCGCAACGACGCCGACCGCAAGGGCGTCTCCGGCCCCGAGGGGCTGCCGGGCCGCCGCCCCGCCCTCACCCAGGTGCGCGACGCGGGCCTCGACGGCCCCGTCGAGCTCGAAGCCCCGCTCGGCGAGGGCTTCGACGATCTCCTGAGCGGCGCGGCCGACCTCCTCGACACCGAGAGCGAGCGCGGCGGCCTGTTCCGGGCGCGCGAGCACCGCCGCCGCGGCGACCAGCACCAGCAGACCCCCGATCGCTCCGGCGGCCCCGGGGACGACGACACGCCCGCGGCGCCCGTCCCGCTGCCCCGCCGCCGCCCGCCGACACTCGTCGTCGACCACGGCCGGCGCGTCGACGAGGCGGGCCGCGCCCACCCGGCCGGCGGTCCGTCCGACGAGGACGAGCCCCGCAACGGTGCGCGCAACGGCTCCCGGCCGGACGCCCGGTCCGGCCTCCGCGCCGACGCCGGGTCCGGGCAGCCCGCCGCCGGTTCCGGCGCCGACGACACCATGGAGCTGGCCCGCGTACGGCCCGGGCCCACCCTCGTCCCCGTACCGCCGGACGGCCCGGCCCCGTTCGGCGGGCTGCCCCGCCGCGTCCGGCAGGCCAGCCTCGCGCCACAGCTGCGCGCCACCGACGGGCGCCCCGACGACCAGCCGGCCGCCACGGCCGGATCCCCTGCCACCGAGTCCGACTCCTTCGAGCGCGACGCCGAAGAGGTGCGCAGCCGCATGGCGTCCATGCAGCGCGGCTGGCAGCGCGGCCGGCGGCAGAACGCCGAAACGACAGCACCAGGAACGACACCCGAGGGGGACGGTCGATGACCGCACCGAACGCCGCAGCAACCCACAGCTCCGCCCACGGCAACGGAGAGCTGAACTGGCTCCTCGACGAGCTGGTCCAGCGGGTCGGCTCCATCCGCAAGGCCCTGGTGCTCTCCAGCGACGGCCTGCCCACCGGCGCCTCGCAGGACCTCTCGCGCGAGGACGGCGAGCACCTCGCCGCCGTCGCCTCCGGCTTCCACAGCCTGGCCAAGGGCGTGGGCCGGCACTTCGAGGCCGGCCGGGTCCGGCAGACCGTGGTCGAGCTGGAGGACGCCTTCCTCTTCGTCACGGCCGCCGGAGACGGCAGCTGCCTGGCCGTTCTCGCCGACGCCGACTCGGACGTCGGTCAGGTCGCCTACGAGATGACCCTGATGGTGAAGCGCGTCGGAGCGCATCTCGCCACGGCGCCCAGGACCGGGCTGCCCAACGGAGGATGAGTAAGGGGGACGGCATGACCGACGCAGACCAGTCCCACGAGGACGCGGTCGGCCACTGGTTCGACGACGAGGCGGGCCCGGTGGTCCGCCCCTATGCGATGACCCGCGGCCGCACCAGCGCCGCGACCCGCCACCGGCTCGACCTCATCGCGGTGGTGGTGCCCGAACCGGCCGCCGACGACCCCGGCCGCGACCAGACGCTGTCCCCCGAGCACGTGGAGATCGTCGAACGCTGCTCCGAGCAGCCGCAGTCGATCGCCGAGCTCGCCGCGGGACTCGACCTCCCCGTCGGGGTGGTTCGGGTCCTGGTCGGCGACCTCGTCGACGACGAGCTCGTGCACGTGACCCGCCCCGTTCCGCCGGCCGAGCTGCCGGACGTGAGCATCCTTCGCGAGGTGATCAATGGCCTTCGGGCGCTCTAGCTCCAGCCGCAAGCAGCCGCCGGTCGAGCCGGTGACCCTGAAGATTCTGGTCGCGGGCGGCTTCGGGGTCGGCAAGACCACGCTGGTCGGTGCGGTGAGCGAGATCCGGCCGCTGCGTACGGAGGAGATCCTCAGCGAGGCCGGCCGGCCGGTCGACGACCTGCACGGCGTCGAGTCCAAGTCGACGACCACCGTCGCCATGGACTTCGGCCGGATCACGCTCCGCGAGGACCTCGTCCTGTACCTCTTCGGCACTCCGGGACAGGACCGCTTCTGGTTCCTGTGGGACGAGCTCGCCCAGGGCGCCCTCGGCGCGGTCGTGCTCGCCGACACCCGGCGCCTGGAGGACAGCTTCGCCGCCATCGACTACTTCGAGCGGCGCGGCATCCCCTTCACCGTCGCCGTCAACTGTTTCGAGGGCGCCCGCCGCTACCCGCCGGAGACCGTCCGCGGCGCCCTCGACCTCGACCCCGGGGTCGAACTGCTCATGTGCGACGCCCGCGACCGCGAGTCGGTCAAGAACGTCCTCGTGGCCGTCGTCGAGCACGCCCTGGTGCTCGCCGGGCACGGACCGGCGCCCGTCGCCACCTGAGCCGGGGAGGCGGCCCGCCCCGCCTCCCCGGCGCACGTCACATTCCCGGCCGCCGTCTCGTCCTCCTGCTGACACACCGTCCGGCACGGAGCAGAGGAGACCCGCATGTCGGCAACCGAGGCGATCAGCAACAAGGCGAAGCTGGAACGGTTCCACTCCGCCACGAACAGCGGCGACCCGCACGCCGTCGAGAGGTTCATCGACGAGCTCGTCGCACCCGACGTGGTCTTCCACGCGCCGGTGCCGACGGGCCTGACGGGCGCGGCGGCCCTGAAACGCGTGTGGGCGGTGCTGCTGCGCGCCTACCCCGACCTCCACGTGGCCGTCGAGGAGACGATCGCGGAGGGCGACAAGGTCGTCGCCCGGAACACGGTGACCGGGACCCACCTGGGCGCGTACCAGGGCGTGCCGCCCACCGGAAGGACCGTCCGCTACAGCGAGATCTTCATCTTCCGCTTCGCCGGAGGGCGCATCGCGGAGATCCGTGGCGTCGTCGACGTCCTCACGCAGCTGCGCCAGCTCGGCGCGCTGCCGTCCTGAGCAGGTGCCCCCGGGGTCAGCGCACCGCCACCACGGCCGAACCATGGCCGAACAGGCCCTGGTTGGCGGTGATGCCGGCCCGCGCACCCGGCACCTGCCGGTCGCCGGCCGAGCCCCGCAGCTGCCAGGTCAACTCGCAGACCTGCGCGATCGCCTGCGCCGGCACCGCCTCCCCGAACGAGGCGAGACCGCCGCTCGCGTTGACCGGGACCCGCCCGCCCAGCGCCGTCACCCCGTCCCGCACCAGCTTCGCGCCCTCGCCCTGCCCGCACAGGCCGATGTCCTCGTACCACTCCAGCTCCAGGGCCGTGGACAGGTCGTACACCTCCGCCAGTGCCAGGTCCTCCGGGCCCAGCCCCGCCTCCTCGTAGGCGGCGCGGGCGATCGAGGCCCGGAACGTGTGCGGTGCGGGGGAGACCGCGGCGGCCGAGTCCGTCGCGATGTCGGGCAGGTCCAGGACCGCCTTGGGGTACGTCGGGGTGACCGTGGACACCGCCCGGATGCGGACCGGGTCCGGGCGCCCGTGCCGGCGGGCGAACTCCATGCTCGACAGGACGAGCGCTGCGCCCCCGTCGGAGGTCGCGCAGATGTCGAGCAGCCGCAGCGGATCGGCGACGACCGCGGAGGCGGCCACCTCCCCAGCGGTCACCGGCTTGCGGTAGCGGGCCAGCGGATTGAGCGCGCCGGCCGCCGCGTTCTTCACCTTCACCTGGGCGAAATCCTCCGGCGTGTCCCCGTACAGGGCCATCCGGCGGCGGGCGTAGAGCGCGAAGTAGGCGGGATTGGTCGCCCCGAGCACCCGGAAGCGCAGCCAGTCCGGATCGTCCGGGCGGTCGCCGCCCGCCGGGGCGAAGAAACCCTTCGGTGCCGCGTCCGCGCCCACCACCAGGACCACGTCCGCGAGGCCGGCGAGGATCTGTGCCCGGGCGGTGCCGATGGCCTGCGCGCCGGAGGCGCAGGCCGCGTAGACGCTGGTGACCCGGGCGCCCTGCCAGCCCAGCGCCTGGGCGAAGGTGGCGCCCGCCACGTATCCGGGATAGCCGCCGCGCACCGTGTCCGCGCCGACGATCGACCCCACGTCCGGCCAGTCGAGCCCCGCGTCGGCGAGCGCGGCCCGGGCGGCCGCCGTGCCGTACGAGACGAACGGGCGGCCCCACTTGCCCCACGGGTGCATCCCCGCGCCGAGGACGGCGACGTCGGTCATGCCCCACCCCTCTCCGCGACCGGCCGCCAGTGCCAGGTGGTCCAGACGTGCTCGGCGTCCTCGTTCAGCACGCCCGGCACCAGCTCCACCTCCGCGCCGATCGTCAGATCCGACGTCCGCACACCCGGAGCGGCCTGCCCGAGCACCACCATGGCCTCGGCGGCCAGCTCCACCGCGACGAGCGTGTACGGCTCCCAGGGCACGTCCGGATCGGAGACGTACGGCGCGGGCGGGCGGTAGCGGCCGTCGGTGTACGACCAGACCGTGCCCCGGTCGGACAGCGGCGTCTCGGCCAGTTCGCCCCCGCCGGGGCAGCGCGGATTGCGGCACCAGTCGTCCTCGCGGGGGAAGAAGACCGACGCGCAGGCCGTGCAGCGGGTGCCCAGGAGCCGGAACCCGCAGCCGGGGACCGCCGCGTCGGGGCAGTCGGTGAACCAGCCGGCCACCACCGGCCTGCGCGTCCGTGCCATCCGTCGCCCCTCCCAAGATCTGACGATGTGTCAGAAGTCTGGCACGGAGGGCCCGGCGGGGGAAGACGTCAGTGCCCGGCCACCGACCTCCGCGCCACGGGGAAGTCGAAGAAGGTGGCCGGGAACGGCTCCGGCTTGAAGGTGAAGTGCCACCACTCCTCGGGCAGGTTGACGAATCCCTGCTCGACGAGCGCGCCCCGGAGCAGATCGCGGTGGGCCCGCTGTTCGCCCCCGATCCGCGGGTCGTCGGTGTGCGAGAGCGTGTCGAAGCAGTCGAAGCCGGTGCCCATGTCGACGGAGTTGTCCGGGAAGCGCTCGGCCTGGGGCCTGAAGCACTCCACCTGCGGCTCGCCCGGCACATACGGGCGCGTGGGCAGGGCCGGCAGCCGCACGACCGTCAGGTCCACCGTCGAGCCCCGGCTGTGCCCGGACTTCTCCGCGATGTAACCGTCCGCGAACAGACGCGACTTGTCGACCAGCGGATAGAACTCCCGCTTCATCCGCTCGTCCGCCAGGTCCTTCGCCCAGCGCACGAAGTGGTCCACCGCCCGCTGGGGCCGGTAACAGTCGTACACCTTCAGGGTGTAGCCCCGGGCCAGCAGTTTCACCTGGGCGCGGTGCAAGGCCTCGGCGGCCGGCCGGGTCAGGATGCACACCGGCTGGCGGTACCCGTCGATCCGTTCGCCCACGAAGTTGTGCTCCGTGGTGTAGCGCATCTCCTGAAGGATCGTCCGGTCCACCCGGTCGAGGGCAACGAACTCCCGCGGCGCCTTCGGCTCCGGCCCGCGGCCGGCGACGCCGGCGGCACTGGCCGAGGGGACGGCGGCCGTCCAGCCGAGCAGTGCGGCGGCGGCCAGCGCGCCCAGGCCGCGGAGAAGGGAGGCACGTCGTGTCAGTCGCTTCGGTCCTGTCATGGTGACCGTCTATCAGGTACGGCAGCGGCGGGAAAGGGTGATCGCATACGGTCGGCTCGTGACCGACTCCTCACCGCACTCCCACTGCTCGTCCTGCGGCGCCCGCCACGCTGCCGACGCCGGATGGCCCCGCACCTGTACGGCCTGCGGCACCACCGCCTACCGCAACCCGCTGCCGGTCGCCGTCGCCCTGCTGCCCGTCACCGACGCCCGCGGCACCGCCCTCGTCGTCATCACCCGCACCATCCCGCCGCAGTCCGGCCGGGTCGCCCTGCCCGGCGGCTTCATCGACTTCGGCGAGGACTGGCAGGAGGCGGTGGCGCGCGAACTGCGCGAGGAGACCGGCATCGAGGCCACCGCCGCCGACGTCCGGCTCGCCGACGCCCTCAGCTCCCCGGCCGGCCACCTCCTCCTCTTCGGCCTCCTCCCGGCCCGCCCGGCCGCCGACCTCCCGCCCCCCACCGCCACCGACGAGACGAGCGGCCACCACCTGCTGCACGGACCGGAGGAACTGGCGTTCCCGCTGCACACGGAGGCGGTGCGACGGTTCTTCGCGGGGGATTACGGGTGAGAGGTCCCGGATCCGGCATCGGATCCGATCACCCCACGAGCCCCCGCACCCGTACCGCCGGCTCCGCCTCCCTCACGCCCTCGTCCGTCACCCGCTCCACCACGACCCGCCCGTCGACGAGCCGCGACTGGTAGCGCTCGATCTCCGCCGGCTCCCAGCCGTCCCCGGTGTCCCGCACCACCAGACCGCCGCCCGTCCGTCCCGGGGCCGGTGCCCACACCTCCAGGGCCGGTTCCCGGTCGTCCTCGCCCCGCACCGGGATGACCGCGCCCGCCCGGGCGAGCACCGGCACGCGCGACAGCGGCGCGTCGAGGAGCACCTGCCCGGGCCCGTCGTACGGCTGCCCGGTCGCCGTGTCGTACCAGCGCCCGCGCGGCAGCCGGACGGCCCGCCGGTCCGCGCCGCGCGAGAGCACCGGGGCGACCAGGAGCGAGTCGCCCAGCAGGAAGGCGTCCTCGCAGTCCCGCAGCGCCCGGTCCTCCGGCGTGCCCCACCACACCGGGCGCACGTAGGGCGCCCCCGTCATCCGCGCGAGCCGGGACAGGGTCACGAAGTACGGCCGCAGCCGCTCCCGTTCGGCCAGCGCCACGCGCGCGTGCTCCAGGACCTCCGGCCCGAACTCCCACGGCTCGCGCCGCCCCGCGTCGATCGCCGCGTGCGTACGGAACAGCGGCAGCCACGCGCCCAACTGGTACCAGCGCAGGAACAGCTCGGGTGACGGGCTCCCGTCGAAACCGCCCACGTCGGGCCCCGAGTACGGCACCCCGCACAGGCCGAGCCCGAGGACCAGGGCCAGCGAGGCCCGCAGCCCCGGCCAGCCCGTGGACACGTCGCCCGACCACGTCCCGCCGTACCGCTGCATCCCCGCCCATCCGGACCGGGAGAACAGGAAGGGCCGCTCCTCGGGCCGCAGCGCGCGCAGCCCCTCGTACCCGGCGCGGGCCATCGTGAGCCCGTACACGTTGTGCGCCTCGCGGTGGTCCCCGCCGCGGCCCTCCAGACCGTGCCGGGCCGAGCGGGGCAGCGTCTGGTCACCGAAGGGGGCGAAGGACACCGGCTCGTTCATGTCGTGCCACACCCCGGAGAAGCCCTGCCGCAGCCGCTCCTCGTACAGGGTCCCCCACCACTTCCGCGCCTGCGGATCGGTGAAGTCCGGATAGGCGCACTCGCCGGGCCACACCACCCCGTGCACCTCCTCGCCACGGTCGTCCCGGACGAACGCCCCGACGGCACGGCCGCCCTCGTAGACCTCGTTCCCCGGCTCCGCCTTCACCGCCGGGTCCACGATCGACACCAGTCGCACCCCGCGCCCGCGCAGCTCCGCCGCGAGGCCCGGAAGGTCGGGGAACCCCTCCCGGTCCACGGTGAAGACCCGGTGCCCGTCGTAGTGGTCGATGTCCAGGTGCAGCACGGACAGCGGCAGCCCCCGCTCCCGGTAGCCGTCCACCACCCGCCGCACCTCGCGCTCGCTGCCGAAGCCCCAGCGCGCGTGCTGCGGCCCGAGGGCCCACCCCGGCGGCAGCGCGGGCGCGCCGGTCAGCGCCGCCCAGCCGTGCAGCACGCGCGCGGGGGTGCCGACCACCACCCAGCAGCGCAGCGGACCGCCGTCCATCCGCACCTCGCTGGTCCCCGGCCGGTCGTGCCCGGACCCGGCGCCCTCCTCGCCCTCGGCGAGGACGACCCGCCCGTCCCAGGAGTTGTCGTGGAAGGCCAGATGCGTGCCCGCGTCCGCCACCACCAGCTGCACCGGCATGGTGATGTACAGCGGATCGTCGCCGGGCGCGAAGCTCCCCTGGGGATCGGTGTTCCACAGGCGGTACGCGCCGTCCCGCAGCCGCGGCCCCGAGGAACGGCCGCCCAGGCCGAAGAACCGGGCGTCCGCCGGCACCTCGCTGCGCTGCACCCAGCGCGCCTCTCCGCCCCCTACCGGCTCCCACCAGCGCGGCGGCAGGTCCCGGCGCAGCACCACCCCGCCCGGGGTGCGCACCTCCACGGCCCCGTGCCGCGACACCGCGACCGTGACACGCTCCGACACCACCCGCCAGCCGCCGTCCGTGTCCGGCTCCAGGACGGCCCGCTGATCGGGCTCGGGCGGCTCGCCGGCCAGCGCGTACGAGGGCAGCGGACCGGCCCCGTCCCAGCCCCAGAAGACGGTGCCGCCCGCCGACACCGAGATCCGCAGCTCGGAACGGGCGAACCGGACGATCCCGCCGCCCGGCAGCGGTTCCACCTCGCCCACCGGACCCGGAACCCGAGCCCGCTCCGCCCCTCTCGGCGGCAGCGCCCGCGCGTCGGTACGGCGCTGCCGCCACGCCGACCGCACCGCCCGCAACCCCTGCACCGAACCCAGCACCTTCACCGAGCGCACCAGCTCACGACCGTCCATGCAGCTCACCCTGCCATCCGAGTGAGGCCGTGCGGGGTTCGTTCAACTGTCGTTCACCCGTGGTGGGAGCACATATTCAGCTGCCCGACCATGGGCGGGGAACCCTGGTGCGAAAGAGGATCACATGGCATCGTCCCTGTCAGCCGCGTCACGCGCACACCCCCGCACGTGCGCGAGACACACGCAGACCCCGCGTACAGCCAGGGAGCCGACCCATGACATCAGCCCAGACCGAGCCGCTTTGGCAGCCTGACGAGGCCCGCATCGCCGCGGCCGCCGTCACCCGCTTCCAGGCCTGGGCGGCCGAGCGCCACGGAGCCCCCGCCGACGGCGGCTACGAGGCCCTGCACCACTGGTCCGTCGAGAACCTCGAAGCCTTCTGGGGAGCCGTCGCCGAGTGGTTCGACCTCCGCTTCGCCACCCCCTACGAGCGGGTCCTGGGGGACCGCTCCATGCCCGGCGCCGACTGGTTCCCGGGGGCCACCCTCAACTACGCCGAGCACGCGCTGCGCGCCGCCGAGGAACGCCCCCACGACACGGCACTGCTCCATGTGGACGAGACACATGAGCCGACCCCGATCAGCTGGGCCGAGCTCCGTCGCCAGGTCGGCTCCCTCGCCGACGAACTCCGCCGCCTCGGGGTCCGGCCCGGCGACCGCGTCAGCGGCTACCTGCCCAACATCCCCGAGGCCGTCGTCGCGCTCCTGGCGACCGCCGCCGTGGGTGCCGTCTGGACCTCCTGCGCCCCCGACTTCGGCGCCCGCAGCGTCCTCGACCGCTTCCAGCAGGTCGAGCCGGTCGTCCTGTTCACCGTCGACGGCTACCGCTACGGCGGCAAGGAGCACGACCGCCGCGACACCGTCGCCGAGCTGCGGGCCGAACTGCCCTCGCTGCGCGCCGTCGTGCACATCCCGCTGCTCGGCACGGCCACCCCGGACGGCGCCCTGGCCTGGTCCGCGCTCACCGCGGCCGACACCGAGCCCGTCTTCGAGCAGGTCCCGTTCTCCCACCCGCTGTGGGTGCTGTACTCCTCCGGCACCACCGGCCTGCCCAAGGCCATCGTGCAGTCCCAGGGCGGCATCCTCGTCGAGCACGTCAAGCAGCTGGGTCTGCACTGCGACCTCGGCCCCGAGGACGTGTTCTTCTGGTACACCTCCACCGGCTGGATGATGTGGAACTTCCTCGTCTCCGGCCTGCTCACCGGTACCACCGTCGTCCTCTACGACGGCAGCCCCGGCTACCCCGACACCGGCGCCCAGTGGCGGGTCGCCGAGCGCACCGGCGCCACCCTCTACGGCACCTCCGCCGCGTACGTCATGGCCTGCGCCAAGGCCGACGTCCATCCCGGCCGTGACTTCGACCTGTCCCGGGTGAAGTGCGTGGCCACCACCGGCTCCCCGCTGCCGCCCGACGGCTTCCGCTGGCTGCACGACGAGGTCCGCGAGGACCTGTGGATCGCCTCCGTCAGCGGCGGCACCGACGTCTGCTCCTGCTTCGCCGGAGCCGTCCCCACGCTCCCGGTCCACATCGGCGAGCTCCAGGCCGCCGGCCTCGGCACCGACCTGCAGTCCTGGGACCCCTCGGGCAAGCCGCTCATCGGCGAGGTCGGCGAGCTCGTCGTCACCAACCCCATGCCGTCCATGCCGATCCACTTCTGGAACGACCCGGACGGCAGCCGCTACCGCGACAGCTACTTCGAGATGTTCCCCGGGGTCTGGCGGCACGGTGACTGGATCACCATCACCGACCACGGCTCGGTCGTCATCCACGGCCGCTCCGACTCCACCCTGAACCGTCAGGGCGTCCGTATGGGGAGCGCCGACATCTACGAGGCCGTGGAACGCCTTCCGGAGATCCGCGAGTCCCTCGTCATCGGCCTCGAGGAGCCGGACGGCGGCTACTGGATGCCGCTCTTCGTGCACCTCGTCGAAGGCGCCACGCTGGACGAGGAGCTGATCGGCCGCATCAAGGGCACGATCCGCAGCGAGCTCTCGCCGCGCCACGTGCCCGACGAGATCATCGAGGTGCCGGCGGTCCCGCACACCCTGACCGGCAAGCGCATCGAGGTCCCGGTCAAGCGCCTCCTCCAGGGCACCCCGATGGCCAAGGCGGTCAATCCGGGCTCGGTCGACGACATCGACCTGCTGCGCTTCTACGAGGAGCTCGCGGCGGAACGCCGCAAGGCCTGACGCCCCCGTCCTACGGGCGGCCGGCGAGGCGGCGGACCAGGCTCACGGCCTCGTCCGTCCGCCCTGCGCCGCACGTGCGCAGGATCTCGGCGAGCCCCGGGTGCCGGCCGTCGAGGAGCGCGGCCGCGTCCAGGATCTCCACGGCGCCGGCCCGCGCGTTGAGCAGGTCCCGCAGGCGCCGCGCGAAACGCAGATCGCCGTCCCCTTCCGGTTCGCCGGAGGGGGACGGCTGTGTGACGGCCGCGCCGAGCGAGTCCTGCCCGGGGGTCCGGTTGGCCCGGATCGCCGCCAGCGCGTCGGTCACCGACCCGGGCGGGACGGCGCCCGCGCGCACGTCGTGGGCGAGGTGGAGCACCGCCGACAGGCGCGCGGCGGCGTCGGGGTTCGCGATCCGGGCGCGCTGCCCGCGCATCACGAGGCTGAGCATGGCCGGGGAGACGCCGAGGACCTCGGCGAGCCCGGACTGGGTCACTTTGAACAGGCCGCACAGGTCCCGGCACAGTTCGCCGAGCGGAGCTCCGTACCACTGGCGCTGGAGCTCTTGATTGCGCATCGTCGTGGCGTGGTCCATACCTGCACGGTAGGAGCCGAGTTGACACTTGTCAAAGGAAGTTTTCATGTGTCAATCTCCCGTTCGAAGGAACGATCACCTCTCATCCGACTGACGGGATGTCACCATGTCCTGGAACCGCGCCACTTCGCTCGTCGCCGTCGTCCTGCTCGCCGGCCTCGGCCTCACCGCCTGCGGGACCGACCCGGACTCCAAGGGCTCCGACAAGCCCGCCACCACCTCGGCCGCGCCGAGCGCGACCGACTCCGGCGCCCCCTCCGAAGCCCCCGGCACCACCGGCGACGTCAAGGTGCCCGACGACCTCCCGGCCGGACTGCCCCTGCCGGACGGCGGGAAGCTCACGTCCGTGACCGGCGACAAGGGCGCGTACATGCTCGCGTACCGCTCGGACGACCCGAAGGGCTTCATCGCCTCCTACCGCAAGGCCCTCGAAGGCGCGGGCTACACCGTGGTGGACATCGCCGGCGTCTTCACCGCCACCTCGGACAAGAGCTCGGTCAGCATCGCCACCTCGGGCAACGACGTGATCCTCACCGTCGCCAGCATGTGACGCCGCGACGCGGGGGGCGTCGCGGAGGAGGTGCGCCGGTACGCTGCGGCGCATGGAAGCAGGGGGGATGCTCGCCGACCGCTACCGGCTGGTCGCGCCCGTCGCGCGCGGCGCGCAGGGCACGGTCTGGCGGGCCGTGGACACGCGCGACGGCGCGGACGTGGCCGTGAAGGTCTCCGGTGGCGCCGACGTCGAGTCGCTGCTCAGGCTGGTGTGCGAGCAGTCGGTACGGATCGGCCACCCCCACGTCCTCGCCCCCGCGGACTGGTTCGTCCGCGACGGCGAGGCCTGGCTGGTGCTGCCGCTGGTCCGCGGCGGCACCCTCGCCGGCCTCGTCGCCGACTACGGCGCACTCCCGCCCGCCGTCGGCCTGCTGATCGCCGAACAACTCCTGGACGCGCTCGCCGCCGTGCACCTGGGCGGCCTCGTCCACCGGGACGTCAAGCCGTCGAACGTGCTCCTCTCCGCCTCCGGAGCGGAGCGTCCGCACGCCTACCTCGCCGACTTCGGGGGGGCGCGCGTCCTGCCCCACCTGCGGCTCACCGCGCCCGCGTTCGTCGCCGGCACCCCGGACTACCTCGCCCCCGAGGTCCGCGCCGGGGCGGACAGCTCCCCCGCCCAGGACGTCTACGCCGCCGGACTCGTCCTGCGCGACCTCGGCGCTCCGGCCCCTCTCGTCGCCGCCATGACCGCCGAGCGGCCCCGACAGCGGCCGACGGCCGCGGCCGCCCGCGACGTCGTCGCCGCCGCGCGGCACGCCCTCGGGCCCGAGCGATGGCCGGTGCTCTGGGACGGCGAGCCCTTCCTCGTGCCCGACCAGCTCGGCGACGCGCCGTCGCGGCGCCGGCGCCTGCCGCGGCGGGCGCTCGCCGCCACCGCGGCGGTCCTCACGGTCGGCGCCGCGGCCGCCGTTGCGACGGCCCTGACCGGCGGCGGGCCGGGGGAGTCCGGCCCGGCCGGCGCGACCGCCTCGCCCATCCGTACCGTGCCCGCCGACGCGGAACGGGGACCCGCCGACCCCGCGGGCCCGGCGCCGTTCAGCCCGTGCGCGGCCGACCGTGACCTGTCCGTCGCCTTCAGCCCCGAGGGCTACATCCTGCTGTGCGGCCACGTCCCCGGCACCCGGCGCTACGAATGGCTCCCGACCACCGCCGAGGACTGACGCCGAGGAGCACCCGACCGGTCCGCGGCCCGGCCGTCGGCCGGTCCGGCGGCCGGTCGGCCGGGCCCCGCCCTCAACCGCCGTACGTCGCCTGCGCGTCGCCGAGCACCGCCGCGAAGTCCGCCGCCAGCCGTCCCGCATCCGCAGGGACGAGCGTCGACGTCGTGATCCGTACGGCCGTGGGCGCGGCGATCCGGAAGCGGGCGCCCGCCGCCACCCACCAGCCCAGTGTCCGCAGCCCGTTGACCACCGCCGACTCGTCGCGCACCGGCACCCACACGTTCAGGCCGGCCTCCCCGAGGGAGCGGATGCTGTACGAGCCGAGCGCGGCGGTCAGCGCCTGCCGCCGTTCCGTGTACGCGGCCTCGCCGGCGGCCACGAGTCGGGTGACCGCCGGGTCGGAGAGCAGGCCGACGACCGTCTCCTGCAGGATGTGGCTGACCCACCCGGACGTCATCACCATGCGCCCGTCGTGCCGGGCCAGGGTCACCGGGTCACCGGCGACCGCGGCCCACCGCAGGTCGACCCCCAGTCGCTTGGAGACGGTCCGCACCTGGGCCCAGCGGTCGAGACCCGCGGCACTGAGGGTGGGCGCCACGTCGCCGGTGAACTCCACGTTGTAGTCGTCCTCGACGACCAGCACCTCGGGGAACTCCCGTAGCAGCGTTACCAGCTCGTCCCGGCGCGCGGGCGAGAAGGACGCCCCTGTGGGGCACTGGGCCCGCGGGGTGCAGACCACCGCCCGCACCCCTGCACGCAGCGCCGCCCGCAGGGCGTCGGGGACGATCCCCTCGCGGTCCACGGTCACCGGAACCATGCGCAGCCCCAGGGCCGGTACGAGGTCCAGGAGGTGGTGGAAGCCGGGATCCTCCACGGCGACGGCGTCCCCGGGCCGCAGTTCGACGGAGAGCAGCCGCGCGATGCAGTCGAGCGCCCCGTGCGCGAACGTGACCCGCTCCGCCGGCACGCCGTCGCGCGCGAACCAGGCACGCGTCAGCTCCTCGAGCGCCGTGAGCCGCGGGGCGGCGCGGTGCGAGCCGTAGGTCGGGCGCACCTCGGCGGGGGGTCGGAGCACCGGCAGGAACGCGGGGTCCGGGAGGCCGGTGGCCAGGTCGACGACTCCCGGCGGCACCCGGGGCGGGCGCCGGGAGGCCACCGACGGGGCCTCCGCCACCACGGTCCCGCCCCGGCCGCGCGTGACCACCAGGCCGCGCTGCCGCAGTTCCTTGTACGCCGTCGCGACGGTGCCCGGACTGATGCCGAGCTCGTCGGCGAGCCGCCGCACGGGAGGCAGCGCGTCGCCCGGGGCGAGCTCGCCCTCGGTGACCCCGCGCTCGACGGACGCGGCAATCCCCTTGGCCGTCGTCCCATTGATCGAATATTGTGTTGCCACGTACTGAACTATGTACCAATACAAAACTCGCGTCAAGGGGGAACCGAGTGAGCCGCACCGATTCATGGCACCGCACCGCTCTCGACCGCATACCCGGCGGTCGCGACGGCCGCCGCATGCTCCTCGTCAGCATCATCGACAAGACCGGAACCGGCCTGTGGGCCGGCTGCACCGCCCTCTACTTCACCTACGTCTCCGGACTCGGCCTCGGCCAGGTCGGCCTCCTCATGACGGTCTCCGGCGGCGTCGGCATCGCCGGCGCCCCGCTCGCCGGAGCCCTCGCCGACCGCTTCCCGCTCGTCCGCGTCATCGTCGGCGCCCAACTCATGCGCGGCGCCGCCCTCCTCGCCCTCCTCACCACCGACAACTTCCTCCTCCTCACCCTCTACTCCGCCCTCGGTGCCCTCCCCGACCGCGCCGGCAGCGTCCTCATCAAGCTCTACGCCGCCCGCCTCGCCGGCCCCGACCGCGTCCGCTACCAGGCCATCCAGCGCACCACCGTCAACATCGGCTGGTCCATCGGCGGACTCGGCGCCGCCGCCGCGCTCGCCACCGGCAGCACCCGCGCCTACGGCCTCCTCCTCGTCGGCAACGTCCTCACCTACGTCGTCATCGCCGCCCTCACCCTGCGCTGCGACGAGCCGCCCGCCCCCTCCCGCGTCGCCGCCACCGCGGACGACACCCCCAAGGCCAGGCCCGCCAACCCCTGGCGCGACCGCACCTTCCTCGCCTACACCGCCACCGAGGCCGCCCTCTTCCTCGACGACACGATCCTCCAGGTCGCCGTCCCCCTCTGGATCGTGCACGCCACCGCCGCACCCGTCGGCCTCGCCCCCCTGCTCCTGGTCCTCAACACCGTCCTGGTCGTCCTCTTCCAGGTCCCCCTCTCCCGCTACGGCGCCACCACCCGGGCCGCCCGTCGCCTGCTCGTCCCGCTCGCCGGACTCTTCGTCATCGGCACCCTCGCCCTCGCCGCCTCCGCGGCCGGCGGCCGCACCCTCGCCATCAGCGCCCTCGTCGTCGCCGTCGTGGCGCTCACCTTCGCCGAGATCATCCACGCCACCGCCTCCTGGGAACTCTCCGTCGCCCTCGCCCCCGCCGACGCCCAGGGCGCATACCTCGGCGTCCACGGACTCGCCCAGTCCGGCCAGCGCTTCGCCGGACCCCTCCTCGTCACCGGCGTCATGACCGCGGGCCCCCTCGCCTGGCCACTCCTCGGCCTCGCCCTCGTCGCCGCCGGCGCCGCCCAGCACCGCGTCATCCGCGACCGCGTCGACCAGCCCACGCGACCGTCACTGTCAGTCCCCACGGTTACGGTGAGTGAGCACTGATCGACAGCGCTCAGGGGGAGACATGACCACGCACCACACCACCACCACACTGCGCCGCGCCCTGCGCCGCGAAGTGGCCGACACCGTCGCCCTCCTCGCCGACGAGGAGGACTTCGCCGCCATGCGGCAGTACGCGACCTTCGCCTTCGACGACCACGGCCGCTACCTCCACCACGTCGAAGAGCTCCTCAAGACCCTCGCCGCCCACGGCGGCCACACCACCGTCGCCCTCTTCGACCCCGAGGAGTACGCCGACTACTGCGCCGACACCGGACTCGACCCGGACCGCCCCACCAGCCGCAGCCGCTACACCGCCGAGCGGGCCGCCACCGGCGCCCGCGTCACCTACACCGGACAGCCCCTCAGCACCCTCGTCCCCACCCTCGTCGACACCGCCGTCCGCCGCGCCACCTGGGAGTACGCCACGATGCTGCTCACCGACGCGGGCACCTGCGCGGACTGCGGCCAGGACATCGGCCGCGCCTCCTTCGACCACGCCTCCCACCTCCTGCTCCGCCTCCTCGAGGCCGCAGGACCCGGCACCCACCACCTCGTCTGCAGCGTCCCCGCAGCGGACGAACAGCTCCTCGCCACCCTCCACGCCGTTCGCGACGCCACGGGCCCCGCCCGGCTCGACAGCTCCCAAGGCGCCGAGTTCGTCACCGTCCTCGCCGCCGGCCTCGCCCTCAACACCCCCGGCGGCGTCGTCCTGCGCACCACCACCCCCGGCACCCCCGACCGCCTCCACGGCTGGCGCCTGCACGGCGGACACCTCCGCCCCCTCACCGAGGCCGAGGTCTTCGACGCCTACTGCACCGACGCCCGCACCGGCGAACCCATCGCCCCCGAACCCCACGTCGACTACCGCGCCGGATTCCCCCTCGGGCCCCCCGACGCCCCCCACCCCCACTGACGCCGAAGGGGCTCCCCGCCACACCGGCGGGAAGCCCCTTCGACACCGAACGGCGACGGCCCACGGGCCGCCGACCGGGGATCACTCCCCGGACAGTACCGCCTGCGCCGCCATCCTCGCGTCGTGCGCGGTGTCCGCCGCACGCGCCGCCGCGGCCGCACGCTCGCACTGCGCCAGCGTGTACTTGGCCAGCGTCGCCCGCACATACGGGATCGACGCCGCACCCATCGACAGGGAGGTCACCCCCAGACCCGTCAGCACACACGCCAGCAGCGGATCCGACGCGGCCTCACCACAGACACCGCAGCTCTTGCCCTCGGCCTTGGCCGACTCGGCGGACAGCGCCACCAGGTCCAGCAGCGCCGGCTGCCACGGATCCTGCAAGCGCGACACCGCACCCACCTGACGGTCGGCGGCGAAGGTGTACTGCGCCAGGTCGTTCGTGCCCAGCGACAGGAACTCGACCTCCTGCAGGATCGAACGCGCCCGGAGCGCGGCGGACGGAATCTCCACCATCGCACCGAACTTCGCCCGCAGCCCCGCCTCACGGCACGCGTCGGCGAACGCCTTCGCATCCGTGCGGTCGGCCACCATCGGCGCCATGACCTCCAGGTACACCGGCAGACCCTCGGCGGCCTTCGCCAGCGCCGTCAGCTGCGTCCGCAGCACCTCCGGGTGGTCCAGCAGCGTCCGCAGACCCCGCACGCCCAGCGCCGGGTTCGGCTCGTCCGCCGGCGTCAGGAAGTCCAGCGGCTTGTCCGCACCCGCATCCAGCACCCGCACGACCACACGGCCCTCGGGGAAGGCCTCCAGCACCTTGCGGTACGCCTCGATCTGCTTCTCCTCGGACGGAGCCCGCTTGCTGTCGTCCAGGAAGAGGAACTCCGTACGGAACAGGCCCACGCCCTCGGCACCGGCCTCGACCGCCGCCGGGACGTCCGCCGGACCGCCCACGTTCGCGAGCAGCGGCACCTTGTGCCCGTCCGAGGTCGCCCCCGGACCACTGGAAGCGGACAGCGCCGCCTTCCGCTGCTCGGCGGCCCGGGTCAGCGCCGCCTTCTTCTCCTCGCTCGGCTCCACGAAGATCTCACCCGTGGAACCGTCCACCGCGATGACCGTGCCCTCGGCCAGCTCGCCGGCACCCGGCAGAGCCACCACGGCCGGCACGCCCAGCGCCCGCGCGAGGATCGCGCTGTGGCTGGTCGGCCCGCCTTCCTCGGTCACGAAGCCGAGCACCAGCGACGGGTCGAGCAGCGCCGTGTCGGCCGGCGCCAGGTCCCGCGCGATCAGCACGTACGGCTCGTCGCTGTCCGGCACGCCCGGCATCGGCACACCCAGCAGCCGCGCCACGATCCTGTTGCGCACGTCGTCCAGGTCGGCCACCCGGCCCGCCATGTACTCACCGGCGCCCGCGAGCAGCTCCCGGTAGTGCGAGAACGCGTCGTAGATACCGCGCTCGGCCGTGCTGCCCACCACGATCCGGCGGTCGACGTCGGCGATGAGCTCGGGGTCCTGAGCGATCATCGCCTGGGCCTCCAGCACCGCCTGGGCCTCGCCACCGGCGAGGTTGCCCCGGGCGATCAGGTCCGCGGCCACAGCCTCCACAGCTTGGCGGGCGCGCCCCTGTTCGCGCTCCGCCTCTTCGGCGGGAATCTGCTTCGCCGGCGGCTCGAGAACCGCCGTGCCCATGTGCCGGACCTCGCCGATCGCCACCCCGTGGCTGACGCCGACGCCTCGCAGCGTTGTCTCCATCTCACCCGTCTCCGCTAGAGCGGCGGCCGGAACCGCCGCGTTGAAATGTCGTCATCGAGCCCGTCGCGAAGGACGGACCGGCGGTCAGCTCCAGGAGAAGAGCACGTCGCCGGCCTTGACGTCCTGGGCGTCGAGGACATCGGAGAGGGCGTCCGCGGTGGCCTCCAGGGCCACGATCGGACAGATGGGGGACTTGCCGGCGGCCTCGACCTCGGCGGGGTTCCAGCGCACGACGGCCTGTCCGCGCGTCACGGTGTCGCCCTTGTTCACGAGGAGCTCGAAGCCCTGACCGTTCAGCTGAACGGTGTCGATCCCGAGATGGGTCAGCACGCCGTGACCTTCGGCGTCGACGACGACGAAAGCGTGCGGGTGGAGAGAGACGACGACGCCGTCGACGGGCGAGACGGCCTCGGAGGGCTCGCGCACGGGGTCGATGGCGGTGCCGGGACCGACCATCGCACCGGAGAAGACGGGGTCGGGTACAGCAGCGAGACCGATGGCGCGTCCAGCGAGTGGCGACGTCACGGATGTCATGGGAAGCCTCCCAGGGGCGGAGATGGTGTGGCGCCGTCACTGCCTGTCCTGGACGGCGTACTGTTCAGAAGCCTATGTCATAGGAAGTCCAGGTTCCGCACGAGACGTACCAGTTGGCGGACCTAGGGACTACCGGAAACGATTTGCCTCAGGTGGCGTAGGGATGTACTGTCGTACTCCTGCCTGACCCCAACGCGACGTTGAGTCGTGGGTCGGCAGCACCTATCAAGCCAGATCCTAACCCCAGTGGTCTACACCTCTGCGTGCTTGCATGCGAGGGGTGTGGTCGGGGGGAGTGAAAAAGCCTGGTAGTGTTTGACCCCGCCGAAGGGCCCGAAAGGCGAAAGCCAAGAATTCGGGACCGGAAAGCACCGAGGAAATCGGATCGGAAAGATCTGATAGAGTCGGAAACGAAGGAAGCGCCCGGAGGAAAGCCCGCGAGGGTCGGTAC
>NZ_JBFAXU010000010.1:0-242991 GCF_040680975.1 Streptomyces sp. NPDC051921
GCGGGTCAGGGCCCGCACCCGGTGGAGCGGCACCACCGGGTGTCTCGGCGCGGCCCGCTCCGGGTCTCCTGCTCAGAGGCGCTGCCAGAGCGCCGGGACGTTCGGCGGCTCCCAGCCCGCCTGTGCCTGGTGGCCCTGGAGGCAGCGGTAGCTCGCACCGCCGTACGTGACGGTGTCACCGGCCGAGTAGACCGTGCCCGCCTTCCAGGTGCCGCCGGGCGCGGGCTCGCCGGGGCCGGGGCCCGGGCCGGGGTCGGAGCTGGTGGTCCGCAGGGTCAGGCCGTAGCTCTGCAGGATCGGGTTGAGCGGCTGGAAGAAGGTCGTACCGCCGCTGGAGCAGTTGCCGGAACCGCCCGAGGTGACGCCCTGGGCCTGACTGCCCGAGATGTACGAGCCGCCCGAGTCGCCCGGCTCGGCGCAGACCGTCGTCCGGGTCACGCCCGAGACGGTGCCCTCCTGGTAGGTGACGCTGGTGTTGTGCTGCTGGATGGTGCCGCAGTGCCACCCGGTGGTCGAACCGGAGCGGCACACGGACGAGCCGACGGGCTGCAGGACGGAGCCGGTCACCTGCACGTTGGCACCGCCGGCTCCCTTGACGTAGGGAGTGGCGGTCCAGTTCGCGTTGGCGGCCACCCACGCCATGTCGTTGCCGGGGAAGACCGAGGCCTGGAAGCTGCCCTGGGCGACCTGGTTGAAGCCGGTCGTGGTGGTTCCCGCGCGACCGCAGTGGCCCGCCGTGGCGAAGCCCTGCGTGGTGCCGCGGGTCACCGGAAAGCCGACCGAGCAGCGGCCGCCGCCCATGTAATAGGCGTCGCCGCCACGGAGGCCGTACAGCGGCCGGGGCGCCCCGGCGCTGCGGACGACCCCGACGAGGGCGCGCGGTACGCCCGTCGCGGCCAGGAGCCGTGCGGCGGCGCCGGGACGGGCCTCCTCGACGACGAGGCGGTTCGCGCGGACGTCGACGTAGCGGACGGGCGTGTCGGCGGTGGCGTCCCGGTCGAGGGCGGCCTTGGCGCGCTCCAGGGCGGCCAGGCCGTGCGGCACCAGGCGGGCCCGGGCGCCCGCGGCCCGTATCGCGGCCAGGTCGGCGGCGCGGGTGGTGGCCACGGTGAGCGTCGCCGACTCGGGCCCGTCCACCCAGGCGCCGGCGAACGCGTCGCCGAGGCCTTGGCGCGCGCGGGCGGCGGTGGCCCCGGCCTCGGCCTCGTTCGCGAGGCGCCGCAGGGCCTGGGGGCCGCTGAGCCCCAGGTCGCGCCGCAGGGCACGGAGCAGCTCGGGCGGGGCCTCGGCTGCGCCGAGCGCCTCGGCGGCGGTCCTTCCGGCGGTCGTGGTGCCTGCCCGGGCATCGGCGGCCTGGACCGCGGTGGCGGGAACGGCCTGCAGGCCGGCCAGCGCCAGCCCGGCGGCGGCCAGCACGGTGCCGGCCGCACGGGCGGATCGTCGGAGCATGGGGGTCTCCTCGGTTTCGTGGGGGAACTGCCGAAACCGTAGGAATCCCTTCGCTCGGGCGGGAGTTGTCAGTCGGCCCCTGTCATCGCGTTATGGCCCGTCCGGGCGGGCGCCGCGGTGCGGGCCGCACTGCGGGCCAGGGCGTCGGCGTGCGCGCCGCGCGCGTGGTCGAGGACGACCGGGGCCCGGCTCGCGGCGCGCCCCTCCGGATGCCAGCCGAGGAGGTGGCGCCACACCAGCGGGGTGCCGACGAGGGGCCGGGAGACCAGGCCGGGTGTGGCCGGGAAGGTGGCCCGGCACAGGCCGGCGGCGCGGCCCACCTGGACGAGGTGGACGCAGGAGGCGGTATCGGTCTCGTACACACAGGCCGGAGTGAAGCCGGCGCGGACGCAGGCGGCGGCGAAGCAGTCGCCGAAGCAGCCGTCGCCGGGCACGTCGGTCCAGGCCTCGCCGGCCAGTTCGGAGAGCTCGACCTCGGCGCGGGACGCGAGGGGATGACCGGCGGCCAGCATCACGTGGACGGGGTCGCGGGCCACCTCGGTCCAGGCGAGCCGCCCCGCCTCGGGCGGGCTGCTCTCGCCGCAGACGCCCACCAGCGCGAAGTCCAGCCGGCCGGCGACCACGCCTTGGGCGATCTCCCGTTCCGACCAGGAGGTGTACGTGGTCACCGGCGCTCCCGGCCCGGTCCGGGCGAGCCGGTCGACGAGACCGCCGAGCAGGGGCCCGTGCGTGCCGCCGAGCCGGTGGCCGGCGGCGCCCTCACGGGCGAAGCGCACCGCCGCTTCCTGGAGCTCGTGCACGGCGGGCAGCAGGACCCGGGCCCGGGCCAGGACGAGGTCCCCGAGCGGGGTGGCCCGCACGCCGTCGCGGCCGCGGTCGAAGAGCGCGCCGCCCAGGACCCGCTCGATGCGCTTGAGCTGAGCACTGAGGGCGGGCTGCGCCAGCCCGAGCGCGGTGGCGGCCCGGGTGAGGCTGCCGGCGTCCGCGATCGCCCGGATCGTCTTGAGGTGCCTCAACTCCAAGTCCATGCCCTGAGCTTGACGCCCCCTCCCCTCAAGGTCCAGACCAGCGACGCGGGGGGTGGGGAGGAGGGCAGGTGCCGGGCTCGGCGCGCCGCGGAGTGGGCCTCGCCTCGGGCGCCCCCGGGCACGGTCTCGACGTCGACCTCGGACCGGCCACCGGCCGCCGGTACAGCCGTGCGTCCGCACCGGGCCCCGTGCGCCGTGCGACGGGCCGGCACACCCGAGCGGGGCCCCGCCGTGCGGCCGGGGTGTCGGCCTGTGGGCGCGGGAGCAGGCCGTCACCCGACGCGGTCGCGTGCGCGGGCACCGGCCCGCCGGCCGTCGTCGCCTCATTCGCCGGAGACGGCGGGCGGGTCGAGCCGGCCTCGTACGCCGCGGCCGGGCGCCCGGGCCCGTGGTGCGCAGGCGGGAGCCGGAGGCGGTCGCCGCGGTCACGAACGCGGGGGCCGGAGGCGGTCGCCGGTCAGGTACACGGGAGCCGGAGGTGGCCGCCGCGGTCACGAACGCGGGGGCCGGCTATGGTCACCGCGGTCACGAACGACGGGAGCCGGTGCGTCAGCAGGCGTCGGCCCCCTCGCCGGAGGCGGCGCCCAAGTCCGTTGCGGTCGCGTACCGGCGCGGCGAGGATGGCGCTCATGAGGAACATCGTGGTCATCGACGCCCCCTCCAATCTCGGCCTGCGCCCGCCCTCCCCCGGCACCGTGCCCGGCTGCTACAAGCTCGCCGGCGCGCTGCGCGAGAACGGGATCGTGCGGCGGCTCGGGGCGTTCGAGGGCGGGGTGGTGGTGCCGCCGCGGTACGACCGGGGCGACTGGCAGGAGGGCGACGGCGTCTTCAACGCGGCCGCCCTCGCCGCGTACACCGTCCGGCTCGCCGACCGGATCGAACGCCACGTGACGGCCGGGGACTTCACGCTGGTCCTCGGCGGCGACTGTTCCATCCAGCTGGGCGCCGCCCTCGCCCTGCGCCGGCTCGGGCGCTACGGGCTCGCCTCGGTCGACGCCTCCCCCGACTTCCGCAACCCGGCCAACTCGGACCGGATCGGCGCCGCCGGCGGCGAGGAACTGGCCCTGGCGACCGGCCGCGGCCAGAACGACCTGACCGATCTCGAGGGCCGGCGCCCCTACCTCCGGGACGAGGACGTCCGCGTCCTCGGCACCCGCGACGGGTACGGGGACGACCCCGAGCTCGTCCAGCTGCGCGAGCTGAAGATCCCCGTCGCGACCGTCTCCGAACTGCGCGAGTGGGGTCCGGGCGAGCTCGGCGCCGCGACCGCGGTCAGCCTGGAGACCCCGGCCCTGGACGGTTTCTGGGTGCATCTGGACGCCGACGTGCTCGACCCCACCGTCATGCCGGCCGTCGACAGCCCCGACCCGGGCGGACTCCTTCCGGACGAACTGACCGCGCTGCTAGGGCCGCTCGTCCGCTCGCCGCGCTGCGTCGGGCTCAACATCACCATCTACGACCCCGATCTCGACCCCGAGGGCACGGCCGGGGCCCTGCTCACCGACCTCCTCGTCACGGCCCTCGCCGAGGACTGACGTCCCCGCGGCCTGCCGGATCCGTTCCAGGAGGTGTTCGGCCTGCGGGCGCACGGCGCGAGCGAGGGGCGCCCAGTCCTCCTCCGCGCGCCCCTCGCACACGGCGCGCGCGTGGGCGAGCACGGGCCGCCGGTCGGCCGGCAGCCGGGCCGGCGCCCAGTCGGCGGCGGCGTCCTTGGCCCGGATCCGTCCGGTCTCCAGCGTGCCCCAGATCCGGGCGAGGGTGAGCAGCACGTTGCGGGTGTCGGACTCGAGGTCGGCCATCAGTCCGGGGATCCCGGCGACGATCGCGCTCCGTACGTCGGCGGCGGGCACCGGGTCGATCAGAGCGGACGGCGGCGGGCCGAGGAGCGGGGCGTCGCCCGCGCGGGCCATGGTGAGCAGCGTCGCCAGGTCCGGGGCGGGCTCGGGACGGGGCAGGACGCCCCGTTCGTACTCCTCGCGCAGCCACTCCCCGTACAAGTAGTCGCAGACGGCCGGGTGGCGCCAGGGCCTGATCTGCCCGGCCACCACGACGATCAGCTCGACGGGCCGGGCCGGCCCGTCGTGGGCACGCGAGCCGGAGAGGGCGAGCAGCCCCTCGGTGAGGGCACGCCGCTCGGCGGTGGTGAGGCCGCGGCGGGCGACCACGAGCACGTCGACGTCGCTGTGCGGGCGCAGCCCGCCGAGCACGGCGGAACCGTGCGGGTAGGCGCCGAGCGCCTCGTCACCCAGGACGGCGCGGACGAGCCGGACGACGGCGTCGGTCTGGCGCGTGGACATCGGCCCTCCGGGTGACGACGACTTCGCGGGGCGGGGTGAGCCCAGCGGGTGGGGCACGAGCTCGCGCGCGAGATCCGCGGTGGCGCGGGGGGCGCCTCCTCACGTGGCCCGACCCCGGTCGCCCGCGCCGCGAGGACGGGGCGAGCCGGGGTCGGCGTCGGCCCTGCCGGGCCGCACCCACGGGTCAGCGTTCCTCGCGGAACTCCACGTGGGCGCCGACGACGGGGTCGTACTTGCGCAGGACCAGGCGGTCGGGGTCGTTCTGGCGGTTCTTGCGGGTCACATAGGTCGCGCCGGTGCCGGCGGTGGACCTGAGGGTGACCACGGGGCGCTGGGTGGTACGGGTCATGGTGCTCCTTCCGGCTGCGGTCCGAGATCGTTTGACTCGGCCATGTCAGCCTCGACGGGTGTAACAGCACCCCTCCCCGTCGCATTCCCGTCCGTTCCCGCTCGTTCCCGACCGCCCGCGCCCACTCTCCCCGTGCCCTCCCTTCCTCTCCCGATCTCCCCCGTCCCCCTCCGTGGCCGGCCTTCGCGGCCTGCCCGGAGCCGCCCTCCCCACCGCGTTCCCGGCCGCCTCCCACCCCCCACGCGGCTCCGGTCCCGCCGTCGGCGCCCAGCCGATAGGGTGCCGGGCGAGAAACGGGATCCGCAGTTCCGCACGGGGAGAACAGAATTGATGAGTGGTCAGCAGCAGGGCAGCGCCGGAGCTTCCGCGATCTTCCAGCCGCTCGCCGCCGACGATCCGACGACCGTCGCCGGGTACCGGCTGGCGGCACGGCTCGGTGCCGGCGGCATGGGCAAGGTGTACCTGTCGTACACGCCCGGCGGCCGCCCCGTCGCCGTGAAGGTCATCCGGCCCGAGTTCGGCGAGGACGCCGAGTTCCGCCGCCGCTTCGCCCAGGAGGTGCGGTCCGCGCAGCGGGTGCAGGGGCTGTTCACGGCGCCCGTCATCGACGCCGACGCCGAGGGCGCGCAGCCGTGGCTGGCCACCGCCTACGTGCCCGGTCCCTCGCTCGCCGACGCGGTGGTGGCGCACGGCGCGCTGCCCGTCGAGACGGTGCTGCTGCTCGTCGCGGGGATGGCCGAGGCCCTGCACGTCATCCACGGCGCGGGGCTCGTGCACCGCGACCTCAAGCCGTCCAACGTGCTGCTCGCCGCCGACGGCCCCCGGGTCATCGACTTCGGCATCGCCCACGCCGCCGACGCGACCTCGCTCACCGGCAGCGGCGTCACCATCGGCACTCCCTCGTTCATGGCCCCGGAGCAGGCCGCGGGAAGCCGCGTGACACCGGCGACCGACATCTTCGCCCTGGGACAGGTCGCGGTGTACGCGGCGACGGGCGCCCCCGCCTTCGGCGAGGGGACCTCGCACGGGGTGCTGTACCGGATCGTGCACGAGCAGCCGAACCTGAGCGCGGTCCCGGAGCGGCTGTCCGAGCTGGTCGCCCGCTGCCTGGCGAAGGACCCCGGGGCCCGGCCGACCGTCGCGGAGGTGATCCGGCTCTGCCAGGAGGCGAACGCGGCGACGGTGCTGCGGCGCCCCGAGGACTGGCTGCCGAGCGCGGTCTCGGCGGACATCACGGCGCGGACGGCGACCCCCGCCGCGGCGCCGACACCGCCCCCTCCGCCGACGGCCCCCTCGGTGGGCTACTCCCCCGCGGCGCCGGCGCACCCGCCGACGGCCGCAGCGGATCACTCCCCCACCCCGCCGGCGTACTCGCCGACCGCCCCCGCCCACCATCCGACCGGGGCGGCCCCCACCCAGGCCCCGCCGCCGTCGGCCCCGGCCTACCCGGTCCAGGCCCCCGGCCACGTGCCCCACCCGGCGGCGCAGGCCCACGCGCACGCCTACGCCCCGACGCAGGGCCCGACCCCGGCCGTGTTCCCGACCCCGGCGCCCTACCGCGCACCGGGCGCCCCGGCCCCGGCGCGGGACGCGGGCCGGCGGACCCTGCTCGTCGGGCTCGCCGCCGCGCTCGTCTTCGGCATCGGCGGCGCCGCGACCGCGTACGTCCTCACGAAGGACGGGGACCGGGCGAACGCGGCGAGCGGCAACGGCGGCGCCAACGGCAAGACCGGCGACGGACCGAGCCAGGGCGGTTCGACGTCCGCCCCGAAGGCGTCGGCCAAGCCGGCCCCGAAGCCCGCCGATTTCAAGAACATCAACCTCACCGCCGGCTATCACCTGACCCTCGGGGACGACGTCGTGCGGCCCCAGGACGGCGAGGACGGCAACTACGAGCTCTCCTACGACACGGGCGGCTATCTCGACGCCGAGAGCACCGGCGGCAATCTGGTGCTGCTCGACCCCGGCCAGGAGGGCTCGCTGGAGACCTGCCTCGCGGACACCCGGTTCACACGGGAGGTCTACGTCAACAAGCTGTCCAAGGGCCGTCAGGTGTGCGTGACCACCGGCACGGGCCACATGGGCCTGGTCACGGTCAAGGGCTTCTCCCCGGAGGGCTCGCCCAGCACGTACATGACCCTGGACGTGACCGTGTGGCGCAACTCGGTGCCGTCGGGCTCGGGTGACTGACGGGCAGTCACCGGCTTTCCTCCGCAAGCCTCTTGCTGTTGCGAGTAATGTGCAACAAGCTTGAGGGGCCCTTACGTGCGCCCAGGAGTCGGAGACCCGTCATGCCCCAACTCGTGCCGGACACCGGACCGCAGCGCGTCATCGCGGCCTCCAACCTCGTCAACACGATGGGCAGCGGGCTCTACCTGACCGCCGGCGTCCTGTACTTCACCCTGGCGATGCACCTCCCTGCGGCACAGGTGGGGCTCGGGCTCGGCGCCGCCGGGCTGGTGTCGCTGGCCGTGGGGATCACGGCCGGACACCTCGCGGACCGGCGCGAGGCGCGCGGCGTGTACGCGGCCACGCTCGTCGTACGGGCTGCGGCCACCGGGGGGTTCCTCCTGGCGGACCGGCTCTGGGTGTTCGTCCTGACGGTCTGCGCGGCCACCGCCGCGCAGGCCGCCGGCCTCGCCGCGCGCAGCCCGATCATCCGGCGCCACGGCGGCGACCGGCCGCAGGAGTTCCGGGCGTACCTCCGTGCCGTCACGAACGTCGGCATCTCGCTCGGCGCGCTGGGCGCCGGATGGGCCGTGCAGGCCGGCACCCTCACGGCGTACCAGCTGCTGGTCGTCGGCAACACCGTCGCCTTCGCCGCCTCCGCGGCCCTCCTGGTCCTGCTGCCGCCGGTGCCGCCGGTGCCCGACGCGGGCGGGCCGCGCTGGGCCGCGCTGCGGGACCGGCCCTACCTGCTGCTCACCGCCGTCGACGGCGTCATGTCGATCCAGTTCAAGGTCCTCACCGTGGCGATCCCGTTGTGGCTGGTCCAGGCGACGAGCGCGCCGCGCGGGCTGATCGCGGGCACCATGCTGGTCAACACCGTCATCGTCATCGCGCTGCAGGTACGGGCCAGCCGCGGCGTCGACTCCCCCGCCGCCGGGGCACGGGCCTACCGCCGGGCCGGCGTGGCGTTCCTGGTGTCCTGCGCGCTCGTCTCGCTCGCGGCCGGAACCCCGGCGTGGGCGGCCACGACGCTCGTCCTCACGGCGGTGGTGGTGCACACGATCGGTGAGCTGTGGCACGCCGCCGCCGGATTCGAGCTCTCCTTCGCGCTCGCGCCGGAGCACGCGACGGGCCAGTACCTGGGCGTGTTCGGTCTCGGCGCCGGACTCGCCGAGGGCTTCGGACCCGCCCTGCTCATCGCACTCTGCGTCGGCTGGGGCCGCCCGGGCTGGTACGTCACCGGGGCGCTCTTCGCCCTCACCGGCCTCGCCGCCCCCCTCGCCGTCCGCCGGGCGCGGCGCGAACGGGGGCACCCGGCGTCCGGCACGGTCACGGTCGCTGTCGCGGCGGCGTCGAGGCCGAAGGCGGGCGCTCGCCGGGCCGGTTCGTGACCGCCCTGGTGAGCACGGCCGAGCGGCCGAGGACCGTACCCGCGGGGCCGACGGCCGTGGACCGCGTCAGGACCGTGCGCTCGCCGAGGAAGGCCGAGGTGACCCGGTCGAAGACACCGCCCCCGCCTCACCGGACGCGAAGACGTACGCGCTGACGCTCATCCATCTCGGACGCGACGGCGCGCCGACCGCCGAGCACGTCACGCATCTCACGGGGCTCTCGGGCGCGCCGGCCGGCACCACGCTCGCACCGGAGGGCCCGGCCGGCACCGTCACCGTCCAGGTGCCCAGAGGCCGTTGCCTGCTCGACAGCGCGGTCGCCGCCGAGGACTGGATCGTCCAGCCGGGCCTGGACGTGGACGGCGACACGGCCGTCGTCCTCGACGCGCGTACCACCGCGCCCGTCGACGTGCGCCCGCCGGGCGCGAACGCCGAGTGCGAGGTCCGATCAGCCGCCCTCTCGTTCGCCCGGGTCCGACCTCGCCGACCGCCGGGCGTCGGTGAGTCCGATGCGACCGGGCTCCGGGCCGGTGAGGTCGGACGCGTCCGCCTGCGGATCGTCGGAGTCCGGCCCCGGCCGGACCCGGCCTGGCCGGGCCCTACAGGTCGGTGTCCGCCGCCGCGATCTCCATCGCTCCGAGCCGCTCCGGGTCCGCGACGACGTCGATCGCGGTGATCAGGCCGTCCGTCACGACGAAGGTGAGCACCACGCGCAGGCGGCCCTGCGGTGCCATGGCCAGACCGAAGGTGCCGTCGACGAGCGCCACTCCGGTGAAGCGGGCGCGGCCCACGGCCGCCATGGCGCCCTGCGCGACCGTGCGGCCACCGGCGACGACGATCGGTTCGGGCGTCGGGACGACCATCCGGTCGGCGTGCAGGACGACGTCCGGGTGGAGCAGGGCCACCAGGGCCTCGAAGTCGCCGCCCCGGGTGGCGGCGAGGAAGGCCTCGACCACGCTCCGCCGACGCACCGCGTCGACTTCGGCACGCACCACGGTGCCGCCCCTGACCCGGCGGCGGGCCCGGCTCGCGAGCTGCCGCACGGCGGCCGGTGTGCGCTCCAGCATGGGCGCGATGTCCTCGAAGGCGACGGCGAACATGTCGTGGAGCACGAAGGCGAGGCGTTCGGCGGGCCCGAGGGTGTCGAGGACGACGAGCAGGGCGACGCCGACGGAGTCGGCCATCAGGGCCTCCTCCTCGGGGTCGCGCCCGGGCAGGTCGGCGTCGGGCTCGCGGAGCCGTTCCTCCAGGGAGTCCTCGCGACGCCGGTCGCGGGACCTGAGCATGTTCAGGCAGACGCGGGAGACGACGGTGGTGAGCCAGCCGCCGAGGTTCTCGACACCGGCGATCCCGGCGCTGTTCGCACGGAGCCACGCCTCCTGGAGCGCGTCGTCGGCCTCGGCGAGGGATCCGAGCATGCGGTAGGCCACCGCGCGAAGGTGCCCCCGGTCCCGCTCGAACCGTTCGGTCAGCACCGCGCCGTCGTCCGTCGTCCTCATGCCCTGTCTCTCCCCCGGTGGTCCCGCCTGCGTGAACGCCTCATGAGAACACGGGCGTTCAGTCTTCCGGGACGGGGGTGCCCTGGTGGTGGTAGAGCCGCCAGCCGGTCCCGGCGCAATGGCGCCAGATCGAGCTGCGGCGCGCCCGGCGCCCGTCGATGACGGTCTCGTACGTGAGGTGGACGAGGCCGGGGGCGAGGAGCACCCCGCGCATGCCGGAGGGCTCGAAGCGTGGGCCGTCCTCGGCTCCGCCGTCCAGCTCGGGCAGGGCGGCGAGCATCTCCTCGTACGTCCAGCGCCGTCCCGACGCGCCGACCTCGATGAACTCGGGGTCGAAGAGGGCGCGGGCCTCGGTCGCGGAGACGCGGACGGTGGGGTCCAAGAGGCGCAGTTCGCCGTCGATGGCCGCGGCGACCGCGGTCCGTTCCGTGTCGTTCGCGGCGCTGTCGATCATGGACGCATCCTCTCCCGGTCGTGGGGCTCCGGCAAGGAATTGCGTACCGACGGGTAGGCGAGCGAGCCGTCTTGCTATACCTTCCGTCCAACAGCTTGCTAGACACGGCGTCTAACAAGCCTCCTTCCCGCTCTCGAGGTCCCCAAGGAGCCGCACCATGGCCAGCAGCACCGTCCAGCCCGCGGACCCGGCCCGCCAGCCCGAGCGCGACGCGGCCCGCCGGTTGCTCGAGTCCTCCGCCAAGCTCTCCTACGACCCCGCCACCGAGGTGGACTGGGACACCCCGCTCGACAAGGACTTCCACGGCATGAGCCCCGAGTGGAGCACCCTCTACGGCACCAGCTACTGGCAGGAGCTGACGGAGGCCCAGCGCAAGGAGCTCACCCGGCAGGAGTCCGCGTCGGTGGCCAGCACGGGCATATGGTTCGAGATGATCCTGCAGCAGATGGTGCTGCGCGACATGTACGCCAAGGACCCGACCGACCCGCGCTTCCAGTGGGCCCTGACGGAGATCGCCGACGAGTGCCGGCACTCGATCATGTTCGGCCGCGGCGCGGCCAAGCTCGGGGCCCCCGCGTACCGCCCGCCGCGCTTCGTCCTCGAACTCGGCCGGGCCTTCAAGACGCTGGCCGTCGGCGAGGCGGCGTACGCCTCGATCCTCGTCGCCGAGGAGGTGCTGGACGTCATGCAGCGCGACTGGATGCGCGACGAGCGCGTGGTGCCCTTCGTCCGGACCATCAACAACATCCACGTCGTCGAGGAGTCGCGGCACATGAAGTTCGCCCGCGAGGAGACCCGCGCCCGGCTGCGCGAGGCCGGTCCGCTGCGCCGCCACGTGCAGGCGCTCGTCGTCTCGATCGCCTCGTACCTCATCGTGACCAGCATGGTGAACCGCGAGGTGTACGCGAACGCGGGGCTCGACACCGAGCGGGCGCTCGCCGAGGCGCGGGCCAACCAGCACCACAAGTCGCTGATGCGGTCCAGCTGCGCGGGCCTGATGGAGTTCCTGTCCTCGGCCCGGCTGCTGACCCGCCCGGCCGTCGCCGTCTACCGGCGCGCCCACCTCCTCTGACCCCCCTTCCGCCCACGCGCCCCCCGTCCGCCCCTCACCGGAGCCCCGCGAGCTGACGACGCCATGACCTACGCCATCACCCAGACCTGCTGCAACGACGCCACCTGCGTCGCCGTCTGCCCGGTCAACTGCATCCACCCGACGCCCGACGAGCCGGACTTCGGCCGCACCGAGATGCTCTACATCGACCCGAAGTCGTGCATCGACTGCGGCGCCTGCGCCGACGCCTGCCCGGTCGACGCCGTCTTCCCGGCGGACTCGCTGCCCGCCGGGCAGGAGCTGTACGCAGCCCTCAACGCGGACTTCTCCGAGCGGCGCGCGCCCCGGCCCGCCCCGGAGGACGGGTCGACCTTCCACGCGTGGGGCGCCCCGTCCTTCACGCGCTCGCTGCCGTCCGACTTCGGGCGCATCCGGGTCGCGGTGGTCGGCACGGGCCCCGCCGGCATGTACGCCGCGGAGGACCTGCTGCTGCACACGAACGCCGAGGTGACGCTGGTCGACCGGCTGCCGGTGGCGGGCGGCCTCGTACGCTACGGGGTGGCGCCCGACCACCCGGCGACCAAGCGGATCGGTGACGCCTTCGCCCGCTTCCACACCCATCCGCGGGTCCGGATGTACCTCGGCGTCGACGTCGGTACGGACGTGACCGCGGAGGAACTGGCCGCGCACCACGACGCCGTGGTGTACGCGGTGGGCGCGGCGACCGACCGACGCCTGGGCGTCCCCGGCGAGGACCGGCCGGGCAGCGTCCCGGCGACGTCCTTCGTCGCCTGGTACAACGCGCATCCCGAGGTCGCGCCCGACACGATCGACCTGTCGGCGACCGAGCGGGTCGTGGTCGTCGGCACCGGCAACGTGGCCCTGGACTTCGCCCGCATCCTGGTCTCGGACCCCGAGACCCTGGCGGCGACGGACATCGCGGACCACGCCCTCACGGCGCTGCGGGCCTCCGCCGTGCGCGAGGTGGTGCTGCTCGCGCGGCGGGGGCCGGAGGACGCCTCCTGCACGGCGCCCGAACTCCTCGCGCTGGGGCGGCTTCCCGGGGTGCGCCTGGTCGTCGACGACCACGATCCGCGGGTGTGGACGGCCGTGGAGGCCGCCGCGCCGCACGAGAAGGCGGCCCTCCTCGGCGGGGCGGTGCGCGAGCGCGTGGACTGGACCGAACCGCCGGGGCCGGGGCGGCGCATCGTCTTCCGCTTCCACTCCGCGCCGGAGGAGATCCTCGACGGGGCGGTGCGGGTGACCGGCGACGGCGGACCGGCCACCATCCCCGCCGGCATGGTCCTGCGGGCGGTCGGCTACCGCGGACTCCCGGTCGCGGGGCTGCCGTTCGACGACGCGACCGGCACGGTCCCGCACCGCGGCGGGCGGGTCGAGGGCCGGCCGGGCACGTACGTGGTGGGCTGGATCAAGCGCGGCCCCTCGGGGGGCATCGGCGCCAACCGTACCTGCGCCGCCGAGACCGTCGGCACCCTCCTGGCCGACGCCGTCGACGGGGCCCTCCCCGTTCCGACGGGCACCGCGCGGGCGTTCGACCGCCTCGCCCACGGCCGGGCCCGCACCCTGGTGGACGCCCGTGGCCTCGCCGCCATCGAGCGGGCCGAACGCGCCCGCGGCGAGGAGTCCGGCCGGCCCCGGGTGAAGTTGGGCACGCTGCCCGAGCTGGTGGCCGCGGCACGCGGACGCCGTCGGCTGCTCCGCTGACGGCGGGGACCGATCGAGTACGCCTCGGCGTGGCACCGGGAAGTGGGCGAATGATCCCTATATGAGTGCCAGGCATGAGGGAGAAATCTGCTGTGGTGGTGGGGGTCGACGGTTCCGAGCACAGTCTGCGGGCCCTGGAGTGGGCACTGCGGGCGGCGCGGAGCCTGGAGGCTCCGCTCACCGTGGCCCATGTCCGGTCCGAGGCGCTGCAGCTCGGCAGCGCCCGGATCGCCTCGCTCGGGGGGAAGCCCGAGATCCCGGACACGGTGGTGGACGCGCTGGCCGCGAAGGTGGGGCCGCGGGCCGAGGGGCTCGACGTGCGGTACGCCTCGCTGGACGGTTCGGTCGTCGACGCCCTGACCGAGGCGGCCCGGGGCGCTCGGCTGCTCGTGGTCGGGGCCCGGGGGCGGGGCGGCTTCGCGAGCCTGCTCCTGGGGTCCGCCAGCCGCGCCCTGGCCTCCTCGGCGCCCTGCCCGGTGGTCGTCGTGCCGCACGAGGCGCGTGCCGCCTCACTCGAGAGCGGCGCCGAGGCGGGCCGGGTGCTGCTCGGGCTGCACGTCGAGGAGACCGCCGACGAGGTCGTCGACTTCGCCTTCGAGGCGGCCCGCAGGCGGGGGGTGCCGCTGGAGGTGGTGACCGCCTATCCGGTGCCGCCGTCCCCGGCCCTGCTGATCGGTGCGCCCGCTCCCGCGCTCCAGGTCCCGCCGCCACTGCCCGACGAGACACCGGAACTGGAGGCCGCCACGACCCGGCACCAGGAGGAGCGCCTGCGCCCGTTCGCGGAGCGCTATCGGGAGGTCGAGGTCGTCCCGGCCGTCACTCCCGTCGACGCGGCGGGCCGCCTGGTCGAGGACTCCCGCAAGGCGGGGCTCCTGGTGGTCGGCCGACACCGCCGGCACCGTGTCGAGACCCTGCTCGTCGGTTCCGTGACGCACGCGGTGCTGCACCACGCGGCGTGCCCGGTGGCCGTCGTGCCCCCCACCGGGCGGGCGGGGACGTCCTGACCGGCCCGCACGCCCGTGGGAGAGCCGGGGCAACGCCAGGGCTCGAGCGGGCGGAAATGCACCGTATTCACCTCTTCGGGTGATGGCGGATGTGGAGAAACGTGTCTGCCTCGGTAAGGGCCGCGAACCTCGATCCACGGGGACCGATCCAGTGGAGCGTGTCCATGCATCTGATCCGACGCGGCGATCCGCACCTGGCCGTCCGGACGAGCGAGCGCCTCACCACGGTCGAGCTGCACGGCGAGCTCGACCTGGTGCTGGTGCAGCGCGTCCGGCCCGAACTCGACGTGCTGGCCCGCGAGGCGCCCGCGCTCACCGTCGACCTGCGCCACGTCACGTTCTGTGACGCGTCGGGGCTCGGGCTCCTGGTGCGCTGCGCGCAGCGCGTGCAGGCCCGCGGTGCGGAATGGCGCCTGGTGTGTGACCAGCCGATGGTCCTGCGCCTGGTGCGGCTCGCCGCGCTCGACGAGATCCTGCGGCCGTCGCCGCCCGCGCCGCCGCCCGGGAGCGCGGGTCCTCCGGCGCCACGGACGGGCCGGCCGGGGCGGCTGCCGGTGTGACCGGCAGCCGCCGGGGCCGGTTCGCGGCCTCAGGCGGGCAGCAGCTCGCCCGCGCCGCCGTGTTCGCGCGTCTCCCCGGGGAAGGCGGCCGGGTGCACGACCGACGGGCGCAGGCCCGGCAGCCGGAGCTCGATGATGCCGCGGACGGCCGACCACTCCTCGTCGAGGATGGAGTAGAAGGCCGTGTCGCGGACGATTCCGTCCAGGCCGCGCGAGTGGGCCCTGCGCACCCCTTCGCAGGTGGCACCGAGGCGCTCGATCGCGACCCGGGAACGGGTGTTGCGGGCGTCGGCCCGCATCGAGATCCGTCGGACGCCCCAGGTCTCGAACGCGTGCCGCAGCATGAGGTACTTGGCCTCGGTGTTGACGCCGGTGCCGCGGGCCTCGCCGGAGATCCAGGTGTTGCCGATCTCGGCGGCGTCCGGCACCGAGGTCAGCGGGTCCCCGTAGGGCACGCCGGTCACCGGCGGCCAGACGACGGGGCCGCGCCAGTAGTCGAGTTCCAGGAAGCGTGTGGACCCGAGCACCCGACCGGTCTGAGGATGGACCAGGGCGAAGGGGAGCACCCGGCCCTGCGCCTGTTCGGCGAGGGCGCGGGCGATGTAGTCGCAGGAGGCGTCAAGGCCGTGGGGCACGGAGGTGTAGGCATACGCCGCACGATCCATAGCACCCGCCCAGGCAATGCCCTCGGCGTGGCGCATGGCCAGCGGCTCCAGGCGCACGGTGCGCCCGGTAAGGACTACGGGAACTGGCACGGGACCTCGGGTCTTTCACGGGCAGGGGTCATCGCACGCCGGATCGCGGCGAGGATGAAAGGGAGGGGTTCCCGGCCCGTTGCCGACCGCTTCGCCCAAGAGGAAAAGGGCAAGTGAAACGGTTCGCCATCGGTGGCGGGAGGAACAGTATGCAGCCCCGAGGGCTCCGAGAACAGAACCCCACACGAACCCGTGCACACAGCTAGGTGAATGTCCGGTTTACCCCGATCCCCCGTTCGGCCCGCCGCACGCCGTCGAGCTCCCTCAGGAAGCGGCATCCGCGCAGGTCGGATGGCCCCAGCCGTCCGAGTTCTTCATGATCGTCTCGCCCTTTCCGTACGTCTGTCCACAGCGGCACCGTCCCGGGAACCTGGCCTTGAGCGAGGGCGCGGAGGAGCCGCCTCCCGAGCGCCGCGGGCGGGCGGGTCCGGAGGCCTTCGCGGGGCGCTTGGCCGCGGGGCGCGCGGAAGCCGGCTCGGGCGGGGGCAGCGCCGAACCCGCGGCGGAACCGGCGGGCTCCTGGCTGCGGGCGGTGTGGCTGGCGGCGCGGTCGGCCGCGTCGTTCAGGGGGTCACCGTCGACCTGGTGGGCCGGGGTGTAGACGAACTCGACGCGCCGGTCGGCGAGAAGCCCGTCGATGGCCACCACCAGCTCCTTGTTGGCGACCGGGGTGCCGGCCGAGGTCTTCCAGCCCTTGCGGCGCCAGCCGGGGAGCCAGGTGGTGACGGCCTTCATGGCGTACTGCGAATCCATCCGCACCTCGGCGGGCACGGCCGGGTCGAGGCGCTCCAAGAGCCTGAGGAGCGCGGTCAGTTCGGCCACGTTGTTGGTGGCCGTGCCCAGCGGCCCGGCCTCCCAGTGGGCGACCTCGCCGCTCTCGGTCCCGATGACCCAGGCCCAGGCGGCGGGCCCGGGGTTGCCCTTGGAAGCGCCGTCGCACGCCGCGATGATCTTCTCTGTCATCCTCCGATCCTGACACGCCCGCGCACCTGTCAGTGACCACCTGCCGCACCGCTCAACCGGGCCACCTCGGCCTGCAGCGCGGCACGCCCGATGGCGTCGGCACGGGTCGAGGGCACGGTGCAGGCGTACGCGCCGGCCACGGCGCCGTACAGGGCACAGGTGCGGACGGGCGCGCCGGAGAGCCAGGCGTACACGAACCCGGCGACGAAGGCGTCCCCGGCGCCGTTGCTGTCGACGACGGGGGCGGGCGGGGCGACGGCGGGGATGTGCACCAGTTCCGCGTCGGGCCCGGTGAGGAGGTGGGCACCCGCGGCGCCGGACGTCCCGACGACGGCGGAGGCACGGCCGCGGGCGGCGATGTCCCGGAGGGTGCGCTCGGGGTCGTCGAGGGCGGTCGTGGACAGGAACACCAGATCGGCGGCGAGGGCGAAGGGCTCGTGGTAGGCGGCGCGCCCGTCCCAGTCGTGCAGGTCGGTCGAGATCGTGACGCCCGACTCGCGCAGCGCGGGCAGGGTGTGGACGCAGGGCTGGGTGAGGGACACGTGCGCGTGGCCGCTCCGGGCGGCGAGCGCCTTGACGGCCCGCGCGGGCAGGCGGTCGTCGTCGTGGCCCCGGGTGGCGTCGTAGAGGGACAGCCTGCGGCCGTCCGGGCCGACAAGGTTCACGGCCCGCTTGGTCCCGGCGGGTTGGCGCACCTCGGTCAGCGGGATGCCCTGGTCCCGATGGAAGGCCCGGACGAGGTCGCCCTCGGGGTCGGCGCCGATCATGTCCAGGTGATGGGTGCGCAGCCCGAGGCGGTGCAGCCCGAGGGCGACGAAGTCCCCGGTCTGCCCGGCCCGGGTCTCGATCCCGGGCCGGATCATGTGGCTGTCCGCGTAGGGCAGGGGCAGTTCGGGGACGTACACGATGGTGTCGACCCCGGCGCCGCCGAGGACGAGGACGTCGATGTCCGTGTCGGCCCCGGTCTCGACGTCGATGCCGGTCTCGGCACCCCTGTCGGCCCCGGTCTCGACGTCGATGCCGGTCTCGGCACCCCTGTCGGTGTCGTCCCCCGTGTCGGGGCCGACGCCCGTGTCGGTGCCGGGCCCGGCGGCGATCCCGGCGTCCGCGGAGGAGCGGGCGCTGCCGAGGGCACTGTCGCTGCTGCTCATGCGGGGCAGTCAAACAGCGGACGCCGCGCTCCTGCAAGATCCTTCACCACCCTTCTGCAAGAGTGGTGACCGGTGTGGACTCGCCGTCCGCAGGGCAGGAGGCACCAGGTGACACAGTTCAGCGGACCGGCCGCCCGGTACGCCGACCTGGCGAGGCGGCTGCGGCATGACCCCTTCGTCGTCCAGACGCTGCGGTCGACCGTGGCCGCGACCCTGTCGTACGTCGTCGCGCTCTGGCTCAGCAGCGAGCCGGCCCCGCTGACGGCGCCGCTGACCGCGCTGCTCGTCGTGCAGGTCACGCTCTATTCGACGCTCACCACGAGCCTGCGCCGGGTCAACTCCGTCGTCGTCGGCGTCCTCATCGCCATCGGGTTCAGCGCGATCGTCGGGCTCTCCTGGTGGAGTCTCGCCCTGGTCATCCTGGCCTCCCTCGTCGTCGGGCGGTTCGTGAAGGTGGAGGAGTTCATCCCCGAGGTCGCCATCAGCGCGATGCTGGTGCTCGGGGTCACCCAGGTCGCCCACACCGCCTGGGACCGGGTGCTGGAGACCCTGATCGGCGCCGTCGTCGGGCTGCTCTTCAACCTGCTGCTCGCGCCGCCCGTCTGGGTGGACACGGCGGGCGACTCGATCGAGGACCTCGCCCGGCGCATGCGCCGGCTGCTGCTCGACGTGGCGGAGGAGTTCGCGGGGGCGCCCCCGGTGGAGCGGGCGGCGGCCCGGCTGCACGAGGCTCGGCGGCTCGACAACGACGTGGCCGACGTGGACGCCGCGCTGCGCACGGCCGAGGACAGTCTGCGGTTCAATCCGCGCGTCAAGGAGGGCCTGCTGCACCGCATCATGCTGCGCACCGGGCTCGACACCCTGGAGATCTGCGCCGTCGTGCTGCGCGTCCTCGCCCGCAGCGTCACCGACCTGGCGAAGGCCCGGTCGGGCGAGAGCCTGCTGCCCGTCCCCACGGCCCTCGTCCTCCAGGAGACGGCCCAGCACACCGCCGACGCCTTCGTCAGCTACGCCGTCCTCGTCACGGCCCCCGACAGCGGTGCCGCCGACGCGGCCGAGACCCGGCTGGCGGCCGAGCTGCGCGCCGCACGCGGTCGCCGCGCCCACGCCGCGGAGCTGCTGCTGGCCAGCGCTCTGCGGGAGCCCGGCCACTGGCAGCTCTACGGTGCGCTGCTCGCCGAGTTCGATCGTGTCCTCGACGAACTGGACCCCGAGCACCGGGGCCGCCGCCTCATGGAGGAACTCGACCGCCACGCGCGCGAGCGGCGCGAGCGACGGCGACGGCGACGGCTGGCACCGTGGTCCGGGCGTGCGCGCGCGGAGCGCTGACCCGCCTCCGGGCGGGGCGGCGCTCCGCGCCGGACCCGCGGGTCAGTCGGCGGCGGGCTGTGCGGCCGGGAGGCTGTCCATGAAGGAGCTCACGGAGAAGACCGCGTTGCCGGGACCGGCCGGGCCGTAGCCGGGGGGCGAGCTGAGGCCGTGGGACTCCATCGTCGCCCGGTAGGCGTCGAGGAGGCGGATGTGGTACTCCAGCGGCGCGCCCGCCGGGTTGGCCTTGCCGAGCGGGGTGGTGGGCTCGGGGCACCAGGTGGTGAACCGGGGCGTGATGCCGCGGGACATGAAGTACTCCAGGCCCTCCGTGGTGGAGGCGATGGCCTCGTCGACGGTGGTGAAGCCGAAGGGCTCGGCCATCTCCACGCCCGCCACGAAGTTCGGGATGACGTTGCGCGGGCCGAAGACCTCCGCGGAGTCGAGGATCCGGCGGTGCCACTCGTCGCGGCCCACGTACCGCTCCTTGCCGGGGCAGTACAGCTCGAACAGGCGCTTGTCCCACACCTCGTAGTTGGGGTGGTAGATCTGGATGCCGTAGTCCTTGAAGCGCTGGACGTCGGCCTTGGGCAGCGCCTGGGCGACGACCTTGCCGATCCAGCGGCCGGGGAAGCGCTCCTCGATGGCCTGGGCGTACTGGCCGTAGAAGTCGGCCTCGTCCTTGCCGCCGACCCGGGAGGTGACGGCACCGCCGGTGAGCGTGTACGCGGTGGAGGCGCCGGTGGTGTCGTACTTGTCGATGATCGCGAGCGCCTCCAGCACCTCCTCGACGTCCTTCACCCCGGTGTAGGGGCGGCCGGCGGCCTTGTGCTGGCGCCAGTTGTGGTTGATGTCGCAGTACTGGCACTCCTCCTTGGCGCCGAAGTACTGGCAGACCCGGAAGACCGTCAGGTAGATGAGGTAGCCCCACTGGATGGTGGGGGCGACCTCCATCACCGACTTCCCGTTGGCGAGGGTGTGCCGGTAGTACTCGGGCATCGGCGGGAGACCGACGTCGGCGATGCGGCGCCCGTCCAGGTAGAGGCCGAGCATGCCGTCCTCGCCCGCGGCGACCCGGTACGGCGAGGCGGGGTTGACGCGTACGGAGACGACGGTGCGCCGCAGCTCGTAGGGGCCGCCGGTGAGCACGATCTCCTCCGGCGGGCGGCGCAGCGCGGCCTGCCCGAGCTCGGGCAGGGTGCGGTGGTCGAAGGAGAAGATGAAGTACGACTTGGGCTTGACCTCGCCCGAGGCCTCGTCGCCGGAGTCGGTGAGGGCCGAGTCGTCGAACGCGATGCCGCCGCGCAGCAGGTCTTCCTTGATCACCGCCTCCTTCGGGACGTGCGGGAAGCGGTGCATGAGGTCTTCGACCTCGTCGGTGCGGCGGATCATGCGCGAATACATCTCCTCGGTCGGACGGTCGCGGGCTGTGGTGAGCCGACGTCCACCCTAGGACGGCGCCGGCGGGCTCGGCATCCGCCCCCGGTCGCAGTCGCTCTCCGCCGCAGGGCGGAAGGCCCGGTCAGCGGCCCAGGACGACCTGGTGTCCGGTCACTTCCAGCTCCAGCCCGTCCGGGTGGGACCGGGCCGCGGTGAAGTTGATGTTCTGGGGCAGGGGCACCCGCCAGGTGTACGTGGTGCCGCCGAGTTCGGGCACGCGCAGCTGGAACTCGTCGGCCGCGACCGCCACGCTCGCCGCCGTGTCCAGCGGCCGGCCGTCCCAGCTCCCGGTGATGCGCAGGGCGGCCTCCTGGCCGCCCGCGGCTCCGCCGGTGGCCGGCGCGACGGTGAGGGCGCCGCCCTTGCCGAGCAACCGGGACACGACGCCGGAGAGGTCCTCGTAGCCGATGGTGACACGGCCCGTGACCAGGTTGGCGCCGGCGCTGCGCGAGCTGAGCGAGGACGCCGTCAGGTCCTGCAGGTCCAGGTCGAGCCTCCGGATGTCGAGGTGGTCGCCTTGGGCGCCGGCCGTGGTGTTCACGGAGAAGTTCCCGGCGGTCAGGGTCACGTGGTCGAGGCTGAGGTCCGCGGCCTGGGTGAGGAACGGGAAGCCGTGGATCGAGACCTCGGTGAAGCCGTTCGTCGATCCCCCGCCGTAGCCGTACTTCTCCTCGGCGAGGGCGACGGCCTCCTTCTCCGCGTAGTGCACCGCGATCCGGTCCACCGCGACGAACAGCCCCGCGAGTACCACGACCACGATCACGAGCACCTTGACCCAGCGCCGCTTCATTCCGTACTCCCCCGTGCGTGCGGCGCCCGCCACCTGCGGGCACCGGCACGCACGATCCTAGAAGTTGCCGTAGTTGACCTGCCACGTGGGCAGGCCCATGCGGCGCCAGACGGCGACGACCCGGTCCCGGTCGTCGAGCGAGACCCGGACGGCGTAGCGGTGCCGGACGTGGCCGTCGAAGAGCTCCGCCTTGACCAGGTCGTCGGAGCGGCCGTCGTCGGAGGCCCGCATCCACAGCTCGTCGTACGGCACCTCGTAGCGCTTCAGCCAGGACTCCGTCAGCTCCCTGTGGTCCTCGCTGCGTCCGGAGAGCAGCACGATCCGGTCCTGGTGGGCGGCGCGGAAGGCACGCAGGGCCTCGCGGACGGGGACGTTGAGCAGGTCGAGGTCGCAGCGGCTGAAGTCGTACGGTCCGCGGTCGCCGCGCAGCGCCAGCGTGCCGTCGATGTCGCAGAGGACGGCGGAGGGCAGCGCGGGGTCGGGGGCGTACGGGGTGACGGCGGGGCGGTCGTTGAGCCAGGCGTCGGTGAGCCGCCAGCCGCCGCGGGTGGCCTTGGCGTGCTTGTCGGCGAGGATGCGGATGATCTCCTCGCCGACCGGCCGCTCGCGGGCGGCGTCGCGGCGGACGCACTCGTCGACGGGCACGTCGGTGAAGTCGTGCACGACGAAGGTGGCCTCGCGGCCGGCGACGGCGGCCTTGAGGCGCTTCGGGATGTGCGGCGTCAGGTGGGTGTTGTCGACGACGACGTCGAAGCCGTCGTCGACGGCCGCCCGCACCGCGACGTCCTGGATGTCGAGGACGGTCCGCTCGTGGGCGTGCGAGCGGTCGCCGCTCGGCAGGTCGAGCATGGTGCGCAGATCGTCGAGGTTGACGCGGCGCATCCGGCCCTCGGAGCTCTCTTGCAGGGCGCGGGCGGCGGTCGTCTTGCCGGACGCAGGCAGTCCGGTCATGACGTGGACCACGGGCACGGTCAGTTCTCCTCGTCGGTGCTGAAGGGGTCGGCGGCCTCGGGGCGGAGGGCACGCCATACAAGCAGGTCGGTGCGGCGCCCGTCGAGGCGCAGGAAGACGGCGGAGCGCAGCCGCGGGTCGGGCAGCGCCTTGGCGGCCCGTGCGAAGGCGCCCCGGTCGTCGGCGAGGTGGGCGAGGGACTCGTACGCCTCGTCGACGGCGCGCTCGCGCGCGGCGAACTCCTCCTCCAGGCGGCCGATCACGGACCGCACCCAGGCGTCGAACTCGTCGGGCACCTGCTCCAGGAGGGCGTCGAGGGGACGCCCGCCCGCGGAGCGGATGCCGCCGAGCTCGGCCATGGACAGTCCGAGGCCCTGGGCCAGGACCTTCGCCGAGGTGCCGGCGAAGCGCTGGATGCCGTGGCCGCGCCAGATGTCGCGCTCCGTCACGCCGGTCAGGACCTTGTGGAGGCGCACGTACTCGGCGATCTTGGCCTTGGCGCGGACGCCGGAGGCGAAGCGCAGGACGAAGCCCTCGGCGTCCGTCCCGGTGGCCGGGCTGCCGTCGGGCAGCGTGTTCGTCTCGGTGAGCTTCAGGAGCTCGTCGAGCGGCATCGGCGGGTGGACGGTGACGACCGGGCCGATGCCCTGCCAGGCGCTCGCGGCCGCGGCGAGCGGGACCTCGGTGCCGTCGGGCCCGTGGGCGGCGAGGAGCACGAGGTCCCGGCGGGCGCCGTAGTCGACCACGATCCGGTTCTCCGGGTAGACGATCTCCATGAGGTACGTCACACCGGGCACGAGGGCCGTGGTGTCGGCGGCGTCGAGGCGGCGCTGCGCCCAGGTGGCCTGGGTGCTGACGAAGGAGCCCTTGGAGGCGACCCGCCACCGGCCCTCGTAGTGGAAGACGACGCCGAGGCTGCCGTCGACCTTCTCGTACACCTCGAACGGCTCGTCGGGAAGGGCCGGCGCGTAGGGGCGGCCGGTCTCGTGCTCGGAGACGTTGAAGAACTTGGGCAGGGGCAGGGCGACGATCCGTCCGGTGCGGTCGTCGGCGACGAGGCCGCGGCACCGGGTGGTGACCTGGTTCCAGACGCCTTCGTACTGGCAGACCCGCGTGTACGTGTAGATCGACAGCGGCAGCTCGGGGTGTGACTTGCGGGTCACATGCCCGGCTTCGACGGCTGCGGCCAGCTCGTGCGGCGGCAGCAGTGCGTCGAGAGTCAGGTACGCCTGGCTCATGGGTTCCCTCCCGTGGTCAAGGTGGCCCATTCTTCTGTGCGTCCGCGGCCCTGACCAGCGAATTAGCGGGCGGCCCCGGGCGATCGGCGCGGGCGCGCGGCCACGTCCGCGAGGAGGCGGCGGCGCTGTCCGGGATCGGTGGCGAGCGCGCCCGCCTCGAAGCAGGCCCGGATCCGGGCCTTGAGCGCGGCGAGTTCCTCGGCGGTCGTGGCGCGGCAGTCGTACGCGGCGGTGGCGCGGCCGGGGATGACGTCGGCGGCCTCGCCGCCGGACGTGACGATCACGAGACGGCGGTGCTGATGCGCACGTACAAGCGGGCCGGAGTAGCGGCGGCGGAGAACCGCCCGTGACCGTCCACGGGGACGTCCGCGATCCGGGCCCGCGCCCATGGGAGGGTCGCGGGCCCCGTAGACTCGCCGCCCGAGGACGTACGTCGCAGAAGGCCGAGGAAGCGAGCGCAATGAACTACGCGGACACCACCGCCCCCATCTACGCCGAGCTCATACGTGAGCAGGGGGACGTTCCCGGCGATGTGCGCCGGGCCGCCGAGGAGGTGCTGCGCGACCTCAGCCGTGTGATCCAGATGCCGCCGTCCGGGCTCGGCCCGTCCGGCGCGCCGATGCAGACCGCACAGGCCATGCAGGCCGTGCAGGCCATGCAGCCGATGCATCCGATGCAGTAGCCGGAAGCCGCCGCGGCGGCGAACAGGGGGGCATGAGCATGACGGGCACGGACAGCACGAACGGGACCGGCGACGGGGCCCACGAGCGCGTGCGGCGCAGTTACGACGTCGTGGCCGAGGAGTACCGGTCCCGCATCGGGGGCGAGCTCGAAGGGAAGCCGCTGGACCGGGCGCTGCTCGCGGCCCTGGCCGAGCAGGCGGGCGACGGCGCGGTGATCGCCGATCTGGGCTGCGGGCCCGGGCACGTCGCCGGATGGCTCGCGGAGCGCGGGCGGACCGTGGTCGGGGTCGACCTCTCCCCCGCCATGGTGGCCCTCGGCCGCAAGGGGTACCCGGAGCTGGAGTTCCGCGAGGGGGACCTGCTGGGGCTGCCCGCACGGGACGCCGAGTTCGACGCGGCCGTCGCGCTGTACTCGCTGATCCACCTCGCCCCGGCCGAGCTGGCACCGGCCCTCGGCGAGATCCGTCGCGTGCTGCGCCCCGGCGCCCTCCTCCTCGTCTCCTTCCACATCGGCGCCGAGGTGAAGAACCTCACCGAGTGGTGGGGCCACGAGGTGGACGTCGACTTCCACTTCCTGGAGCCCACGGCCGTCGCGACCGCGCTGCGGGAGGCCGGCTTCCGTGTCGAGGCGGAGCTGGACCGCGCTCCCTACCCGCACGAGGCGGAGACGCGGCGCGCCTATCTGCTGGCCCGCCGGGAGGACTGACCCGGCAGGGCTGAGCGCGGGAGGACCGGCCCGGGAGGACCGACCCGGGAGGGCTGAGCGCGGCAGGGCTGACCCGGCAGGGCTGAGCGCGGGAGGACCGGCCCGGGAGGGCTGAGCGCGGGAGGACCGGCCGCCGGGCGCCTGGCACCGGGGAGGGCCTGAGCACCGGGAACAGCGGACGACCGCGTGGTATGCCGCGTTGTATACAAAGTCGGCGTCCGTCTGTTCCCCTTCCCTCCCGGGAGGGACCGTGCCGTCCCGGCACCCCGTCACCGCCACCGTCTTCCGGAACGTGCGCCCCCTCCACGAGGCCCCCGCCGAGCTCGTCGCCGTCGACGGGGGCCTCGTGGACGCCGCACCCGGCGGCGGGGTCGTGGACGCGGTCGACGGCGCCCTCGGGTGACTCAGGCTCCCAGGGTGCGCCAGAGGAAGGTGTGCTCCAGGGCGCTGTTGTAGGCGGTCTGTTCGTGGTCGCTCGCTCCGGCGTGGCCGCCGGACAGGGTCTCGTGGAGCAGCACCCGGTGGCCGAGCTCGCGCAGCCGGGCGGCGGCCTTGCGGGCGTGCCCGGGGTGGACGCGGTCGTCGCGGGTCGAGGTGGTGAGCAGCACGGGCGGGTAGGGCCGGTCGGCGGCGAGCCGGTGGTACGGCGAGAGCGCGGCGAGGTGCGGCCGGTCCGCGGGGTCCTCGGGGTCGCCGTACTCGGCGGTCCAGCTGGCCCCGGCGAGCAGGGTGTGGAAGCGCAGCATGTCGAGCAGCGGGACGTGGGCGACGATCGCGCCGAACAGCTCGGGGCTGCGGACGAGCATGGCGCCCATGAGCAGGCCGCCGTTGCTGGCGCCGGTGATGCCGAGGCGGTCGGGGGTGGTGATGCCCCGGGCGACGAGGTCGCGGGCGACGGCCTCGAAGTCCTCGTAGGCGCGGTGCCGGTCGGCCTTGAGGGCACTGCGGTGCCAGCGGGGGCCGTACTCCCCGCCGCCGCGGATGCCGGCCACCACGTACGTGCCGCCGCGGGCGAGCCAGGCGCGGCCGCGCACGGTGTCGTAGGAGGGGGTCAGGGAGACCTCGAAGCCGCCGTACCCGGTGAGCAGGGTGGGACCCGGGACGTGCTCGCGGGCGCCGACGACGGTGTACGGGACCCGGGTGCCGTCGGTGGAGACGGCGAAGTACTGACGGGCGTCCAGGCCCGTGGCGTCGAAGCGCTCGGGGGCCTGTTTGACGGTCTCGCCCGGCTGTCCGATCTCGCCGCGGTGGAGGGTGGTCGGGGTGAGGTGTCCGGTGATGGAGAGGAAGTACTCGTCGCCGGTGTCCGGGTCGGTGTCGGTGAGGGCCGCGGAGGCGAGCGGCGGGATGTCGGCGAGCTCGTGCCGCTGCCAGCCGTCGGGGCGGGGGGTGAGGACGTGCATGCGGCTGGCGACGTCCTGGAGGGTCTCGACGACGAGGTGGTTGCGGGTCCAGGAGTGGCCGGCGAGGGCGGTCCGCTCGTCGGGGACGAAGAGGACCTCGGGCTCGCGCCGGCCGGCGAGGAAGGCGTCGAGGCGGAAGGCGAGGAGGGCGCCGGCGGGCTGCCCGAGCCAGGGTGCCTTCGGGGTGACGAGAAGCCACTCGCGGTACACGGAGCTGTCGGCGTCGTCGGGGACGTCGATCCGGCGCAGCTCGCCGGCCTCCGTGAGCAGGTGGGTCTCGTGGTGCCAGAAGTCCCGGTAGCGGACGACGAAGTCGCGCTCGAAGCCCTCGGTCGGATCGTGCCAGGCGGAGACGGCGAGGTCCGACTCGGCGCCCTCGTGGACGAGTTCGGCGGCGTCGAGCGGGGTGCCGCGGCGCCAGCGGCGTACGGTGCGGGGGTAGCCGGAGGCGGTCATGGAGCCGGGCCCCTGGTCGGTGCCGACGAAGACGTGGTCCGCGTCGATCCAGCCGACGTCGGTCTTCGCCTCGGGCAGCCGGAAGCCGTCCTCGACGAACGCCCGCCGCTCCAGGTCGTACTCCCGCACCACCACGGCGTCGCCGCCGCCGCGGGCGAGGCTCACCAGGGCCCTGCGGAACCCGGGGCGCAGCACCTGCGCCCCGGCCCAGGTCCAGTCCTCGCCCTCGGCGGCGGCGAGCGCGTCGAGGTCGAGCAGCACGTCCCAGGCGGGCGCGTCGGTGCGGTACTCGTCCAGGGTGGTGCGCCGCCAGACGCCCCGGGTGTGCTCGGCGCTCTGCCAGAAGTTGTAGAGGTACTCCCCGCGGCGCCGGGTGTACGGGATCCGGTCGGGCGCGTCGAGCACCTCGCGCAGCTCGGCGACGAGCGCGCCGAAACCGTCGCCGTCGGCGAGCTCGTTCCTCGTCTCGGCGTTCCGCTCACGCACCCAGGCGAGCGCCCGCTCGCCCTCGACCTCCTCCAGCCAGAGGTAGGGGTCGGTGGTGCCGGTGTCCGTGCTCGTCTCGCTCATGGCGACGATTGTGGACCACGCCACCGACACCGCGCCGTCCGCCCCGGGGCGGACCCCGTTCACTCCTCCGGCAGCAGGCCGAGCTGGTCCAGGAACTCCATCTGGTCGAAGTACAGCCGGTAGCTGGTGATCCGGCCGTCCTTCACCTGGGCCAGGTCGATCCCGCGGATGTTGACGGTCCTGCCCGTCGCCGGCAGCGTCTCCCCGTCGGGGAGGGGGATCGGGCCGGTGTTCTTGCCGGTGAAGATGCCTTCGTCGACGGCGGTGTCGCCGATCTCGAAGCGGTTCCGGTAGGTGAACGTCGCGTCCGGGATCGACGTGGTCATCGAGCGCCAGTACTCGACGATCGCGTCGCGGCCCTGAATCTCGCCCTCGTCGGGTGTGAGCGCGACGGCGTCCTCGGTGTAGAGGTCGGCGATCGTCTTGAGGTCTCCATGGGTCACCGCCTCGGTGAGCCGGTCCATGACGTCACGTGCCTCGCCCATGATCCACCTCCGTGGTCCGGATCCGGATGCGTCCCGTGCTCTCATTCTCCACCAGACCGCATTGGTTCGAATCCGGACCAATCTTCAGGCCCCTTTAGTGCCACTCCTCAGCGTCTTCCGGAAGTTAACCAATCGATTACTGCACGGCCGTATACCTTTGGGCTCCGGTCCCTCATCCTGTCCTCGGCGTGCCACCGGGGCACACGGGACACGAGAGGCGGGGCATGATTCCCATCAGCCGCAGAGGGTTCGTAGGGATCGGCGCGGGGCTCGTCGCGGGAGCCGCGCTGCCCGCCGGGTCGGCCGGGGCGGCCGAGGCGAGCTCGGCGGCCGCGGCGGCGGCCACCGGGACCATCACCGACGTGAAGCACGTGGTGGTCCTCATGCAGGAGAACCGCAGCTTCGACCACTACTTCGGCCGGCTGCGCGGTGTGCGGGGCTTCGGCGACCGGGCCGCGGGGAACATACCGGGTGGCTGGGGCACCTTCAACCAGCCCAACTGGGGCGGCCGGCAGTACCCGTGGAAGCTGAGCGCCACTCCCCCCGCCGGAGGCGTGGACGGCGAGACGCTCGCGCAGTGCAACGGCGACCTGCCGCACAGCTGGACCTCGCAGCACGCCGCCTGGAACAAGGGCCGGATGGACAACTGGGTCATGGGCGTCGGCAACACCCGCACGCTCGGGTACCTGGACCGCGGCGACATCCCGTTCCACTACGCGCTCGCCGACCACTACACCATCTGTGACGCGTACTTCTGCTCGACGCTCAGCGCGACGGGTCCCAACCGCACCTTCCTGTGGAGCGGCAAGGTCGACGCCGGCAGCAAGGACGGCGGCGAGGAGTCCGGGCTGACCTGGGAGACCTACGCGGAGGCGCTGCAGCGGGCCGGGATGTCCTGGAAGGTCTACCAGAACGCCCAGGACAACTACGGCGACAACGGGCTCGCGTACTTCAAGAAGTTCACCGACGCCAAGCCGGGCGACCCGCTGTACGACCGCGGCATGGGCTCGGTGCCGAAGGTGACGGGCTCGACGCCGGACGACATCGCGGCCGCGATCCGCGCCGACGTCGTCGCGGGCACGCTGCCGCAGGTCTCCTGGGTGGTGGCGAGCGAGGCGTTCTCGGAGCACCCGTACGCCCCGCCGGGCGACGGCGCGCACTTCGTGGACCTGGTGTACCGGGCGCTGGCCGCGAACCCCGAGGTCTTCGACTCGACCGTGCTCTTCCTCAACTACGACGAGAACGACGGCTTCTTCGACCACGTGCCGCCGCCGGTCGCGCCGCCCGGAACGCCGGGCGAGTACATCGACGGGGTGCCGATCGGCCTCGGCTTCCGGGTCCCGATGATCGTCATGTCCCCGTGGACCCGCGGCGGCTGGGTCAGCTCCGAGGTCTTCGACCACACCTCCGTGCTGCGCTTCATGGAGACCTGGACGGCGGCCCTCGGCACCCCCGCCAACTGCCCGAACATCAGCACCTGGCGGCGGAAGGTGGTCGGCGACCTGACCGGCGTCTTCGACTTCGCGCACCCGGTGTACGGAGTGCCGGCCAACCTGCCCGGCACCGCCAAGGTCATCGGCCAGGCCACCTGCGCCCCGCTGCCCAACCCGGCCCCGCAGGACAACGCGCTGCCCGCCCAGGAGTCGGGCAGCCGCCCGGCGCGCGCCGTGCCGTATCAGGTGAACGGCAATCTCGACCGCTTCGAGTTCGGCGCCGCAGGCAAGATCCTCGCCTGGTTCTCCATGACCAACCAGGGCCCGGAGGCCCGCCGCCCCGCGCACTTCTCGATCCACCCGCATCAGTACCGGGACACGGCCGCCTGGCAGTACACGGTCGACCCGGGCGCCACCGCCTCCGACTACTTCAACATCGGTCTCGGCTCGGGATCCGGCAAGTACGACATCTCGATGATGGGCCCGAACCGCTTCCTGCGCCGGTTCATCGGCGACGCCTCCAAGGCGGGCAAGGACATCGAGGTCGCGGCGCGCTACGCGACCGAGCCGGGCACCGGCAGGACGGCCGTCTGGTTCAGGATGACCAACAGCTCCGCCTCCGCCGTCACATTCACCATCCGCTCCAACGCCTACCGCACGGACGGTCCCTGGACGTACACGGTCCCGGCGAAGTCCTCCCGCGAGGACTACTTCAACGCGGTCGCCTACGCCGACGGCTGGTACGACTTCACGATCCTCGCCGACCTCGACGGCACCTGGTCGCGCCGCTACACCGGCCACATCGAGACCGGCGCGCCGAGCGTCACGGGCTGATCCGCCCGCCCCGGGCCCGGCGCACCGGCGCCGGTCCCGGGGCGATCCGCCGTCAGGGCGTCAGGCCGCGGCGACGACCTCGATCTCGACGAGCCAGTCGCTCTCGAGCGTGACGGCACCGATCGCGGTCGTCGGGACCGGCCTGCCGCCGAGGGCGGCCACGCGGGCGACGGCGTTGGCCTCGGCGTAGGCGGGGTCCCTGAGGTAACTGGTGACTCGCACGATGTTGTCGACGGTCATTCCGGCCGACGCGAGGATGGTGCGGATGTTCGACCAGATCAGGTCGAGCTGCTCCGGCAGGTCGGCGCCTGGCTTCCCGGCCGGGTCCAGGCCCATGGTGCCGGCCACGAAGAGCAGCCGCCCGGGCGCTCGCACCTCCATGGCGTGGATGTAGTCGCCGCCTGCGGCGTAGACGCCTTCGGTCGGGTTGTGGGGAACGCATTCCATCTGCTGCCTCGCTCTCCGAACGGACACGACCAGCTGATCATTCCTGTCACCCGTCCGGCGGACAAGGAGGATTTCCGGATCATCGGCACGGTTAGTCAGCCTTCAAGGACCGTCGATCCGTCGGCGGCCAAGGACGTGGAAGGGCGGACTGACACCGTGTCTCGACCGAGAATCCTCGTGGTGGGCGCCGGTTTCGCCGGGGTCGCGTGCGTACGGCGCCTCGAACGGCGGCTGGTCAGACGTGAGGCGGCGATCTCGCTGCTCTCGCCCTTCTCGTACCAGCTCTATCTGCCCCTGCTCCCCCAGGTCGCCTCCGGCGTCCTCACCCCGCAGTCGGTCGCCCTGTCCCTGCGGCGCAGCGAGCGGCACCGGACCCGGATCATCCCCGGCGGCGCGGTCGGCATCGACACCGACGCCAAGGTCTGCGTGGTGCGGACCATCACGGGCGAGCTGGAGACCGAGCCGTACGACCACCTCGTCCTCGCCCCCGGCAGCGTCACCCGCACCTTCGACATCCCGGGGCTCGCCGACCACGCCCGCGGTATGAAGACCCTGGCCGAGGCGGCGTACATCCGGGACCACGTCATCGCCCAGCTCGACCTCGCCGACGCGAGCCAGGACGAGGCCGAGCGGGCCGCGCGACTGCAGTTCGTGGTGGTCGGCGGCGGATATGCGGGGACCGAGACAGCGGCCTGCCTGCAGCTGCTCACCACCAACGCGGTCAAGCGCTACCCACGGCTCGACCCGAAGCTCATCAAGTGGCACCTGGTCGACATCGCGCCCACGCTCATGCCGGAGCTCGGGCCCAAGCTGGGCGCCGCGGCCGTGAAGATCCTGCGCGAGCGCGGGATCGAGATCTCCCTCGGCGTGTCCGTGGCCTCCGTGGACGACGAGAGCGTGACCCTCACGGACGGCCGCGTGCTGCCCTGCCGGACACTCATCTGGACGGCCGGGGTCGCCGCGAGCCCGCTCATCGGGACGCTCGGCGCCGAGACGCTGCGGGGCCGGCTCGTGGTCGAGGCGGACATGACGGTGCCCGGACTGCCCGGGGTGTTCGCGCTGGGCGACGCGGCCGCGGTGCCCGACCTGGCGAAGGGCGAGAAGGGGGCGATCTGCCCGCCGACCGCACAGCACGCGATGCGTCAGGGCAAGGTCGTCGCCGACAACCTCGTGGCGACGCTGCGGGGCGAGCGGACCCACCCGTACGCACACAAGGACCTGGGCCTGGTCGTGGACCTGGGCGGCCTGGACGGCGTCTCCAAGCCGCTCGGCGTGGAACTGCACGGCATGCCCGCGCAGGCCGTCGCCCGCGCCTACCACTGGGCCGCGCTGCGGACCAACGTGGCGAAGACCCGGGTGATGACGAACTGGCTGCTCAACGCGGTGGCCGGGGACGACTTCGTCCGCACGGGCTTCCTGGCCTCCAAGTCCGGCACGCTGCGCGACTTCGAGTACACGGACGCCTACCTCACCCCCGAACAGATCCGCGCCAAGACCGCCTCGCTGCGGGCCGCGCAGTCCTGACGGCAACGCCGCCGGCCACCGCGTGAGCCGCGGCGGCGAGCAGTTGCACGGCTGCGGCCGCGAGCAGCGCGCCCTGCAGGGAGCGGGCGGCCAACGGGCCGGCCACGGCCGCCCCCAGGGCGAACGCGGTGATCTTCACGCTGGCGCCGGTCGTGAACACCTGGGCGCGCAACCGCTCCGGCGCCTCGCGGTGCCGTACCGCGAACAGGGCGGTGAGCTGCGGCCCCTCGGCGGCACCGGCCAGGAGCGCGGCGGCGACGAGCAGCCCGGCCCGGCAGCTCGCCGCGGTCGCGAAGGCCGCCGCGAGCACCAGTGGCGCCACCCACAGGACGGTGTCGGGGACCGGCGGGCGCCGGCGCCGGGCGAGGACCGCACCCGCGCCGAGGGCCGCGAGCGCGGCGCACGCCAGCAGCAGCGCGCCGTCGCCGGGCGCGCCGAGGACCCGCGCCCCGAGCAGGGGGACGCACGCGACGAACAGGCCCTGCCCCAGGCAGGACAGCGTCGAGGTGAGGGTGGCCCGGGCCAGCGGCCGGGAGTCGAACAGGCAGCCGAATCCCCGCGCCAGGTCGCCCGCGACGGCGCGCACGGTCACCGGCTCGCGTGCCGTCGGGCGGCGCGGCAGCCCCCTGGTGGCGGGCACGGCGAGGAGGATCAGTGCGGCGGCGGCCGCCACGGCGGCCGGAGCGCCGACGAGCCGGGCGAGGAGCCCGGCGAGGGCCGGGCCGAGCAGGCTCGCGGCGCTGAAGGTCATCGCGTCGAGCGCGTGGGCCCGGTGCAGCCGCTCGGCGGGCACGGCCGTGGAGAGCTGGGAGGTCCAGCCGCCCGCGAACGCGGGCGCGAGCGTCCCCGCGGCCAGTGCGACGAGCAGGGTGAACGAGAACGGGATGCGGCCGAGGCTCAGCAGCACCACCGTCAGCCCGGCCGCGTAGAGGACGAGAGAGCCGGCGAGCAGGCGGCCCGGGCGCCGCGTCCGGTCCAGGAGTGCGCCGAGGACCGGTCCGCCGAGCGCCGCGGCGGCCGTGATGCCGGCGAGGAGCGCGGCCGCGGTGCTCGCGGAACCGGTCTGGGCGTAGCCGAGCAGCAGCAGGGCGGGGCCGGACATCTCGTCGCCGGTGCGGGCCGCCGTGGCGCCTGCGAGAAGGCGCCGGGTGACGGGGCGTCGGGTGTCCTGGCGTGGGGGTCGGTGGTGGTGGGGCACCGGCCGGACGCTACGCGAGTAACGTAAAACTCCACAAGATGCGTTACATTCGCCGGATGTCCCCGACCCCGGACGACCGGTCCGCCCGCCATTCCGTACGCGCGAACGCGCAGCGCGCCGCCGCGCTCGTCAACGTGCTGAGCCGCCCGGCCCCCCGCGCCGGGCAGCTGGACGAGGTCGCGGAGGTGCTGCGCGCGTACGGCGAGAGCGAACCGCTCGGCCTGTCCGACGCCGACCTCCCCGGTCTGCGGGAGGCGGCTTCGGCGCTGCGCGCGGTGTTCGCCGCGCCCGGCGTCGACGCGGCGGCCGTGGCCCTCAACTCGCTGCTCGCCGAGCGGACCGGTCCGCTCCGGCTCACCGCGCACGGCGGCGCGAGCCCCTGGCATCCGCACGTGGACCGGGACGACGACGCCCCGTGGGCCGAGTGGTTCCTCGCCTCCTCGTGCCTGTCCCTCGCCGTGCTGCTGTGGGACCGGGGCCACGCCCCCGGCGGCGTGTGCGCGTCCGCCGCGTGCCAGGACGTGTTCGTCCCCGACGGACGCGGCCGGGAACGCCGGTACTGCTCCCGCCGGTGCGCCACCCGCGAGCGGGTCGCGGCGCACCGGCGGGGCACCGCCGACGGCGGCCGGTGACGCGTCAGATGTCGATGACGCGGTAGGCGATCGTGTAGACGCCGCCGGAGCCCTCCAGGGAGCGGTACTGGACCTCGGCGCCGACCTCGCTGCCGGTGACCAGGGTGGCGCCCAGCTTGTCGTCGCCGCCGAAGGTGTCCTTGTCCCAGAGCGTGAGCGTGCGGGCCTGCTCACGGCCGAGGATGAGGGCCGTGTTGCCGTTGCCGTCGGCCATGGAGCGCACGTAGTTGGTGCCCATGGTCTGGTACGTGATCCCGTTGCCGGGCCAGACCTTGACCTGGTTGCCGTTGGCGTCGGTGATGTTGAGGTACGCCTCGTCGTGGTCGCCCTCGCTCTGCTGGTGGCAGGTGAGCTGGATGAGCTCGATCTTCACGTAGTCGATCGGCTCCGCCTGCGCGGTGCCGGCGAAGACCCCGAGGCTGCCGAGTCCGAGCAGGGCGGCGGTGGCCATCCGGACGGTGCGGTTCTTGCGCATGGTGGATCCCCCTTGGTGACGTCACGTCAGGTGACGATCTGCGGTGCGTCCCGCCTTCCCGGCGGGCCGTTCGTGCCGTTCCCCTCGGCACGTCCCCTACTGTGCCCGGCCCGCCCGGCCCCGTTCTACGCGCGTTCCACTGGACGGAACATCACGGCGGGCGGCGCCGCGGCCCGCACCGGGGACACCCCGCGCGCAAGGCCGCGGGCGAGGGCCGCCCCGGCCTCGGCGACGGCCGCGGCCAGCGGTTCGAGCCGCTGCCCCGCCCTGACCACCCCGGCGATCGCGGCGATCGCCCGCCCGTCCGGCGCCCTGACGGGGACGGCCGCGCAGCACACCCCGGCCATCACGTCCTCCCGGTCGAACACGGCGCCCCCGCGCCGCGGCCCGCGGAGGGCCTCGCCCGCCGCCGTGTCGAGGCGGAACGCGACCCCGTCCCGTACCGGCACGACCGCCTCGAGGGCGCCCGGCACCGAACTGACCGTCAGCGCCTGGTCCTCCCGCATCACCACGAGCACCACGCTGGCCCCGGTCAGCGACCGCAGCCGGTGCATCGGCAGCCGGGCGGCGGTGCGCAGCCCCGGGTGCGGCTCCCACGCGAGGCCGAGCCGGTAGAGCTGCGGGCCCACCCGGTACCGCCGGTCGCGGCGTTCGACGGCGCCGACGGCCACCAGCTGGTCGAGCAGCCGGTGCGCGGTGCCCTTCGGCACCCCGCAGGCCCGGGCCAGTTCGGTGACGCCCGCCGCGTCGTCGCCGTGTCTTCGCAGTGCCTCCAGGAGCGCGAACGCCCCTTCCAGCACACTCCGGCCCGGGCCGTCCGTGGTCCCGGCTCCCGGCATGTCCGCGTGCTTCACGTGTCCCCCCTGGTTCCGCTCGTCCGGCCGGCGTCCCCCATGGCGCGGCTCCCGGACGCAGAGGACACCATGCGGCAGAACGGACGTACCGGCCAAGGCTTTGCCCACGACGGCGCGGCGGGGCCCGCCCCTGCCGCGGTCAGTCGGCGAGCGCCGCGGCCGGGCCCATGACCACGACGGGCTCGCGGGCCGGGTCGAGGGCGCGCAGCAGCTCCTTCATGTCCTCGCGGAGCAGCGAGACACAGGCCTGGGTGGGGCCGCCGTGGTCGACGTGGATCCAGACGCCGCCGCCCTTCTCGGGGCCGAGCGGTCGCTCCTTGTCGAGCGGGGTCCTGCCGGGGACGCGGTTGTAGTCGATGGCGACGACGTAGTCGAAGGAGCCTTCGAGGGGCTCGCCGAGGAAACCGGTGCCCGACACGCCGAACTCCTCGTCCTGGTCGTACGGCAGACGGGCCCCCGGGTCCGGCAGCCGGCCGCCGGAGTCGCCGATCCGGAACACGCCCGTGGGCGACCGCAGATCGCCTGCCACGTGGTCGTCGGTCCAGCCGCGCAGGGCGTTGTGCCCGGTCCAGGGCCCGGCGGCGCGGTGCCACCGGCCGGCCTGGTCCCGTTCGTGGAGGACGGCCGTGGCGACGTTGCCGTCGACGCCGTCGCCGCTCACCACCAGGGCCTGGGTGGTGCCGTCGGGGATGCGGGCGTAGGTCCGCGGGCCGAGTCCGGGGAGGCGCGCGGGGGCGCGGTTCGCGCCGTCGCGCCCCTCCGGCACCGAGGCCTCGGGCGACGCGGACGCCGGGGCGGATGCGGACGCGGCGGACGGTCGCTGTGCGCCGCAGCCGGTCAGCACCAGGGCCGCGGACAGGGCACAGGTGAGCACCGTTGCGGTGCCCTTGCGGACGGGCATGGGCCGGCCACCTCCGGGGGTCGGGGCAATGCGGCCATCCGTACCCGTCCGCGCCCGCGCCTGTCGCGCGGCACCCGTCGCCTCACCCGTCCGGGCCACGGGGGAAAGCAGTTGACGGGGCGTCGCGGGCGCGGTTTCCTGCCCCGGTGAGCGACCTGAGCAGCGAACTTCGCATCGAGAGCATCGACCCGGCCGACCCGGAGGCCTCGCCGGTCCTCCTGGCGGACTGGCGGCTGATCCACAACACGATCATCCCGACGGCCCCGCTGTCCGAGGACGACGTGCGCGAGCGGGCGGGCCGCAACCGGCTCGACGTCGCGTACCTGGGCACGGTGGCCGTGGGCTGCTCCACCGTCCGCCCGCCGGACGAGGAGACCCCGGCCGCGACCGTCATCTCCCGGATCCTGCCCGGGCACCGGGGACGCGGCTACGGCACGGCCCTGTACGAGCGGGGCCTCGCGCTGGCCCGGGAGCTGAGCGACGAGGGCGTGGAGACCGTGGTGCTCGCGAGCAACGAGGAGGGGCTGCGCTTCGCCCTGGCCCGCGGGTTCGAGGAGACCGAGCGGTACCTCCTGCCGGGCGACACGGTGCCGTTCGTGACGCTGCGGCTGGCGGAGGGGCGGTAGCCGACGGTCCGGACGGCATCCCGGCGGCCGCACCGCCCGCCTACCGTCTCGAGGCGGCCGCGTACGACGCGAAGCTCCGCCGAGCGAGCGGCGGCGGCCACTGGTCCTGGCCGGCCCGGGACGCCGGGCGGCTGATCGCCGGGGGCTGCGCTGCCGGCCGGAGTCGCTGTCCCGCTGGGACGCGCGATCCGGGCCTGTCGCGTCGACCTCGACGATCCGTACACGACCGTCCTCTGGTTCCTCCACCGGCCGGGGACCTTCGACGGCCGGGCGGAGGAGGACGGGCCGTGGCTCCGGTTCGTCTGGCGTCCCCCCGATGACGGCGGGAGCCCCGGTCGGCGAGGAAGGGCAGCACTGCGGAGGCTCTTGGAGGAGGACCCCGAAGGGATATGCCGACCTCCACGGAGACGGTCGCTGACGATCCGTCAGATCTAGGGCGTCGCACCTCTGGGAACCTCGCGCCCCCGGCGCTACCCTCCGCGCATGATTCCGACCGTGGTGTGGGGAACCGGAAATGTCGGGCGCGCGGCGATCCGAGCCGTCGACGCCCACCCGGCGCTCGAACTGTCGGCCGTCCTCGTCGCGAACCCCGCCAAGGTCGGCCGCGACGCGGGCGAGCTCGCCGGGCTCGGGCGCCTGCTGGGGGTCGCGGCCCGGGACGACGTCGAGGCGGTCCTGGCCGAGGGGCCGCGCGCCGTCGTGTACGCGGCGTCCGGGGACATGCGCCCCGACGACGCGCTCGCCGACGTGGTGCGGGCGGTGCGGGCCGGGGCCGTCGTCGTGACGCCCTCGCTGTATCCGCTGTACGACCATCGGGGCGCGCCCGCGGAGTTCCGCGAGCCGGTCCTGGCGGCGGTGAAGGAGGGCGGCGGGTCGCTCTTCGCCTCGGGCGTGGACCCGGGCTGGGGCAACGACGTGCTGCCGCTGCTCGTGAGCGGTCTGGGCAGCACGGTGGAGGCGATCCGCTGTCAGGAGATCTTCGACTACTCGACGTACGAGCAGGAGGAGTCCGTCCGGTACCTCGTCGGCATGGGTCAGCCCATGGAGTACGAGGCGCCGATGCTGCTGCCGTCGGTGCCGACGATGGTGTGGGGCGGTCAGCTGCGACTGATGGCCCGGGCGCTCGGCGTCGAGCTCGACGGGATCCGCGAGACGCTGGAGCGGCGGCCGCTGGAGGCGACGGTGCGGACCCGGACGATGGGCGAGTTCGCGGCCGGCACGCAGGGCGCGGTCCGCTTCGAGGTGCAGGGGATCGTCGACGGCGAGCCGCTCCTGGTGATCGAGCACGTGACCCGGATCCATCCGGACTGCGCACCGGACTGGCCGGTGCCGCCGGACGGGGCGGGGGCGCACCGGGTGATCGTGGAGGGCCGGCCGCGGATCGAGGTGACCGTGGAGGCGACGGACGAGGGCGAGAACCGGTCGGCGGGCGGGAACGCGACCGCCGTGGGGCGGCTCGTGGGGGCCGTGGACTGGCTCGCGGAGGCGGAGCCGGGGCTGTACGACGCGCTGGACGTGCCGTTGCGCCCGGCGGTGGGAAAGCTGGGAAGGAGACCGCGATGATCATCGACATTCCCGAGGGGCAGGAGCCGATCGGGTACGTATGGGGCGACATGGTGCCCGGGATCGGGATGGCGGCGGCGAACTTCTCGCTGTCCGTGTACGCCCACACGACCCTGGGGCTGCGCGAGTTCGAGGCGGCTCGGCTGCGGATCGCGCAGATCAACGGCTGCAGGTTCTGTCTGGACTGGCGCACGGACCGGGACGGCGAGAAGGTCGAGGAGGAGTTCGCGGACGCCGTCCTGGAGTGGCGGACGACGGACGCCTTCGACGAGCGCACGCGGCTGGCCGCGGAGTACGCGGAGCGGTACGCGCTGGACCATCACCGCCTGGACGAGGAGTTCTGGGCGCGGATGACGGCGGCGTACGCCCAGGTGGAGATCGTGGAGCTGACGATGAGTCTGGGCTCGTGGCTGGCCTTCGGACGGCTCAACCGGGTGCTCGGGCTCGACACGGTCTGCGTGCTGCCGACGCAGTGAGCCGCGGAAGGGGCCGGTCGGGCGGTGGCCCGGCCGGCCCCCTTCGCGTGCCGCGCGGGGTCCTACAGGTCGGTCGCGATGATCTTCTCGATGTTGCGTTCGGCGAGGGCCGTGATGGTGACGAACGGGTTGACGCTCGTACTGCCCGGGATGAGTGCGCCGTCGATGACGTACAGGCCGTCGTAGCCGTGCAGTCGCCCGTAGTTGTCGGTCGCGCTGCCGAGGACGGCGCCGCCGAGCGGATGGTACGTGAGATGGTCGCCCCAGATCTTGTACGTGCCGAAGAGGTCGGTGCGGTAGATCGTCCCCTCCTTGGCGTTGATCTTGTCGAAGATGGTCCTGGCCGCGTCGATGGAGGTCTGCTTCCAGGCGCGGTCCCAGTTCAGGTCGACGCGTCCGGTGGCGGCGTTCCAGGTGAACTCGGCTCGGTGCGGCGTCTTCGTGATGGACAGGTAGAAGGACGCGTAGGTCTCGATGCCGGTGGGCAGCGGGGCGACCTCCGCGAAGGCGCCGCCGGCGTCCCAGTTGTCGATGCCGGCCGTGGGCATGGCGGACTGGAGCTTGCCGGTGGGGTCCCACATGTGGTTGGCCCGGCCGCACATGACGTTGCCGTTGTCGCCCCAGCCCTTGCCGATCCGGTCGTTGAGTGCGGGCAGGGCCCCGGTGGCCCTGAGACGGGTGAGCAGCTTGCTGGTGCCCACGCTGCCGGCGGCGAAGAACACCCGGTCGGCGGTGACCGTCTTGGTCTCGACGGTGGCGCCGGTGGTGCCGATGCGCTCGATGGTCACGGTGTACCCGCCGCCGGCGGCGGGGGTGACCGCGGTGACCTTGTGGAGGGGCGAGACGGCGACCCGGCCGGTCTCCGCGGCGCGGGCGAGGTAGGTCTTCTGGAGGGACTTCTTGCCGTGGTTGTTGCCGTAGATGACCTCGCCCTCGAGGGCGGACCTGGGCACGGCCCCGGCGGCCTCCTGCTTCATGTAGTCCCAGTCGTAGACGTTGGGCACGAAGACGAAGGGGAAGCCGGAGCGTTGGGCGTGCTTGCGGCCGACGCGGGCGTACTGGTAGCAGTCGGCGCTCTCCCACCAGGCCTGGTCCACGCTCGTGACGCCGAGTCCGGCGTTGGCGCGCGGGTAGTAGGTGGCGTACATCTCGTCGGGGTCGACGGTCGGGAGGAGCGACGGGAAGACCTCGCGGCGCGGGGTGACGGCCATGCCGCCGTTGACGAGCGAGCCGCCGCCGACGCCGCGGCCCTGGTAGACGGTGATGCCGGCGAAGTCCTCGGCGTCGAGGATGCCCGTGTAGAGGGGCACGTCCTTGTCGAGCGGGAAGCCGAGGAAGTTGCTCAGCGGCTGCTTGGTACGGGTACGCAGCCAGAAGGAGCGGTAGTCGGGCTTGGTGGTGTTCGCGAAGATCTTGCCGTCGGACCCCGCGGTGTCCCAGGCCATGCCCATCTCGATCATGTGGACGTCGACGCCTGCCTGGGCGAGCCGGAGTGCGGCGACGGAGCCGCCGTATCCGGTGCCGACGACGAGGGCGGGGACGCGGGCGCCGTTGGGGACGGGGGCACAGACGGCGGCGACCTCGGCGGGGGTCGCGTGCGCGGCGGAGGCGTGCCCGGCGAGCGCCAGGCCACCCAGAAGAGAACCGGTTCCAGTGACGAACCGACGACGTGTCCAACCTCTGGATGCCGAGGCTGAAAGCGATCTGTCACTCACGTGATGTTCCTCACTTCAGGAGTGAATGGGAACATGTTCTACTGGCGCGTTCGTGGGAAGTCACGCGAAACCACCGGGTAACTTACGGCTGAAAAGTGCTGTTTGCGATCACGGTCCGGCACGGAAGGGCGCCTCGGGCGCCGTGCGCCCGAGGGGGCCTTCGTCAACGGAAGATCGCCGGTCTCCGGCCACCGCTCCCGGGCCGTGGCTCCGGAGCTACCGCTCCCGCTTCTCGGAGTCCTCGGGGCCGCCGTTCTCGGCGGCGGTACTCAGACCGGCCACCAGGGCGCCCGCGAGCGCCGCCCAGGCGAGGGCGCCGGGACCGGAGACGCGCCAGCCGAGCGCGGCCAGGAGCAGGCCCACGAACACCCCGGCGGCGAGGGCACGCCGGTCGTGGACGAAGGCGAGGGCGCGCCGGGCGGTGCCGGGGCTGCGCCGCTCGCGCAGGGCGATACGGCAGACGAGCAGGGCGGCGGCCACCGCCGCCGTCAGGGCCAGGATCACGCTGCACACCGCCTCTCCCCGCGGCCCGGCCGGGGTCCGTCCGCCGCCGGGCCTGGGTCCGTCCGTCTGCGGACAGTGTCCCCGGCCGCGGCCGCGGGCGCGCGTCAGGCGGCCAGGAAGGCCTCGATGGCGTCGGCGAGGGCCTTCGGAGTCTCCTCGGGGGCGTAGTGGCCCGCCTCCGGAAGGACCGCGAGCCGGGCGTTGGGGTACCAGCGCAGCCAGGTCGACTCCATGGCCTCGGCACCGAGCGCCGGGTCGTGGGCGCCGACGACGAGGAGGACGGGGGCCGGGTTGTCGCGGACCCGCTCGTGGAAGTCGGTGCGGGACCAGGAGTCGAGGTAGGCGCGGAAGGCGGTGGCCGAGGAACGCCGCAGGGAGCGCTCCACCAGACCGGAGAGCCAGGCGTCGTCGTACCGGCCCCCGGTGGTGTTGTCGATGATGGCCCGGCGGTTTCCGGGGTTCTCTGCGGCCCCCGCGAAGAGCTCCCAGGTGTCGGCGTCGAGCGGGAAGCCGGCCGCGGAGACCGGGGAGATCCCGACGATCGAGCGCACCCGCTCCGGCGCGTCGAGCAGCATCAGCTGGGCCGCCTTGCCGCCCATGGAATGCCCGACCACGGAGAAGGTGTCCCAGCCGAGGTCGTCGGCGACGGCGAAGGCGTCGGCCGCGACCTCCTCCATCGTGTAGGAGCCCTCGGCGTCGATCGCCTCACCGTACCCCCGGCAGTCGAGGAAGGCGTAGGACCCCGCGGCGTCGTCGAGGTGGTCCCGCAGCGGCGCGAAGCTCGTGCGGTCGCCGAACCAGTTGTGCAGCACCAGCGCCCGGTGCGGTCCGCTGCCGTGTACGTCGTACGGAAGAACCCGGCCCGTCATCAGTCCCCCTGGTCACGAGGTGGTGGGGCTGCAGCCCGCCGCGGCAGCCGACGACCGAGTCTCGCGAGCGGCCGCGGCGCGGTCAATGCCCCCGGAGAGTGGTTCACGCGCCTGTACTCCGGATGCGTGGTCCTTCCGGGCGGGAGCATGCTGGCTGTGTGACCTCGCACGGCGCGGCAGGCCCCGACCCGTCGGCCGAGCCCGGGCCGCCGCCCCGGGACACAGCCGCCCACGGGCCGTCGGCCGACGCGCTGGGAGTGGTCCTCGCGGAGTCGGTGCTCCGTGCGGTCGAGGCGGCGGGCGGATACGCGGGCGGGGTCTACCTGCGGTCGGGGACGCCGGGGCTGCTGCGGCTCGCCGTGCTCGCGGGCCTGCCGGGCTCCCTGTTCCGGCCGTGGTGGCGGATGCACGTGAACCGGCCGTTCCCGGTGGCGGAGGCACACCGGTCGGGGCAGCCGGTCCACCTGGGGAACGTCGAGGAGGCCATGCGGCTCTTCCCCCAGCTGGTGGCGAGCCTGCCGTTCCCCTTCGCCTCCCTGTACACCCCCGTGATCAGCGGCGGGGAGCGGTTCGGCGTCCTGGTGGTGCTGCGCGACCCGACCCCCGGCGAGTCGGTGGACTCGCGGGACCGCGGCCATCTGGTCCAGGAGGCGCGCCGGCTGGCCGTGACGCTCGCCGAGCTCAGCGCGCACGGGACCGTCGTCGAATGGCCCGGCGAGCCGGTGTCCGTGCAGCTGCCGACCCGGACCGGGCCACCGGTGCGGATCGGCTACTTCGACTGGAACCTGGACACCGGCATCGTCACGGCGGACCAAGGGCTCCGGGACATCCTGGGCGAGACCAGCCCGTTCCCCTGGACCGTCGAGGCGCTGACCGCCCGCTTGATGCCCGAGGACACCTACGCCCTGTGGGCGCTCGCCCGGCAGGCCTCCGGCGGCCCGGCCGCCCGCCGGATCCGGCTGAAGGGCCCGGACGGCGGGCTGCACCTCCTGGAGGTGACCGCCCGCCCGCTCGGCAACGACCGTGGCGGGCACCTGCTGACCGGCTCGCTCGTGGACCTCGGCACCGGACTCGTCGGCTCGGACGCCACCGACCGGCTGCCCCGGGCGATCCTGGCGATCGACCGGCTCGGGCGGATCACCTACGTCAACGAGCCCACGGAGGCGCTGCTCGGCATGCCGCGCGGCACGCTCGCCGGGCGGACGCTCTGGGAGGCGCTGCCCTGGTTCGCCCACCCGTACCACGAGGAGCAGCTGCGCGGCGCGCTGCTGTCGGACCAGCCGATCCACTTCCTGGCCCGTCCGGGGCGCGGCACGTGGCTGTCCGTCTCGCTGTACCCGGGGCAGGACGGGGTCACCCTGGTCCTGGTCCCGGAGGGCGATCCGGGCGGGCAGCCGCACCCGGGCCGTGTCGACGCCGACGACGCCGTCCTGTCCCCGCCGGAGGGCCGGGCCGCGGCGATGTACCGTCCGGTGGCCCTCGCCATCGCGCTGTCGGAGGCGGTGACGGCGCGCCAGGTGTCGGCCGTGGTCACCGAGGAACTGCTGCCGGCCTTCGGCGGACGGCAACTGGCGATCTACCTGCTGAGCGAACGCCACCTGTACCTGGCCTGGGAGACCGGCTTCCCACCGGGCTTCCTGGAGCCCTTCGACGGTGTGGGCCTGGGTGCCCAGGTGCCCGGCGTGGAGACGCTGACGACGGGCCGGCCCCTCTTCTTCGAGTCCATGGACCAGCTGCACGCCGCCTACCCCGGGCTGCCGCTCGACGCCCACACCGGAGCACGGGCCTTCCTGCCGCTGATCGCCTCGGGGCGCCCGGTGGGCTCCTGCATCCTCGGCTTCGACAAGCCGCGCGGCTTCACCGCCGAGGAGCGCACGGTGCTCACCGCGCTCGCCGGCCTGATCGCCCAGGCCCTGGAGCGTGCCCAGCGCTACGACTCGGAGTCGGCGCTCGCCCGGGGCCTGCAGGACGCCCTGCTCCCCCACCGGCTTCCGGTGTACGAGGGCGTGGAGACGGTGGGCCGCTACCTGCCGGGCACGCAGGGGATGGACGTGGGCGGCGACTGGTACGACGTGGTCGAGACGATCCCCGGGCACCTCGCCCTGGTCATCGGCGACGTGCAGGGCCACGGCGTGGCCGCGGCGGCGACGATGGGCCAGCTGCGCAGCGCGGTCCGGGCCTTCGCGCTGGGCGGTCACCCTCCGGAAGAGGTGGTGCAGGGAACGAACCGGCTGCTGATCGACCTGGATCCGGGCCAGTTCGCCAGCTGCTGCTACGTCGTCCTCGACCCGGCGACCGGCAGCGTGCAGGCGGCCCGGGCCGGGCATCCGCAGCCGCTGCTGCGCCGGGCGGACGGCTCCACTGAGGTGGCGCACCTCGCGGGCGGTGTGGTGCTCGGGGTCGACGACACGGCCACGTATCCGGAGACCCGGCTGCGGCTCGAACCGGGCGACGTCCTCGCGCTGTTCACGGACGGCCTGGTGGAAAGGCCGGACACGGACATCGACGAGGGCATCGAGCGGCTGCGCCGTACCTTCGCCGCGACCGGGGCGGCGCCGCTCTCCGAGATCGCCGACCGCCTGATCCGGGAGGCCCGGCAGGCGCCCGACCGTCCGGACGACATCGCGCTGCTCCTCGCGGCGCGCTGGGGCCGGGACGGGCGCCCCGCCTGACGGCGGGCCGGGGCGCCTCAGGGGCGGTGGTGGTGGTCCGTCATCGTCGGCAGGCTGGAGTGCACGGCCACGGACGAGAAGTTCGAACGGTCCAGGTGGGCCTGTTCCCTGCGGGCCTGCTCCAGGATGAGGCCCTCGGCGTCCTCGGTGGCGCCGTTGCCCCGGCGCAGCAGGACGACGACGAGCAGCACGGCGAGTGCCGCGAGGATGCCGAACAGCACGAGCAGTGCGGCCATGAACGTTCCCCCTTCGTTCGCGACGGCCCGTCAGCGGTGCCGTGCACGGAACCCTAACCCGGCGTCGTGCACAGCGGAACGGTCGCGCCGCCCGGTCCGTCATGACGCAGCACCGCGTTCTGCCGGGCCCGATGCCGGTCGAGCACGTCGCCGACGAGCGCCACGGCGCGGGGCAGGTCGTCACGGACGAGCAGGTCGTAGAGAGTCGCCACCGGTACGGAGCGGCCGTCGGGCCCGGTCGTGCCAAGGCCCCCGCCGATCTCGGCGCGGCCGATCCCCGCCGTGCGCAGCGCGGCGTCGAGCTCGGACTCGACGGCGAGGGAGGGGTCGTGGGGGAGCCCGCCGAGATCGAGCCGCAGCCCGAGCTCCCAGGAGTCGGCGGCGGCGAGCGGGCTCCGGCCGAACCAGCGCTTGACGAGGCTGCCCCGAGGCAGCCCGGCCAGGGTCTCCACGGCCCAGCAGGCCTCCGCCCGGGACACCGGCTCGGTGAGGGCGCGCAGGACGACGGGCTCGTCGTACCCGGCCGCGCGCAGCGCCTCGGTGAGCGGGCCGAGCTCGGCGTGGCCGCGTGCGCGCGCGCAGGCCTTGACGGTAGAGCGGCCGGAGTCCGGGGTCGGCCGAACGGGTGGTCATCTCGTCGGGCAGTGCCATGCGGTGCAGGGTGGCCGCCGTCACCCGGTCGGGCGTGCGGCGGTGGTCCTCGGGGCGGTGCCCGGAGAGGCTGGGCGCACCGGGGGACTGGCAGGGCGTCCGAGGAGGACATGTGCAGCAGGACAAGCAGCCGGAGTACCGACCCGTGGTGTTCCGCGACCGTGCCGCCGGGTTCGCGTTTCTGACCCGGTCCACGGCGACCAGCGACCAGACGATCGAGTGGGACGACGGCACCACCTACCCGGTGGTCGACGTCGAGATCTCCTCCGAGAGCCACCCCTTCTACACGGGCAAGGCGCGGACCGTGGACACCGAGGGACGGATCGCCAAGTTCGAGCGCCGCTACGGCGAGGAGGACGGCTGAGCCCTCCGCCACGTCCTCTGCCATAACTGGCCAGAGGATGACCACTTCACCTTCCAGGATGAGTGCTGTGACCGCGGCGGAGGCTCTCCGCTCCGCCGGGGCCACTCTCTCTCGACTCCTGTCTCGTCTGTGTCTTCCTGGAAGGAACCCCCTCATGATCGTGGTCACCGGAGCGACCGGAAACGTCGGACGCCTGCTCGTGGAGGCGCTGGCCGAGGCCGGCGAGGACGTGACGGCCGTCAGCCGCCGGCCGGGCGCCACCCCGCTGCCCGAGGGCGTGCGGCACCGGCCCGCCGACCTCGCACGGCCGGAGGAGCTGACGACCGCTTTCGCGGGCGCCGACGCCGTGTTCCTGCTGGTCGCCGGGGTCGGCGACGAACTGCGGCCGCGGGAGATCGTGGCCGCCGCCGTGGCGGCCGGAGTGCGCAGGCTCGTCCTGCAGTCCTCACAACTGCTCGGCACCCGCCCGGACTCCGCGTCGCACGCTCCGTTGCGGGAGTTCGAGGCCGCGGTGCGCGGGTCCGGACTGGAGTGGACGGTTCTGCGGCCCTCCGGCTTCGCGTCGAACGCCTTCCTGTGGGCCGACGCGGTGCGGACCGCGCGGACCGTGGCGGCTCCCTTCGCCGACGTGGCCCTGCCGGTCGTCGACCCGGCCGACATCGCCGACGTGGCCGCGGCGGTGCTGCTCGAGGACGGGCACGCCGGGCGCACGTACGTGCTGACCGGTCCGACGGCCGTCACCCCTCGCGAGCAGGTGGCGGCCCTGGCACGGGCGGTGGACGCGCCGGTGCGGTTCGTGGCACAGACGCGGGACGAGGCCCGGGAGCAGCTGGTGCGGTTCCTGCCGGAGGTGGCCGTGGAGGGGATGCTCACGGTGCTCGGCGAGCCGTTCGCGGAGGAGCAGCGGGTGAGCCCCGACGTGGAACGCGTGCTCGGGCGCGGCGGGCGGCCGTTCTCGGCGTGGGCGGAGCGCAACGCGTTCGCCTTCGCCTGAGCGCGGGCGAGGGCCGGGGCGCGGGCATGCGACCGCCCCCGGGCCGGTGCGGCACGGGGGCGGTGGGCCGACGCCGTAGCGTGGGCCGTGCGGTCGGATCAGGCCTCGACGACGCCGGACTTGGCGACGCGGACCTTGGCGCGGGTGGCGCCGGAGGGGGTGCCCAGGGTCTCGATCTTGTCGACGACGTCCTGGCCCTCGACGACCTCGCCGAAGACGACGTGCTTGCCGTCCAGCCAGTCGGTCACGATGGTGGTGATGAAGAACTGGGAGCCGTTGGTGTTGCGGCCCGCGTTCGCCATCGACAGCAGGTACGGGCGGTCGTGCTTCAGCTGGAAGTTCTCGTCCGCGAACTTCTCGCCGTAGATGCTCTTGCCGCCGGTGCCGTTCTCGTTGGTGAAGTCACCGCCCTGGAGCATGAACTTGGGGATGACGCGGTGGAACGGGGAGCCGGCGTAGCCGAAGCCGTGCTCGCCGGTGGCGAGCTCACGGAAGTTGCGGGCCGTCTTCGGGACGACGTCGTCGAAGAGCTTGAAGACGATGCGGCCGGCCGGCTCGTCGTTGATGGTGATGTCGAAGTAAACGTTGTTGCTCATGGGGACATCCTGTCATTCCCCGGGTACTGCGCGCGCACGGGCCGCCGCCTCCCGGGTGGCGACGACGCAACGACGTGCCCCGCACGGCCCTGGCGGGGCGGTGCGGGGCACGGGCGGTCCGGGTGGCGGTGGTCAGAGCAGGCCGCCGACCTCCGAGATCGGAAGGCCGCCCGCGCCCTCCGCGGTGTCGCCCACCAGGGTGGTGACGTCCTGGTCCTCCTGGAGGAGGCCGGTGACGCCGGGTCCCGCGCCGCCGGGCTCCGCGGCGGAGGCGTTCGGGGGCGGGGTGACGAGGGCGGTGACGACGCCTGCCGCGAGGGAGGCGATGGCGAGCATGCTGCGCTTCTTCATGCCCTGGTCAACTACCGAGGACGGCTGAGGTTACGGCGGCGCTCGCGGCGTTTCCGTACGCCCGGCGCGCGCTTGCTGAGCCACAGCGAAAGAATGCACTATCCGGACGGAACCGCCCATTCGACGCAAATGTCTTCCCTAGTGACACCACTGTCCCCATCGCAGAGAGTCCGGGGGACGCCATGCTTCACCGACAGACCCTCGCGGCCACGGCCGCGGGCATCCTTCTCGCCGGCGGGATCGGCGCCACGATCCCCGCGGGCGCCGCGTCCGCCCCGTCCCGTACGACCCCACCGGCCACGGCCCAGGTCGTCAACGTCCGCTGGGGCGGGCACCCCACCTTCGACCGACTCGTGATCGACGTCCGGGGCACGATGCCCCCGGTCGCCGTCAAGCCGGTGAAGGAGCTGCGCTACGACGGCTCGGGCAACAAGGTGCCGCTCGCCGGGAAGTACTTCCTGGAGATCAGGCTCTCGCCCGCCGCCGCCCACAACGAGTCGGGCCAGTCCGTCTACAAGGGACCCCGGCTGGTCAGGATCCACCTGCCCGCACTCAAGGGCGTCGCGCTCACCGGCGACTTCGAGGGCGTGGTCACCATCGGAGCCGCCTTCCACAGCAAGCCCTTCTACAAGACCTTCGTGCTGCACTCCCCCGAGCGCTTCGTGCTCGACGTCGCCCACCCCGCGCCCGTCTGCCGCAGGTGAGCCCGCCCTCCCGCGGGGCGGTGACCGCTCGACGGCGGCCACCGCCCCGGCCTGCGCGGAGCTACCTCCGAGCTACCTCCCGGGATGACACCCGGCGGGCCGCATTGTCACCCCCCGTCCGATGCGGGAGACACGGCGCCCACGACACCGTGGAGTCATGATCGAAGTCAGGGACCTCACCAAGCGCTACGGCGCCACGATCGCCGTGAACTCGCTCGACTTCACGGTCCGTCCGGGCCGGGTCACGGGTTTCCTCGGGCCGAACGGCGCGGGCAAGAGCACCACACTGCGGATGGTCCTCGGGCTGCACACCCCGACCTCCGGTTCGGTGACGGTCTCCGGCCGGCCGTTCCGCGACCGGCCCCGGGGACTGCGGCACGTCGGCGCGCTGCTCGACGCCGGCGACGTGCACGGCGGCCGCACGGCCCGGGCACACCTCGGGGTCCTCGCGCGCTCCAACCGGATCGCGCCGTCCCGGGTGGACGAGGTCCTCGACGAGGTGGGGCTCACCGACGCCGCCCGGCGCCGCGTCGGCGGGTATTCGCTGGGCATGCGGCAGCGGCTCGGGATCGCGGCGGCGCTGCTCGGCGATCCGCCCGTGCTGATCTTCGACGAGCCGCTCAACGGGCTCGACCCGGAGGGCGTGAAGTGGGTGCGCGGCCTGTTCCGACGCCTCGCGGCCGAGGGCCGCACCGTCTTCGTCTCCAGCCACCTGATGAGCGAGATGGAGCACACGGCGGACGAGCTCGTGGTGGTCGGCCGGGGTGAGCTGATCGCGGCCGAGAGCCTGAAGGACTTCGCCTCGCGCGGAACCCGGGCGAGCGTCACTGTCGGCACGCCGGCCGCACCGGAGCTGGCCCGGCTGCTGCTCGCGGAGGGCGCCGGGGTGCACGAGGAGGACAGCGGGCTGCTCACGGTGACGGGACTGAGCGCCGCCCGGATCGGCGACCTCGCGCTCGACCACCGGCTCCCGCTGCACCAGCTGACGCCACGTACGGCCTCCCTGGAGGAGGCGTTCATGGAGCTGACCGCCGACAGCGTCGAGTACCCCGCAGGAGACCTTCGATGACCGCACTCGCCCTTGCTCCGACGGAGCCGCGCGCCCGCTTCCGCGACCTCGTGGCGGCGGAGTGGTCCAAGCTGTGGTCGCTGCGCTCGACCGGCTGGTCGTTCCTGCTCGGTGCGCTGGCCGTGGTCGCGTTCAACGCGGGCCAGGCCTGGGACCACTACCGCTACTGGACCTCGTACGACGCGGCGAGCCGGGCGGCGTTCGTCCGTGACGGCCGGGCGCTGTGGGACGCCTTCACCGGGAACGCGGCCATGGTCCTGATCCTGTGGGCGGCGGCGACGGGCGCGATGGCGGTCGTCACCGAGTACGGCAGCGGCTCGATCCGTACGAGCTTCGCCGCCGTGCCGGCCCGCCGCTCGCTGATGGCCGCCAAGGCGCTGGTGGTGGCGGTGGCGACGACGGGCTTCGGCGGCGTGGTGGCCGGGGTGTCGTTCTGGTCCTCGCAGGCGGTCCTGTCCGCCCACGGCATCGGGCTGTCCCTCGGCCATCCGGGGGCAGTTCGGACGGTGGCCGCCTCGGCCCTGCTCGCCCCGGTGAGCGCGCTGGTGGGGCTGGCGCTGGGCACGTTGCTGCGCAGCGGCGCCGCGTCGATCGTGGCGAGCGTGGTGCTGCTCCTCGTGGTGCCGGCCGTGACGAGCGAGAAGCGGCACTGGTCGGCGGTGCTGGCGCACCTTCAGCCGGAGAGGGCCTGGCAGCGGCTGCTCCAGACGGGGAACTGGGAGGTGCCGTACCCGTGGACGGCCGGCGGGGCGTGGCTGGTGTACGCGACGTGGGCGCTGGTCGCGGCCGGGGTCGCGATCCTCGCGGTGGGGCACCGGGACCAGTGACGGTCAGGGGAACCGGTCCGGTTCCCGGGCCTCCCGGTCCAGGCGCCGCAGCAGGAGCTGTTCGTGGACGAGCCGTCCGACCAGCGCGCCCCCGTAGACGACGAAGCCGACGCCGACGAGCCAGGACTGCAGGACCAGGACGGTGCCGAACTGGCCGTAGGTGACGGCGTTCGAGGCGATCAGGGGCGAGAAGACGAGGGCGGAGAAGATCCGCAGCCCCAGCAGGCCGAGGGAGGTGAGGACGGCTCCGGGCAGCAGGGCGCGCCAGCGGATGCGGCCGCAGAGCAGGAAGCGCTGGGACCACCAGAAGAACAGGCCGGTGCCGATGACGTCACCGAGGGCCACGAGGCCGGTGACGACGGCCGAGGCGTGTTCGGGGGCGGGGGTCGCCACGAAGAGGAGCAGGGCGGCGACGAGGACGGCGAGCCAGACGACGTGGCGCCACATGGTGTGCCAGCGGGCGGTGGGCAGGTCCCAGACCCGTTCGTAGCCGGTCTGGACGGCCGATCCGAAGGTCACACCGAAGGCGGCGAGGGCGGCGAGACCGAAGGCGGTGGTGCGCTGGAGTGCCGCCCCCGGCTGACCGAAGAGGCGTTCGACCTCCTCCTCCGAGACCTCGGAGACGCCGAGGCCCTGGACGAGCCAGCGGGCGAAGCCCTGGCCGCTGGCGAGGTCGGCGGCGGCGATCACGATCAGGAGCGGGACGAGGGTGAGCAGGCTGAGAGCGGCGAACCCCATGGCGCGGTGCATGAGTTCCATCTCGCGCCCCCGGTTCCAGGCGAGTCCGACCGGGGAGGTGAGGATCCGCTCGTGGAGCCGGTGGAACCAGTGGCCGTGCTCGCTGGGGGCACCGTCGTGCGGAGCACCGGAAGTGGGGGGCATGCCTCGTCGAGTACCCCGCCGACCGGCCGAACCCGCCCGACATGCGGCCGAACGGGTGCACGGGCCGCGGCTCAGGTGTGCCGGGGGCGCGCCGCGGGACCGGACCGGACGGTCACCTCGTACGGGCTGAGGGTGGCGTGCTCGTCGCCGGTGCAGACGACCTCGACGCGGACCGGGGCGCCGCAGTCGGCGTGCCGGATGTCGAGGGGGGTGCCCGCGGGGTCTCCGGCGTGGGTGTCGCCCCACTGCTTCAGGGCGAGCAGGACCGGCCACAGGTCGCGCCCCTTGGGGGTGAGGCGGTACTGGGAGCGGGTGCGGGCTCCGGGCTCCTGGTAGGGCTCGACGCGCAGCACCCCGGCGGCGACGAGCTTGCGGAGCCGGTCGGCGAGGACGGCCTCGGAGAGTCCGATGTGGCGGCGGAAGTCGTCGTAGCGGCGCACCCCGTTGAAGGCGTCCCGCAGGATGAGCAGGGACCACTTCTCGCCCACCAGGTCGAGCGCGCGGCGGACCGGGCAGTTCTCGGTGTCCATGTCGAGGTAGTCCATCGTCACACTGTAGACAGCTGACTACGGCATTGACAGTCAGCCGACCGGACATCTAGCTTCGATCTTCGAAGTCAGATGGCGGGCGGATGCCCCGAACGGAGGGAAACCGGTGATGGAGCGGACACGGACGGTGCACTGGAACGATGCGACGGCCACCGCCGAGGCCGCCGCGGGCATGGCCGGTCTCGACTTCCTCCGCGAGCTGATCGCGGGGCGCCTCCCGGGGCCCCCGATCGGAGCGCTGCTCGGCTTCGGCCTCGACGAGGTCGAGCACGGGCGAGCGGTGTTCTCCTTCGAGCCGGGCGAGGAGCACTACAACCCGATCGGCAGCGTGCACGGCGGGGTCTACGCGACCCTGCTCGACTCGGCGGCCGGCTGCGCGGTCCACACCACGCTGCCCCGGGGCATGGGGTACACCTCGCTCGACCTGTCGACGCGCTTCCTGCGCCCGATCACGATGCACACGGGAAAGGTGCGCGCGATCGGCACGGTCCTCAGCGCCGGCAAGCGCACGGCGCTGGCCGAGGCGGGCCTGTACGACGACCAGGACCGCCTGCTCGGACACGCGACGAGCACCTGCATGCTCTTCCCGCTGGGCTGAGACCGTCCGGCCCCGAGCAGGGCCGGTTCCGGTCCACGTCAGGATCGGGTCGGCGTCGGATCACGAGCAGACGAAGGGGCGCCCCGTCCTGGTGCAGTGGTCGGGCGCCAGGTCGTCGGCGGGGTACGGGGCTCCGGTGGCCTGGAGGGCGGCGCTCACCAGGGTGGCGAGCAGGTCGATGTCCGAGCCCATGTCCAGACGGACCGTCACCCACCCGGAGCCGGCGCGCAGGCGCACCGCGCTCGACCCCAGGAGGGCCGGTCGGAGTCGGGCGATCATGGCGCGGGTCAGATGGACCTCGGCCTCGTGCTCACCGTGGAAGTGCACGATCTCCTGCGTCGCGGTGCGCAGGCCGAGCTCAGCGCCGCACGGAGCCCGTCCGGCGATCAGCGAGGGCCAGCTCATCAGGCGTTCACTGGCGTGCCTGGCTGTGTTCATACGAGGAGCGTGCCGCGCCGAGAGGGCCTGCACAAGCGTCCTGCCGAAACAATCCCGCCTTGGCGTGAAACCGCCGACTCGCTTCACGCCACGGGGCGTTCACGGACCCGTGCCGCGAGCACCGCGACGTCGTCCTCGGCGGTGCGCGCGTCCAGCCGCCGCAGCACCTCGTCGACGACCGCCTCCGGCCCCGAACCCGGCGCCAGTCGCAGCGCGGCGAGCCGGGCCAGCGACACGTCGATGTCCTCGCCGCGCCGCTCGACGAGCCCGTCCGTGAAGAGCAGCAGGGTGTCCGCCGGGCCGAGGGTGCGGACCTCCGGTTCGTAGCCCCCGAGCCCGGTGCCCAGGGGCGGCCCCACGGGCAGGTCGACGAGTTCGGCCGAGCCGTCGGCGGCGAACACGACCGGCGGGAGGTGCCCGGCGCTGGCGAAGGTGGCCGTCGAACGGGCCGGATCGACCTGGATCAGCAGACAGGTCGCGGGGCGTCGGCCCTCGTCCTCGGCCACGACGGCGTCGAGTTGACGCAGCACCCGGTGCGGTGGCAGGTCGGTGCCGGCCACCTCGCGCAGCGCGGTGCGGTAGGCGTTCATGTCCACGGCCGCGTCCAGGCCGTGCCCCATGACGTCCCCCACCACCAGCAGGCTGCGCCCGAAGTGGAGCCGTACGGTCTCGAACCAGTCGCCGCCGACCAGCGTGCGCGGGCCGGCGGGAAGGTAGCGGCCGGCGATCTCCAGATTGGGGTGCGGGCGGCCGGGTTCGGCGACCAGGGCGCGCTGCAGGTGCAGGGCGGTGGCCTCGGTGGCGGCGAGCCGGCGCGCGTGGCCGAGATGGAGGCCGGCGAGCCGCGTCGCGTGCGCGACCACGGCCGACTCGTGCGTGGAGAACCCTCCGGAGGCCCGGGCCGCCCGTACCCGGCCCAGCTCCTCGCCGTCCCCCGTCACCAGCGCCAGCTTCAGTACCTGGGCGCCGGGGCGCTCGCCGGCGCCGCCTGATCCGTCCAGAAGCGCGCCCGCCCCGGCCACGACGGAGGTCCCGTGAGCAGGGCCGGAGCCAGGGCCGTGAACGGCACCGGCACCGGGCTCGGCGCCGTCCGGCACGAGGATGTCGACGGCCGCGGCGTCGGCCACCCGGCGCACCAGGAATCCGGCCAGTTCGGCGCAGACGGTCCGTTCGTCGAGCCGGGTGCCTATCTCCATGGCGGCGTGCTCCAGGGCGTCGATCCTGGCGAGGACGGCCTCGTACTCCCCCTCCTGCAAGGACCGCTCCCCCGTTCGTTCCGACACCGCGCCTCCACCACCGTTCCGCTCACCCCCATTCCATCAGCGGCCCGCCCGACCCGCGCGCGGCACCCCCCGGACCAGCAACAGGTCACCCTCCGTGAGGCCCTGGCCTGCGGAGCTCCGGGGCCGTCGGCGGCTGGCGGACGCGGTGGGTTCCCGGGTCGTGAAGACGAGATCGTCTCGTTGTGCCGCTGAGCCGTGCCGGGGCCCGCGCCGGACGGTACGCTGCGACTACTGGCGGGTAACCAAAGCGCGCTCCGGGGGGACCTTCACATGACGACCGGTCACTTCAGCTCCGTCGACGACGTCGCCGCACGGCTCGCCGCCGCCGGCTATCTCGCCTCGCCCGCCGTCGCCACCACGGTGTTCCTCGCCGACCGGCTGGGCAAGCCGCTGCTCGTCGAGGGACCCGCCGGAGTCGGCAAGACGGAGCTCGCCAAGGCGGTCGCCGAGGTCGCCGGGGCGCGGCTGGTCCGGCTCCAGTGCTACGAGGGCGTCGACGAGGCCCGTGCGCTCTACGAGTGGAACCACGCCAAGCAGCTGCTGCGGATCACCGCGGGCCGCGACGAGAGCTGGGACGAGACGCGCACCGACATCTTCGGCGAGGAGTTCCTGCTCCCGCGCCCCCTGCTCACCGCGATCCGCTCCGACGAGCCGACCGTGCTGCTCGTCGACGAGACCGACAAGGCCGACGTGGAGGTCGAGGGGCTGCTCCTGGAGGTCCTCAGCGACTTCCAGGTGACCGTGCCCGAGCTCGGCACCATCACCGCCACCCAGCGGCCCTTCGTGGTCCTCACCTCCAACGCGAGCCGCGAGCTCTCCGAGGCGCTCCGCCGCCGCTGTCTGTTCCTCCACATCGGATTCCCCGAGGAGGAGCTGGAGCGCCGGATCGTCCGGAGCAAGGTGCCCGGCATCGACGAGGCGCTGGCCGCCTCCGTGGTGCGGGTGGTGGGGGCGCTGCGCGCGATGGACCTGCGGAAGGCGCCGTCGGTGGCCGAGACCGTCGACTGGGCCCGCACGCTGCTCGCGCTCGGCGCGGACACCCTCTCCGAGGAGGTCGTACGCGGCAGTCTGGGGGTCATCCTCAAGCATCAGGAGGACATCCGGACGGCGGCCGCCAAGCTCGACCTGGACGCGGTGTGAACTCCCTCCCCAGCGGCCCGGAGCCGGCCGGCACGGCCGATCGGGTCACCGGTCTCGTCCGGGCGCTGCGGGCGCACGGCCTGCGCATCGGCACCGGCGAGACCGTCGACGCCGGCCTCGCCCTGGAGGCGGTGGGCTTCGACGACCGGCAGCGGATGCGGGAGGCGCTCGCCGCGACGCTGCTGCACGGCGAGGGCCAGCGGCGGGTGTTCGACCGGGTCTTCGACCTGTACTTCCCGCTCGTCGAGGGGCGGACGCAGGAGCAGGAGCCGGGGCCGCCCGAGGACGATCCGGCGGCCGCCCTCGCCGACCTGCGCGACCGGCTGGCCGCCGCCCTCGCCGCGGCCGACGAATCCGCGCTGACGGTGCTGGCCGGCGAGGCCGTGGGCGCGCTCGGCGGGTTCGGCGCGACGCCCGGCTCGGACGGCTGGTCCTCGTACCAGACCCTGTCCCGGCTGCGCCCCGAGACCCTGCTGGCCCGGATCCGCGCGGCGCTGCGGGAGGGCGGCGGCGGGCGCGAGCCGGAGTTCGGCGACCGGCTCACCGACGACGAGATCCGGCGGCGCATCGAGGACTTCCGGGAGCGCGTACGGACCGAGGCGCGCCGCCGGGTGGCGTTGCGCCAGGGCCGCGACCAGGTGGCCCGGCGGGCCGTCGCCGCGACACCGGACCGGGTCGACTTCCTGCTCGCCGGACGGGAGCAGCTGGAGGAGCTGAGGCGCACGGTACGGCCGCTGGCGCGCAAGCTCGCGACCCGGCTCGCCGCGCGCCGCCGCCGTGCGTCGCGCGGTGAGATCGACCTGCGGCGCACCCTGCGGCGTTCGCTGTCGACCGGGGGCGTGCCGGTGCGGCCGGTGCTGCGACGGCGGCGCCCCGGGCGGCCCGAGCTGGTCCTGCTCTGCGACGTGTCCGGCTCGGTCGCGGGCTTCGCGCACTTCACGATGCTGCTCGTGCAGGCGCTGCACGACCAGTTCAGCCGGGTACGGGTGTTCGCTTTCGTCAACCGGGTCGACGAGGTCACGGACCTGGTGGCGCGCGGCCGGGCGGACCCGGCGGGGCTCGGCGAGCGGATCCTCGCCGAGGCGACGCTGACCGGCTGGCACGGGCAGAGCGACTACGGGACGGCGCTCGGCGAGTTCGCCGAGCGCTACGCCGACGCGCTCAGCCCCCGGACCGTCGTGTTCGTCCTCGGCGACGCCCGCACCAACCGCAGCGACCCGAACCTGCCCGCGCTGAAGTCCGTCGCGGACCGGGCCCGCCGGGTGTACTGGCTGAACCCGGAACAGCCCGCGCTGTGGTCCACCGGCGACTCCGTCGCCCACGCCTACGCCGAACTGGTCGACATGCGCCCCTGCCGCAACGCGGGACAGCTCGCCGAGCTCATCGGCCGGCTGCTCCCGGTCTGAGCGGCCTGATCAGGGCGGACCGCGTCGTACCGGGTAGCGTGGCCCGCATGGAACTCTTGGGTGAGATCACGGTCGGCCGTCCCCTGCTCGTCCTGGCGGTCAAGGAGGAGGCGCAGCACCTCGACACCGACCTGCCGGTGCTCCTGACCGGCATGGGCAAGGTCAACGCCGCGACGGCACTCGCCTCGGTCCTCGCCCGCGGTCCGCGGCCCTCCGAGATCGTCAACCTGGGCACGGCGGGCGCGCTGCGGCCCGGCTGGACGGGCACCCACGTCGTCGGCACGGTGATCCAGCACGACCTCGACGGCGAGCTGCTGGCGACTCTCACCGGCGAGACGTACGGGGCGCCGATCGCTCTGCGGGAAGGCGGCGACGTGGTCCTCGCGACCGGCGACGCGTTCATCGCGGACGAAACCGCGCGGGAGCGGCTCGCGCTGCGGGCGGCCCTGGTGGACATGGAGGGGTACGCCCTCGCGACCGCCGCCGCCCTCGCCGGGGTCCCGCTGCGGATCGTCAAGCACGTGAGCGACGAGGCCGGCGAGGGCGCCGCCCGCAGCTGGCGCGAGTCGGTCGCCGAGTGCGCCCGGGCGCTGGCCGACTGGGCGGAGGCCAACACCCCGTACCGCGGCTGAGCCCCGCCCCCACCCACGTCAGGCCTGGGCTGCGGACCCCGCCGGGCCTCCCCCGCGCGGCTCCGGGCCGCCGGGAGCCCGGCCGGCGGCGGGCCGCCGGGGGGCCCGGGCGTGCCGCAGGCAGGCGTCGGCGCCTCGGGGCGCCCACCGGCCGAACCCCCCTCCTGACGCCCGGAGTTCCCTTCCTCACGCCACCCCGGCGTCCCTTGACACGGTGGAACCGGCCCTGCCTAAGGTGGGGCGTTCCCTTCCGGACCCGTGGAGGCTCCCGTGCACGCACCGATCGCCGCGCAGCGCCGTGGCCGTCGTGCCGTGCCGACGGGGGCGCTGCTGAGCTGCCGGCGGCATGTCGACTTCTGCCGCACCGCCTCCGCCATCTGTCCTTCCGCGCACCGCTGACCCCACCCCCCGCCGCGCGCCCGCGCCGCGGTGACGGGTCGTCGCATGCCGCACATCCGCTGACCCGCCGTCGGGCGCCACGGCTGCTGCTCGCCGTGCCGTGACGTCGCCGCACCGCTGTGCCCGTCCGGTCGCCGCAGCACCACCGCGTCGTGTCACCCGGCGCGGCCGGGTCGCCCTGTCGCCGCCGTGCCGTCGGCCCGCCGTGCCGCCCCACACGTTCGGAAGGACCTCCATGCCTCACCCCGCCCTGCACCTCGCCGTCGAGATCGACGGTGACGGTGCCCACCCGGCCGCCTGGCGCCGGTCCGCTCACGCGCCGGGAGCGCTGCTGACCCCCCGTCGGGTCGCCAAGGTCGCGGCCGTCGCCGAGAATTCCGGCTTCACCCTGGTCACCCTGGACGACGACGTCCTGCCACCCGGCTCCGCCGCGTCGGGCGGTCCCGCGGGCCGGCTCGGCGCGGTGGAGCGGGCGGCGTTCATCGCCGCCTCGACGAGCGTGATCGGGGTGGCCCCGGTGGTCGCGACCACCTACGCGGAGCCGTTCCACGTCTCCACCCGCCTGGCCTCGCTCGACCACGTCTCGGTGGGCCGGGCCGGTTGGGTCGTCGGGGTGGAGGACGCCCCGGAGGCCGCCCGCGCCTGGGGCAGGCCCCGGGTCGAGGGCGAGCAGGGCCTGCGCCGCGAGGCGGTGGACGGGCTGCGGGTGGTGCGCGACCTGTGGGACTCGTGGGAGGACGACGCCGTCATCCGCTCGGTCGCCACAAGCCGCTACCTGGACGGCGGGCGCCTGCACTACATCGACTTCACGGGCGAGGAGTACAGCGTGAAGGGCCCGGCGATCGTGCCCCGCCCGCCGCAGGGCAGGCCGGTGGTCCTCGCCCCCAAGGGGCTCGTCCCCCCGGAGCTCGTCGACGTCGCGCTCGTCGAGGGCTCCTCCCCCGCGCTGCTCGGGCGGGCCGCCGCCGCCTCCGGCGCGCCGCTCGCCTTCGCCGAGATCGAGGTGGCCCTGGACACGCCGGGCGAGTCGGCCGCCGAGCGGATCGCCGATCTTGACCGGTTCTCGTCCTGGGACTCCGCGCCGGGCCGGCCGCCCGGCCGGCTGCGCTACACCGGCTCCGCCCAGGGGCTCGTCGCCCTCCTGGAGGAGTTGAGCGTTCTGGTCGACGGAGTGCGGCTGCACCCGCTGGTGCTCGACGAGGACCTGGGGGTCCTCTCCCGTCTGGTCCTGCCCGAGCTGTTCGTCCGGCGGGTGGCCGCGCGCCCGCTGCCGGGTACGACGCTCCGCACCTCCCTCGGGCTCCCCCGCCCCGAAAGCCGCTTCGCCACCGCCACCGCCACCGCCACCACCGCGGCCACCCCCACGCCCGCCCGGGAGGAGAACCGATGACCGCCACCGACCCGCACGACGTTCCTCGCCCCGACGCCCAGCTGCACTTCGGCGTCTTCTTCCAAGGCGTCAACCACTGGACGATCTGGTCCCATCCGGAGAGCGGCTCGCAGATCGACCCGGCCTCCTTCCGCCGGGTCGCGCAGACGGCCGAACGCGGGCTCTTCGACGCCTTCTTCCTCGGCGACGGACTGCGGCTGCGCGAGACCGGCGGCGAGATCCACGAGCTGGACGTCGCCGGACGTCCCGACTCCCTCGCCCAGCTGTCCGCACTGGCCGCCGTCACCCGCCGGATCGGTCTGGTCTCGACGTCCAACACGACGTTCAACGAGCCGGTCGACCTCGCCCGCCGGCTCGCCGGCCTCGACCTGTTGTCGGAGGGCCGGGCCGGCTGGAACGTCGTCACCACCGACAACGCCTGGACCGGCGCCAACTTCCGGCGCGGCGGCTTCCTCGACCACGCGGACCGCTACCGGCGCGCCGAGGACTTCCTCACCCTGGCCCGCGCGGTCTGGGACGGCTGGGCGGACGGCGCGGTGGCCGACTCCGTCGACGCCCGCACCTGGTCGGTGCCGGGCACGATCGGCCGGGTGCGGGCCGCCGGCCCGCACTTCGACGTGGACCTGGCACCGACGCTGCCGCGGAGCCCGCAGGGGCATCCGGTGATCTTCCAGGCGGGCGACTCGCCCGACGGCCGGGACTTCGCGGCGCGCAACGCCGACGTCATCTTCTCCGCCCACGGCCAGGACTTCGACGACGCGCTGGCGTTCGCCGGGGACATCCGGCGCCGGCTGCGCGCGGCCGGGCGGGCCGAGGACGCGCTGCGGATCCTGCCGGGCACCGAGATCATCATCGGGGCGACGGAGAAGGAGGCCGAGGAGAAGGCGCGCTGGGTGCGGCTCGAGCAGGTCACCCCGGCGACGGCCCTGGCCGTCGCGGCCCGGCTGTGGAACATCGACCTGTCCGACCGGGACGCGGACGGGCCGCTGCCTTCGGAGGACCCGGTGGTCCTGGAGAACACCGGGGCGTTCGGCTCGTCGCGGATCGCCGATCCGCGGACGGTGGTCGCCGAATGGCGGGCGAAGGCGGAGGCCAACGGCTGGTCGCTGCGGGAGACGGTCATCGAACTGGGGCCGCAGCGCGGGCACGTGGGCACGCCGTCGGGTCTCGCCGAGAAGTTCACGCGCTTCGCCCGGCACGGCGCGGTCGACGGGTTCAACATCTCGCCGTATCTGATCCCGGACGGTCTGGACGACATCGTGGACCTCCTGGTTCCGGCCCTCCAGGAGCGCGGGGCGTATCGGACGGCGTACACGGGCCGCACGCTGCGGGAGCACCTGGACCTCGCCCCGGTGGCCTGACCGGGCCGCGGCGCGACGCGTCCGCATCGCGGACGGCCGACGCGCGGTCAGCATGCCCGGCCCATGGCGGAAGGAGCCACCAGAGGGCGCATGAAGGGCGCGCGAGACACCCGAACGGGACGGCGGGGACACCGATAGCCCGGTTTCGCACGTGCAGCAGCGGGCCGGGGCCCGAGACGTCCCCTAGGGCAGGGCGTCCGGCCCGCGCACGGCGGCCGGTTCCGGCGGGCGCACCACGAGCACGGCGGCCACGTCGTCGTCGAGACCGTCCGCACTGTAGAGCCCGAGGTCCTGGTGGAGGAGGTTCAGGACCCGGCTCCCGGGCTCGTCCGCCCAGCCGCGCAGCCGTTCCTCGAGGGGGTAGAAGTCACCGGCCCGGTCCCGGGTCTCGCTCACCCCGTCGGTGAACAGCAGGAGGCGGTCCCCCGGCCCGAAGGGCGCCTCTTCCACGTGGTGCCGGGAGGCGCACAGTCCCGCGAGGTTGACGGGCAGGGAGGGGTCCGCGAAGGGGACGGCGCGCACCCGGCCCGCGTGCTGGAGCAGCGGCGCCGGGTGGCCGCAGCTCAGCAGGCGTACGAGGTCGCGGTCGTCGGGCAGTTCCAGCAGGAGGACGGTGGCGAAGCGTTCGGCGGCGTCGGAGTCGGGGTCCCAGGCGCCGTAGCGCTGCAGACCCTCTTCGAGGCGGTCGGCGAGGGCCGCGAGATCGGGGGCCTCGGTGACGGCTGCGCGGTAGGCGCCGAGCAGCACGGCGGCCGTCTCGACCGCGCCGAGGCCCTTGCCCTGGACGTCGCCGAGCATGACGCGCACGGCGCCCGGGACCCGTACGGCCTCGTAGAAGTCGCCGCCGATCCGGGCCTTCGCCGCGGCGGAGACGTACAGGAGGTGGAGTTCGACCGAGCCGAGGCGGGGCGCCAGCGGGCGCAGCAGCACCCGCTGGACGACCTCGGCGACCGCGGTCACCTCGCTCAGGTCGCGTTCGTAGCGGGTGCGGGCCCGACTGACCCAGAGGGCCGCGAGGGTGACGGCGGCCAGCACCAGTTCGGCCGCGACGACGTCCGTGGCGGGATCTCCCTGCGCCATGCCCAGGAACACCCTCAGCACCATGGCGAGCAGCCCGATCGCGAGGGTGCCGCGCTCGCTCCAGGTGATGGCGGCGAGCGCCGGGCCGATGACCAGGAGGCGGTCGAAGTGCTGCCCCTCCGAGTTGATCAGGTCGGCGATCACCACGAGGGCGAGGGCCAGGACGGGCAGCGCGAGGCCGAGGTTGAACTGGGCGCGCGTCCCCGTCGCGGCGGGGAGGCGGTGACCACCGGTGGGCATTCCGTGATCGTACGTACGGATCCGCACGATGTGTGGGCGTTACGGCCCCGCTGGCGTGTCCGCGACCCGCGGTCGGGGGCCGTGCTCCCGGCTCGGCGCGCCCGGCAGGCGGAGGGCTGCCGGGACGGCGAGCGCTCCGACGGCGGCGAGGGCGGGCAGGGCTGTGCCGGAGGGGAACAGCAGGGTCGCCAGCGCGACGCCGATGACCGGGCCGGTGTTCATCGCGGTCTGCTGGAGCCCGCCGGCGACCCCGGCGTGCTCCTCCGCCGCGTGGTGCACGACCACGGAGGTGGCGGTCACCATGACGGCCCCGAACCCGGCGCCGATCAGCGCGGCGCAGCCGCCGGTGGCGAGCGCGGAGGCGGTCACCTCGGGCCGGGCGAGCAGCAGGACGCCCACGGCGAGCAGGACGGCGCCGCCGGTGGCGGTGGCCCGCGCGCCGACGCGCTTCTTGATCAGGACGCTGAGCGGCGCCCCGGCGATCATGAGCAGGGCGAGCGGCACCATCCGCAGGGCGGTGGGGAGCGGGCCGAGGCCGAGGGTGTCCTGGAGCAGGTACGTGGCCGTGAACAGGGTGCCGGAGAGCGCGGCCGACACGGCGAGGAGGGCGGCGAGACCGGCGGCGACCGGGCCGGGCCGCAGCATGTCCGGGGGCAGCAGCGGCTGCGGGGCGCGCCGCTCGTGCCCGACGAAGGCACTGGCGGCGAGCACCGCGAGGACGAGGGAGGGCGCGGCGCCGGCGGCGGGCCCTCGGACGATCCCGTGCACGAGGCAGGCGAGGGCGAGGCCGAGCAGACAGGCGCCCGGCAGGTCGAGCGCACCGGCTCCGCCCCGCGTCGCCGCCCGGGGCGGTTCGGGCACGGCGAGGCACAGCAGCGCGATCGCCAGGGTCGGCGGCACGCCGATCAGGAACACGGCCCGCCAGCCGTGGACGTCGACGAGCAGCCCGCCGACCAGCGGCCCGCCGGCGGCCGCCAGGCCGATGGCGCTGGTGCGCAGCGCGACGGGCATGCCGAGCCGCTCGGCCGGATACGCGGCGCGCAGCATCCCCAGGGTGGCGGGCTGCAGCAGCGCGCCGGCGACGCCCTGGAGGACGCGCAGCGCGACGACCCAGCCGATCCCGGGTGCGACGGCGATTCCGGCGGACGCGCCGGCGAAACCGAGGCAGCCGAGCGCGAAGATCCGACGATGCCCGTAGCGGTCCCCGAGCCGGCCGGCGAAGACCAGGAGGCCGGCGACGGCGACGAGGTAGCCGGTGCTGGTCCACTGCACCTGCCCGGTGTCGGCGCCGAGGTCCGCCTGGAGCGCGGGCTGGGCGATGGTGAGCACGGTCCCGTCGAGCGCGACGACGGCGGCGCCGACGACGCTGCAGGTGAGGGCGAGGGGGCGGTGGAGCGCGGGGAGGCCGCCGCGACGCCCGCTCATCGCCCGCCGCCCACGGCTGCGGAGGCCGGACCGGCGGGGGGGCCGGGCCGTCCGGCCGCCGGTCCGAGGTGGGCGTCGAGCGCGGCGGCGAGCAGCGGCGCCACGTCGTCCGTGCCGGTCGCGAGGCGGAGGCTGCCCCAGCGCCGGAGCTGGGCGATGCCGTGGAGGTTGGCCCACAGGGCGCCGGTGGTCAGGACGGGGTCGGCGGCGTCCGGGCGGGCCAGGGCGACGAGCTCGGCGAGGTGGGCGAAGAGCGGGAGGCTGGTGTCGCGCAGGCCGAGCCGGCCGCTCTCCAGCAGGTCGTGACGGAACATCAGCTCGTACATCCCGCCGCGGGTGTGCGCGAAGTCGAGGTAGGCGCGGGCCAGGGCCGCGATCCGGACGCGCGGTTCGCCCTCGGTCACGGCCCGCACCTGGGCGCCGAGCTCGTGGAACCCCTCGCGGGCGATGGCGGAGAGCAGGTCGAGATGGGTCGGGAAGTAGCGGCGGGGCGCGCCGTGGGAGACACCGGCGCGGCGGGCGATCTCGCGCAGCGAGAGGGCGTGGACGCCCTCCGCGTCGACGAGGTCGACACCGGTGCGGACGAGCCGGTCGCGGAGTCCGGTCTCCGGGGAGTGGGGGTCTGCAGTCATGGCACCTGTCCAGTCGATCAAGGTAGACACTGTCTACCCCACTTCGTAGACACTGTCTACCTTGATCGCCCCCACAGGTCCGTTACACTGATCCGCAGCGAAGGGGAGTAGCCCTGCGAACCGGTCGTCGACACACTGGAACCTCCGGGTTCCCGGTGACCGGGTCCGTGCGGAAGCGCGGGCGGGCGAGACCTTCGGCCAGGCAGTACGTCACGTCCGCATCCCTGTGGGCGTGGTCCGTCATGCCGGGCCGAGTGGTCCTCCCGCCGCCCTTCGAGGCGCCGTGCCGGGCCCGGGTCCGGTCCGAGCAGAGAGCCCCGGTATGCACCTCGACCCCTTGGCGATCATCACCGCCTTCGGGCTGATCTTCCTCGCCGAACTTCCCGACAAGACGATGTTCGCGTCGCTCGCCATGGGCACGCGCATGCGTCCGCTGTACGTCTGGTTCGGCACCTCCACCGCGTTCATCGTCCACGTGGCCATCGCCGTCGGCGCCGGAAGCCTGCTCGGCCTCCTCCCCGGCTGGTCCGTCAAGCTCGTGTCGGCCCTGATGTTCGGCTTCGGCGCGTTCATGCTGCTGCGCGGCGGGGACGACGAGGGCGAGGAGGACGCCGGCGGCAAGACGGTGACCGGCTTCTGGCCCGTCTACTCCACGGCGTTCATGGCCGTGTTCATCAGCGAGTGGGGCGACCTGACCCAGATCACCACGGCCAACCTCGCCGCCACCAACGGCACCTGGTCGACCGCGATCGGTTCCGCCGCCGCCCTGATGAGCGTCTCGGCCCTCGCGCTCGTCGCCGGCCGCTTCATCGCCAAGCGCGTCCCGCTGAAAACCGTCCAGCGCATCGGCGGCGTGTGCATGGCGGCACTCGCCCTCTGGTCGTTGGTGGAGATCTTCACCGCCTGACGTCCAGACGCCCTCACACCCTGACGCCCTGACGCGTCCCCCGTCCGTCAGCAGGACCCGGAGGGGACATGCCCGCCGCCCTACGATGCGGGCATGTCCGCCATCCGCGAACCGGCCGACCGCCTCACGGCCTTCGGCAACCAACTCGTCGACGTCCACCTCTACCTCCGCGAGGAGCTGACCCGCCTCCGCGAGGAGGTGGCCGCGCAGCTCGCCGCAGGCGGGGAGCGCCCCCGCGAGCTACGGGCCCACTGCCTCGCGTTCTGCTCCGCCCTCACCCGCCACCACACGGCCGAGGACGAGGGGGTCTTCCCCGCCCTCGCCCGGCGCCACCCCGAGCTGCGTCCGGTGCTCGACGAGCTCGCCCGGGACCACGAGCAGGTGACGGAGCTCCTGCGCGCCGCCCAGGAGCTCGGCGACGGCCTCGGCGCCGGGCCCGAGCCGGATCCGGCCGAGGTACGGCGGACCCTCGGCGAGCTCGACGGGCTCGTCGCCCTGGTCGAGTCCCACTTCACCTTCGAGGAGCGCAAGCTCGTGACCGCGCTCAACGCGCTCGACGAGCCGCTGCCCGGGGACTTCGCCCTCCGCGACCTGACGGAACGCTGAGCGCGCCGACGCCGGATCCCTTGCTGAAGGTGTGAATCACTGCTTCACTCCTTCCATGCCCTACCGACGCACGCCCGCGGTCCAGGCCCGTCTCGACGCACAGCGCACCGCGATCGTCGAGGCCGGCCTCGGTCTGCTCTCCGAACACGGCTACGCCGGCTGCACGATGGCCGCCGTCGCCGCGCGGGCGGGAATCGCCACCGGGAGCGTGTACCGCCACTTCCCCAGCAAGGCCGAACTGTCCGTGGAGCTCTTCCGGACCGTCGTGGGACGGGAGGTCGCCGCCGTGTCCGAGGCGGCCGCCCTCGCCTCGCACCGGACGGCCGCCGACCGTGTGGTCGCGGTCATCGAGACCTTCGCGAGCCGTGCCCTGAAGGCGCCGCGGCTCGCCTACGCACTGCTCGCCGAGCCGGTCGACCCGGCCGTCGACGCCGAGCGGCTGGTCTTCCGCCGCGCCTTCCGCGACGTCTTCGCCGAGCGGATCGCCGCCGGCGTGCGGGACGGCGAGCTGCCGCCGCAGGACGCCCGGCTCACCGCCTCCGCGCTCGTCGGCGCGGGCGCGGAGGCGCTCACCGGCCCGCTGACGGAAGGGGCCCCCGGGCCCGGCACCGTTCCCGCCCTGGTCACCTTCACCCTGCGAGCCCTGGGAGTACCCGATGCCGACCACGCATGAGGTCACCAACCAAGTTCCGCCGCTCACCGACTACGACGTCTCGGCCGACCCGGCCCTCCTGGAGTCGCTGCGGCGCGAGGGCGCCGGCTGGGCCGAGACCGAGCTCCGCGAACTGGGCGTCCTCGCCGGCGGCCGGCAGGCCCAGGAGTGGGGGCGGCTCGCCGAGCGCCACTCCCCCGTCCTGCACACCCACGACCGGTACGGACACCGGATCGACGAGGTCGAGTTCCACCCGTACTGGCACGAGCTGATGACGGTCGCCGTACGGCACGGCCTGCACGGCGCTCCCTGGTCCGACGGGCGCGCGGGCGCCCATGTGGCGCGCGCCGCCAAGGTGTTCGTCTGGGGACAGGCCGACCCGGGGCACCTGTGCCCGATCTCGATGACGTACGCGGCGGTGCCCGCGCTGCGCGCCGAGCCGGAGCTCGCCGCGGAGTACGAGCCGCTGCTGTCCTCCCCGTACTACGACTTCGGCCTGCGGGTGCCGACGGCCAAGCGCGGGATCATCGCGGGCATGTCGATGACGGAGAAGCAGGGCGGCTCCGACGTCCGTGCCAACACCACCCGCGCGGTGCCGACGGGCGAGGCCGGGACGTACGCCCTCACCGGGCACAAGTGGTTCACGTCGGCCCCGATGTCGGACGTCTTCCTGACCCTGGCCCAGGCGCCGGGCGGCCTCTCCTGCTTCCTGGTGCCGCGTGTGCTGCCGGACGGCTCGCTCAACACGATCCGCTTCCAGCGCCTCAAGGACAAGCTGGGCAACCGCTCCAACGCCTCCAGCGAGATCGAGTACGAAGGCGCCCTCGGCCACCTCGTCGGGGAGGAGGGCCGCGGTGTCGCCACCATCATCCGCATGGTGAACATGACCCGGCTCGACTGTGCCGTCAGCTCGGCCTCCGGCATGCGCCTGGGCCTCGTCCAGGCCGTCCACCACGCCACCCACCGCAGCGCGTTCGGCGCCCGCCTGGTCGACCAGCCGCTGATGACCAACGTGCTCGCCGACCTGGCCGTCGAGGCCGAGGCCGCGACGATCGCCTCGCTGCGCCTCGCTGGCGCCGTGGACCGCGCGGCGGCGGGCGACGAGGAGGAGGAGCAGCTGCGCCGCCTCGGCCTCGCGGTCACCAAGTACTGGGTCTGCAAGCGCGCCCCCGCCCACGCGGCCGAGGCCCTGGAGTGCCTCGGCGGCAACGGCTACGTCGAGGACTCGGGCCTGCCCCGGCTCTACCGCGAGTCCCCGCTGCCCTCCATCTGGGAGGGCTCGGGCAACGTGGCCGCGCTCGACGTGCTGCGCGCGATGGCCAAGCAACCCGCCGCCGTCGAGGCCTTCTTCGCCGAGGTCGACCGGGCGGCCGGTGCCGACCGGCGCCTGGACGCGGCGGTGGCCCGCCTCCGCAAGGAACTCGCCGACCTCGGCGACCCAGCGGCCCTCCAGTACCGGGCCCGCCGTCTCGTCGAGCGCCTCGCCCTCGTCCTCCAGGGCTCGCTCCTGGTCCGGCACGGGCACCCGGCGATCGCCGACGCCTTCTGCGCCTCGCGTCTCGACTCCGACTGGGGCATCGCCTTCGGTACGCTCCCTCCCGGCCTCGACACGACGGCGATCATCGAGCGCGGCGCGCCGGGCTTCCCCGGGGCCTGACGGCGGACGTCGGCGTGGGCGACCGGGGAGGCCTCGGCCGGTGCGGGGACGCGTGATCGTTCCGCACCGCTGGGCTGACTCCCGCGTGCGAGGCTGGTGCAGGACGTCCATCCCTCAGGCGAGACGGAGGCCTTGGTGAGCACGGAACCCGCACGCTCCGAGGAAGCCGCGGTCCGCGCGGAGCTCGACCGGGCCGCGGAGAAGGTCGCGCAGCAGGTGATCTCCTGGCGGCGGCACCTGCACCGGCACCCCGAGCTGTCCAACCGGGAGGAGAAGACCGCCGCGCTGGTGGCGGACCATCTGCGCTCCCTGGGTCTGGACGAGGTCCGCACGGGCATCGCCGGCCACGGCGTGGTCGGCGTCCTCCGGGGCGGCCGGCCCGGACCGTACACGGTCGCGCTGCGCGCGGACACGGACGCGCTGCCGGTCAAGGACCTGTGCGGGGTCGACTTCGCGTCCGAGACGGTGGACGCCGACTACCCGGGCGGCCCCTTCCCCGTCTCGCACGCGTGCGGGCACGACTGCCACACCGCCATGCTGATGGGCGCGGCGAGCGTGCTCGCCGGCGTGCGCGAACGCCTCTCCGGCACCGTCCTGTTCGTCTTCCAGCCGGCCGAGGAGGGGCCGCCGGTCACCGAGGAGGGCGGCGCGAGGGCGATGGTGGCCGCGGGCGCGTTCGCCGACCCGGTGCCGACCATGGTCTTCGGCATGCACGTCACCCCGTATCCCCAGGGGTACGTGGGCTACCACGTCGGCAACCAGTACGCGGCCTCCAGCCTCGTCAGGATCGTGGTCACCGGCAAGCAGGTGCACGGCTCCACGCCCTGGCAGGGCGTCGACCCGATGCCGGCGGCCGGCGCGATCCTCACCGGGATCGGCCAGATCTACCGGCAGGTCTCCGCCTACGCGCCGGTCACCGTGACGATCGGACACGTCGAGGACGTCGGCCGGTTCAACATCATCGGCCAGACCGTCACCCTGTGGGGCACGATCCGCTGCGCGGTCGAGTCCGACATGGCGGAGGTCCAGCGGCGGCTCACCACGCTCGCGGAGCACTCGGCCGCGGCGTACGACGCCACGGCGACCGTCGAGCACCTCCAGCCGGTGCCGCCCGTGCACAACGCCGAGGAGTGGGTGACCGCCGGACTGCCGACCCTCCGCCGGGTCGTCGGCGAGGAGCGGGTCGTCGCGACCGGCGCGACGCTCGGCTACGACGACGTGTCCGAGTTCGTGAACCGCTTCGGCGGCCTCTACGTGACGCTCGGCGTCCAGGACGCGACGCTGGACGACGCCGGGCACCCCGTCCCCGTCCCCGGCGGGCGCGGCCTGGTCACCAACCACAACCCGCACTTCTACGCGGACGACGACACGCTGGTCACCGGCGTACGGCTGCACGCGCACATGGCGTACGACCACCTGACCGGTGCCCTGACGACGGGCTGACGACGGCACAGGACGACGAAGCGGCCCTCGCATTGCCCGTTCGCGAGTTCCCCCGCGGACCGGCCGCGGCCCGCCTAACGCACGTCCTGCGCCGTCCTCCGGGGGCGCCGCCGGAGGGCGCCCACGTACACGCCGAGGAGGATCAGCGGGGTGCCCAGGAGCAGCGAGGCGGTCAGGGGTTCGGCGTCGAGCCAGGCGGAGAGCACGATCGTGACGACGGGGATCACGACGAAGACGTACGCGGCGCGGGACGCGTCCCAGCGGTGCACCACGAACAGGTAGAGCACGAAGGTGAGGACGGAGCCGACGACGACCAGGTAGGCGAGCGCCCACCAGGTGGCGGTCCGGTCCGGGAGGCGCCACGTGTCCCCGGCGGCGGCCGAACCGGCGAGGAGGAGGACGGAACCGGCGCTCATGCCCACGGCGTTCATCGTCACGGGGTGGACCTCGGGCAGCCGCCGGACGAGCACCGTGGCCTGCGCGAAGCCCAGCACGCTGCCGAGGATCGCCAGGAAGGACAGCACCGGCACGTCGCCGGTCAGGGGGGTGCGGGAGATGACGGCCACGCCCGCGGTGGCGAGGACGGTGCCGAAGGCGGCGGCGGCCCGGAAGCGTTCGAGGCCCTGGGCGACGGCCAGGAGCAGGGTGGCGAGCGGAGTGAGGGAGAGGACCGTCTGGCCGAGTCCGGCGTGGATGTGCACGAAGGCGTAGTACGCGAGGGCGGACGTCACGCCGAAGTTGAGGACGCCGAAGAGCGCCGCCCCGGCCAGGGCCCTGCCGCGCGGGAAGGACATCCTGCGCAGGCCCATCACGGCGAGGAGCACCAGGGAGGACACGCCGAAGCGGAGGGCGGCGCCCCACAGGGGGTCGAGCTCACGGTTGCTGAAGCGGACGCCGACCGCGTTGCCTCCCGCGAGGAGCGAGACGGCTGCGAACGCGGCGAGCGTCAGCCGGTCCTCGGTGCGCTGCACCGCCTCACCGTAGCCCCGGCTGCTCCGCTCCTCCGGCGGGGACACGCGCCGCCGTCTCGACGAAGGCCCTGATCAGGGCGTTCTCGCTCGCGGTCGCCCAGACGAGGCCGTAGGCGAGGGGCGGGGCGTCGCGGAAGGGCACGTACGCGATGCCGGGGCGCGGGTGGTAGCGGGCGCCACGGGCCGCGCCCGGCGCGACGCCGCGGCCCGCGCCGACGAGGGACAGCACCTCTTCCCAGGTGGCGGCCGCAGGGCCGTGGTGGATCACGGCCCCGGACGGGGTGCGGGTCGGGTAGTGGGCCTCGCGCCAGGCGCGGGAGTGGGCACGGCCGGTGGTGACGAGGGTCTGCCCGGCGAGGTCCTCCAGGCCGAGCGAGGTACGGCGGGCCAGCGGGTGGGCGGCCGGGACGAGCAGCATCCGGTCCTCCCGGGCGAGCACCGGCCCCGCGGTGAGCCCGGGGACGCCGACGGGGAAGGCCGTGTATTGGACGTCGAGTTCGCCGTCCTCGACCGGCCGGGTTCCGGAGTCGACGGGCACTTCGCGGAGGGTGAGCTCGCAGCCCGGGTGGCGGGCCAGGAAGGCGTCGGTGGCGGCGGTGAGCAGCTCGCCGCCCCACGGGGAGCCGAAGCCGACCCTGAGCGTGCCGAGCAGGCCGCGCCCGGCGGCGGTGGCGCGTTCGAGGGCGGCCAGGATCTGGGCGTGGGCGGGGCGGAGTTCCTCGTGGAGGCGGCGGCCGACCGGAGTGAGGGCGACACTGCGGCTGGTCCGGGCGAAGAGCAGGGTGCCGATGCGCCGCTCCAGCTTCTTGACGGTCTGGCTGATCCGGGCCGGGGAGACGCCGAGGCGTTCGGCCGTGCGGCCGAAGTGCAGCTCGTCGCCGAGGGTCAGAAACGTCTCCAGCTCGTGCCGTTCGAGCATCCGCGGCCTCCCTTCGTCCCGTTCCGGCCCTGGCCCGTCCGCGATCGTTAAGTCTCGCTGAACGCCGCTTGCATTCTTTCACCTTGATCGGCCGGATCCCGGGGCGGGAGCCTGATGCCCATGCCCCTCCCTTTCTCCCGCCCGGGTACCGCCACCGTCCCGGCCTCGACTCCGGCCCCGGCCCCGGCTTCCGCCCCGGCCCCGGCCCCGGACCCGGCCCCCGTGAACGTTCTGCTCCTCACCCTGGCCGGGGCCGTCACGGTGGCGAACATCTACTTCCCTCAGCCCCTGCTCGCCGCCGTCGCCCGCGGGCTGGCGGTCTCCGACCGGACGGCGGGCCTGGTCGCCACGGCGGCGCAGATCGGATACGCGCTGGGCATCCTCCTGCTCGTTCCCCTGGCCGACACCGCGCGGCTTCGGCGCCTCACCCGGGCCCTGCTCACGGCGACCACGGCGGCGCTGCTGGTCGCCGCCGCGGCGCCGAACGTCCTGACCCTCCTGCTCGCGACGCTCGCCCTGTCGACCACGACGGTCCTGCCGCAGATCCTCACGCCGGTCGCCGCCGCCCTCGCGGGTCCCGAGCGGCGCGGCCGAGTGGTCGGCGTCATCGGCCTGGGCCTGACGCTGGGCTCCACCCTGTCCCGTACCGTCTCGGGCGCGGTCTCCGACGCGAGCGGCAGCTGGCGGACCGCCTATGCGGTGGCCGCGGCGGCGACGGCGGCGCTGCTGTGGCTGCTGCCGCGCGCCCTCCCGGAGCGGCTCGCCGCGGCGGGCCGGCCCCGCGTCCCGTACGGGCGGATGCTGGCGGGGCTGCCCCGGCTGCTCGGCGAGCACCGCGCGCTGCGGGTTTCGGCGCTGCGGGGCGGATGCGTGTTCGCCGCGTACAGCGTGTTCTGGGCGGCGTCCGCCTTCCATCTGGCGGCCCCTCCGCTGGGGTACGGGCCGGGTGCGGCGGGTCTGTTCGGGCTGCTGACCGTGCCCGCGGCTCTGGCCTCCGCGTACGCGGGGCCGCTCACGGACCGGTACGGCGCGGGGCCGGTCGGAGGCTGGGCGCTGGGGTGTGTGGGTCTCGGCCTGGCGGTCGCGGGCCTGGCGCCCGCCTCCCCCGTCGCCCTGGTGGCGGGCGCCGGGCTCGTGGTGCTCGGGACGAGCTCCTGCCAGGTGGCGAACCAGTCGCGGGTGCTCGGACTGGGACGCGACGTGGCCGCGCGCGTGAACACCGTGTTCATGTTGGCGACGTTCGGCGGCGGCGCGCTGGGCTCGCTGACCGCTGCCTGGCTGTACGGGGCGTACGGCTGGACGGCGGTGGTGCTCGCGGCCGTGGGCTTCTCGGCGCTGGGCCTCCTGGCCGGAAGACGTCGGCCCCGAGTTGCGTGACGCCCGGTACGCGCAAGGCTGGGTTCACCGGTCCGCGCACCCGCAGGGAGACACGATGCAGCAGCCCGCCCCCCTCGACCTCGGCGCCCTCGTCGACGAGCACCTGGCGAAGGCGCGTACGGACGCTCATGGTCGCAGCGCCCATCTGGTGGTGCACGACGGGGTGCTCCGGCAGAGCGTGATCGCCCTGATCGCCGGCATGTCGCTGGACGAGCACAACGCGCCGCCGGCGGCGAGCCTCCAGGTGCTGCGGGGCCGGGTGGAGCTGACGGCCTCGGGGCGGTCGGAGGAGCTGGCGGCGGGGCAGCTCCAGATGATCCCCAAGGAGCGTCACGGGCTCACCGCGCTGGAGGACGCCGTGGTCCTGCTGACCGCCGTCAACGACTGACCGCGGTCACCCGATCCGGTCGAGGTCCTCGGCGTAGTGGGCGATGGCCTCGTGGTACTGCCGGACGTGCGGGTCGTCGCTGGTCTCGGCGAGCAGGCGCAGCAGCAGCCGGACGGCGTCGTGGTGCTCGCCGGTGTTGTACAGGGCCATGGCGAGGAAGGCGCGCAGGGCGCCGTCCTCGGGGAACTCCTCGGTGCCGCGCCGCAGGGTGGCGACGGCCGCCTCGTAGCGGCCGAGGGTCCTGTAGGTGCTGCCGAGGCCGAGCAGGGCGCCCCTGCGGTCCTCGGACGTCAGGCCGCCGTGTGCGGTGCGCGCGGCGAGGGCCCTTTCGTAGTACGGGACGGCTTCTGCCTCCAGGCCGAGGACGTCGTGCGCCCAAGCGGTCTGGTAGGCCACCTCGGCGTCGTCGGGAAGGCGCTCGGCGAGCGCGACGAGCCGGTCGCGGGCCTCCTCGCGGTGGCCGGCCCCGCGCAGGGCGACTGCCTCGGCCAGCGACGCGTCCCTCGTGGCGGTGCGGGCGTGGTCGTCGGTGCTCATGGAGGCATCCTCGCAGGTGGCCGGGGCGGGGCGGACGGCGGCTGCCAGGTCGTGGCACGCCATACCCGGGCGCGCCTTCTGTGGCTGCCGAGCCCATAGGGAGCGGGTTCGCACCGGCTCTACCCTCCGGCGCATCCCCACCCGTTCGAGCCGCACGGGAGTCCTGATGCGACCCACACGAGCACCACACCTCCGACGGCCGCGGCGCCTGGCGGCGCTGCTGCTGTCCGCCGCCACCGCCCTGCTCCTCGCCGCGCCCGCGTCCCCCGCCGCGGCCGCGGCGCCGGCGCCGGTCCCGGGCACCCTGACGCCCTACGCCATCGGCGCGGTGTACACCGCCGGGGTCTCCTCGGGCGGCTACATGGCCACCCAGCTGCACGTGGCCTACTCCGGGACGGTGTCCGGTTCGGCGGCCTTCGCCTCCGGCCCGTACGACTGCGCGCGCGGCAGCCTGCCCACCGCGCTCAACGCGTGCATGAACACGACGCAGGACCTCCAGCTCGCGCAGCTGGAGCAGCTCACCCGCGACCGGTCGGCACAAGGGCTGGTGGATCCGGTGGCCAACCTGGCGGGCGATCCGGTGTACGTCTTCAGCGGGACGAACGACTCCACCGTGAAGCAGCCGGTCGCGACCGCGCTCTCCGACTACTACACGCACTTCGGCGCCCGGGTGCGCTACCAGCGCACCACCCCGGCCGGTCACGCCTGGATCAGCCCGCTCGGCCCCAACGCCTGCGGGGTGACGCAGACTCCGTTCCTGAACGACTGCGGTGTCGACGCCGAGCGTGAACTGCTCGGCCATCTCCTCGGCTCGGTGGCCGCGCCCGCCGCCGCGCCCTCGGGGACCCTGGTCCGCTTCGACCAGAACGCGTACGCGCCGGGCGGCTCGGCCGCGGCCCTGTCGATGGGCGACGAGGGCTTCGCGTACGTCCCGGCGTCGTGCGCGGGCGGCGCGGCCTGCTCGCTGATGGTGGCGCTGCACGGCTGCAAGCAGGGGTACGCGTACCAGGGCTTCGGGACCCGTTTCGTCGAGGGCAGTTATCTCAACGAGTACGCGGACACGAACGCGATGGTCGTGCTCTACCCGCAGGCGGCCCCCACCAGCACGCTGGAGAACCCCAACGGCTGCTGGAACTGGTGGGGTTATCTCGGCGACTCGGCGTACGCGCGGCACGGCGGGAAGCAGATCGAGGCCGTGATGGGCATGGTCCGGGCGCTGCGCGGCGACACTCCCCCGCCGCCGAGCGGTGCCGGCTCGGTGACGCTGCCGAGCGTGGACGCGCAGGACGGGTACGTGAAGGCGGCGGCCGACGGCTCGGGCCCGGCGGTCGGGACCCTGGAGGACACGTACGGCCTCGCGCTCGGCCGGGGCACGGACGGGAAGGTGAACCGGACGCTGCTGTCCTTCGACACGTCGAGGATCCCCGCGGGCAAGGAGGTGACCCGGGCGTATCTGACGGTGTCCCGGTCGAGCGGCTCGGGCGATCCCTGGGCCTCGCCGGCCGGCAACCGGCTGCTCGTGGACGTGCGGACGGGCTGTTTCGGCGGGTGCGCGGTGGAGTCCGGCGACTGGTCCGCGCCGGCCACGGTCGCGGGAGCGGCGGAGATCGGGGCGTTCTCGTCGGGGAGCGCCGTGTCCACGGATCTGTCGCCGGCCGCGCTCGCGGCCCTGGACCGGAGCGGGACGACCCAGCTGCGGCTCGGCTTCGCGTCGGCGCCGGCCTCCACCGCGTACCTCTTCGTCAACCGGGCGGCGCCGGTGACGCTGACCGTCGAGTACCGCTAGCGGGCGTGCCCCGTCCCGGGTCCGGTCCGGCGGATCAGGGCGGGACCCGCCCTGGGGGTCCGTTCACCGCTCCGGCGTCACGAGCACCAGGGGGGTGCCCGTGCAGGGCGTCAGGCGCAGGGCGCCGTGGCGGTGGACGGCAGGCGGTGCCGCGAGCACCGCGCGGAAGTCGGGCCCCTTGGTGAGGGAGCCGGCCAGATGGGCCGGGTCCGTGGAGGCGGCGACCCGGCCGCGCGCGTTCACCAGGCGGGCCGGTTCGGGCAGTTCCTGGAGCACGGGGAGCACTGCGGCCTCGAAGTGGCGCAGGTACACGTCGGCGGCGGCGACCCCGACGAACGCGCCGCCGACGTGGACGGGCGCGCTGAGGGTGAGCCCGTACTGGTCGGAGCAGAGGTAGTCGACGTAGGGCCCGGCGACGGCCCGGCGGCCGGTCTCGCGGGGGAGCTCGTACCAGTCCCAGTGGGTGTAGTCGGAGTACGCGGAGTGCTGCGGGTCGAGGTCGAGCAGCAGCGGCCGGACGGTGCCGTCGGGGGCGCGCTGCCACCACTCCAGCCAGGCGGGCACGTCGGCGAGCAGGCCCGGCCGGGCGACGAAGCCGACGCCGGAGACGAGCGGGTGCTCGGCGAGGCGCCGGTGGAGCGCGGGCCGGAGGGCGGCGAGGTCGGCGGAGACAGGGGTCCCGTCGGCGGCCCCCCGGCCGGACAGCAGGGCCTCGGTGTCCGCGCCGGTGGCGGCGACGGCGGCGAAGACGCCTTCGAGGGTGTCGCGCACGCGTTCCGAGACGGCGTCGGCGAGCCCACCGGTCGGGTCAGCGGCGGCTCCGGCGGGGCGGGCGAGCCCGGTCGTCCTGGCCATCGGGGTCCTCCTCGGGACGCGGCTCGGGTGCGCGGGTGGGGGGCGCGAGGCGCAGGGCGACCAGTCGGCCCACGGACTCGCGTACGCACTGCTCGGCCAGCATTCTGGCGAGCTCGTCGGCCTCATCCTGCACGGCGGAGATTACGGAGCGGTGACGATCCGCCACGCATGCGAGATACGCGGTGTCGTCGAGGACGAGGACGAGGAGGGCTCCCAACTCGGCCTGGAGCGCGATCTCCTCGCGGGTGAGCCGGGCGGACTGGGCGGCGGCGGCGAGTTCGACGTGGAAGCGGCCGTAGAGCCGGCTGCGCGCCGCGGGGTCCTCGGCGTGGGCGAGGTCGTCGACGGTGCGGGCGAGCGGGCGCAGGTCGCCCGGCTGGGTGCGCTGGGCGGCCAGCAGGGCGGCGGCGCCGGAGACGGCGGCCCAGTGGTCGCCGAGGTCGCGCAGCTCTTCGGTGGACCAGTCGGCGAGCCGGGCCCGCAGGCGTTCCTCCGGCGGCCCCTCGGGGAGGGTGACGAAGCTGCCGCCGCCGCGGCCGCGCCGGGTGGTCACGAGGCCCTGCTGGCGCAGGGCCATGAGGGCCTCGCGGAGGGTCACGGTCGAGACGCCGAGCTGGCCCGCCAGGTCGGTCTCGCCGGGCAACTGCTCGCCGTCGGCGAGGAGTCCGAGCTCGATGGCGTCGCCGATCCGGCGCACCACGGTGTCGACCCGGGCCCGGGTGTCGACGGGGGTGAACACGGCCCTGTGCGCACCGCCCCGTGCGCCTTCGCCCCGTCTGCCGTCCGGTCTCACGTCCCACCACCTCGCGCGTTGACTCAGGCTTTACCTTAAGGGGGTCTTGAGATTTGAACTATGACTTCATATGTTTACGTCCACTCCTCAGAACGTCCCCCCGCTCCAGAAAGGTTCCCGATCATGGAGGGAATGGCGATCCGGCTCTCAGGACTCCGCAAGAGCTACGGCCGGACCGAGGCGGTGGCCGGGGTGGACCTGGAGTTGGCCGACGGGGAGTTCTTCTCCATGCTCGGCCCGTCCGGCTCCGGCAAGACAACCGTGCTGCGGATGATCGCCGGCTTCGAGACCCCGAGTGCGGGCACCGTCGAACTGGCCGGCAAGGACGTCACCCGCCTGGCGCCCTTCGAGCGTGACGTGCACACCGTCTTCCAGGACTACGCGCTCTTCCCGCACATGACGATCGAGCAGAACGTCGCCTACGGCCTCAAGGTCCGCGGCGTCCCGACGGCCGAGCGTCTGGTGCGTTCCCGCGCGGCCCTCGCCCAGGTCCGGCTGGAAGGACTCGGCCGCCGCCGCCCCGGCGAACTGTCCGGCGGTCAGCGCCAGCGCGTCGCCCTGGCCCGCGCCCTGGTCGGGCGCCCGCGGGTGCTGCTGCTCGACGAACCGCTGGGCGCCCTCGACCTCAAGCTGCGCGAGCAGATGCAGGTCGAGCTCAAGGCGATCCAGCGGCAGGTCGGGATCACCTTCGTGTTCGTCACGCACGACCAGGAGGAGGCCCTGACCATGAGCGACCGCATCGCCGTCTTCCACCAGGGCCGCGTCGAACAGGTCGGCACCCCGGCCGAGATCTACGAGCGCCCCGCCACCCCGTTCGTCGCGGGATTCGTCGGCACCTCGAACCTGCTCAGCGGCGACACCGCCCGGACCGTGGTCGGCGCCCCCGGCACGTACAGCATCCGGCCGGAGAAGATCCGGGTCGTCAAGGACCCGGGCGCGCCCGCCGAGGCGGGTCACGCGCACGCCGCCGGGACCGTCGCCGAGGTCGTCTACCTCGGGGACGCCACCCGGTTCCTCGTCGACCTGGACGCCGGCGGCCGTCTCACCGCCGTCCAGCAGAACCTGGAGACCTCCTCCGCCGACCTCGCCGCCTACCGCGGCGCCCGGGTGGGACTCCAGTGGCACCCGCGGCACGCGGTACCGGTCCCCGAAGCCGCCCCCGTCACCCCGTGACACCGCCTGCCCGTGGCCCCCGGAGCACCAGCTGCCCGTGGGCTCGTGGCCCCTGAGCACCTCCTGCCCGTCTGCCCGTCTGCCCGTCTGCCCGTCTGCCGGTTGGCCCGTTGGCCTATGGACCCACGGGCCTATGGAACCCCAGGAGCCCATGCGCCTGTGGGCTCGTGGACGCGCAGGCCTTCGGCACCGCTCCCGCACCACTCGCCGTATGGACCGCTCCCCCGTCCCCCGCACCACTCCCCGTACCGCCCCCTCACGCAACGGAGAACCCCGTGCGCCTGCACCGCTCGCTCCTGACGGCCGCCGCCGTCTCCGGCCTCCTGCTCGTCACCTCCTGCGGCTCGGCCGATCAGGCGGGGTCCGGGTCCTCCGGCGGCCTCAACCCGCCCGATCTCAAGGCCCCCACGTCGCTCGGCGCGCCCGAGGGGCAGGTCAACCTCATCGCCTGGGCCGGTTACGTCGAGGACGGCTCCAACGACCCCGCGGTCGACTGGGTGACCGGCTTCGAGAAGCAGACCGGCTGCCAGGTCAAGGCCAAGACGGCCGCCACCTCCGACGAGATGGTGGCGCTGATGAAGACGGGTGAGTACGACGCCGTCTCCGCCTCCGGAGACGCCTCGCTGCGCCTGATCGCCTCCGGAGACGCCGCCCCGGTCAACACCGCGCTCGTCCCCCACTACGCGGATGTCTTCGCAGGCCTCAAGAACAAGGAGTGGAACTCCGTCAAGGGCGTCGCCTACGGCATTCCGCACGGCCGCGGCGCCAACCTCCTCATGTACGACACGGCGAAGGTCACCCCCGCCCCGGACTCCTGGTCGGCGGTGTTCGACCGGGCCTCCGCGCACAGCGGCAAGGTCACCGCGTACGACTCCCCCATCTACCTCGCCGACGCCGCGCTCTACCTCAAGGCCACCAAGCCGGAGCTCGGCATCAAGAACCCCTACGCGCTGGACCAGAAGCAGTTCGACGCCGCCGTCGAGCTCCTGAAGGCACAGAACAAGCACGTCGGCGAGTACTGGAGCGACTACCTCAAGGAGATCTCCGCCTTCAAGAGCGGCGACTCCGTCGTCGGCACCAGCTGGCAGGTCATCGCCAACCTGGCCAAGTCCGAGGGCGCCAAGGTCGAGGCGGTGCTCCCGAAGGAGGGCTCCACCGGCTGGTCCGACACCTGGATGGTCTCCGCCAAGGCCAAGCACCCGACCTGCGCGTACAAGTGGCTCGACTGGATCGTCTCGCCCAAGGCCAACGCCCAGGTCGCCGAGTACTTCGGGGAGGCCCCCGCCAACGCCAAGTCCTGCGCCGAGACCGCGGACAAGGCCCACTGCACCACCTTCCACGCCACCGACGAGGCCTACTGGAAGAACGTCCACTTCTGGACCACGCCCATCGAGCAGTGCCTCGACGGCCGCACGGACGCCAGGTGCGTGCCGTACGCCAAGTGGGTCCAGGCCTGGAACGAGATCAAGGGCTGACCCGTCGCATGACCTCGCTCTCCCCCGTGACGCGAGCCGCCGACGCCGACCGGTCCCCCGGTCCGGCCCGGCGGCTCGCCGGGGCCCTCCACAAGCGGCCCCGGGTCCGGCTCGCCGCCCTGCTGACCGCGCCGCTGCTGTGGCTCGTGCTCGCCTATCTGGGCTCGCTGGCCGCCCTGTTCCTGTCCGCCTTCTGGACCACCGACTCCTTCACCTCCGAGGTCGTCCGGGTCTGGTCGGGACAGAACTTCCAGGAGCTCGTGAGCTCCCCGGTCTACCGGACGGTCGCGCTGCGCACCGTCGGCGTCGCCCTCGCCGTCACCGCTCTGTGCGCCGTCATCGCCTTCCCCGTCGCCTTCTACACCGCCCGGGTCGCGAGCCCGCGCCGCCGGCCGCTGCTCGTGGTCGCCGTCCTCACCCCGCTGTGGGCCAGCTACCTCGTCAAGGTGTACGCGTGGCGGCTGATCCTCTCCGAGGGCGGTCCGCTCGACTGGGCGCTGAAGCCGCTGGGGCTGAGCGGTCCCGGGTACGGGCTCACGGCCACCGTCCTGGTGCTGACGTACCTGTGGCTGCCGTACATGATCCTGCCGATCCACACCGCGCTCGAACAGCTGCCGGACAACCTGCTGCACGCCTCGGCAGACCTCGGGGCACGGGCCGGGCGGACCTTCTTCTCGGTCGTGCTGCCGCTGGTGTGGCCGGCGGTCGCGGCCGGGTCGGTGTTCACCTTCTCGCTCAGCCTGGGCGACTACATCACGGTGCAGATCGTCGGCGGCAAGACCCAGCTGTTCGGCAACCTCGTCTACTCCAACGTCACCCTCAACCTGCCGCTCGCCGCCGCGCTCGGCACGGTGCCGGTGGCCGTCATCGTGCTCTACCTGCTCGCGGTGCGCCGCACCGGAGCACTCCGCAGCCTGTGACCGGCCCCGCCCGCCCGTGGAAGGACACCCGATGAACCTCTCGCGCCCCGCGCGGATCGCACTGCGCACCGCGGCCGGGCTCGGCTTCGCGGTGATCTATCTGCCGCTGCTGCTCGTCCTGATCGGCTCACTCAACCCGGACCGCTCGGCGAGCTGGCCGCCGCCCGGGCTCACCCTGAAGTGGTGGACCGCCGCCTGGGACAACGAGGGTGCGCGCGAGGCCCTGTGGACCTCGGTGCGGGCGGGGCTCGCGGCCACCGCCGTCGCGCTCGTGCTCGGCACGCTCATCGCCATCGCGGTGCAGCGGCACACCTTCTTCGGGCGCGAGGCCATGTCGTTCGCGGTGGTGCTGCCGATCGCGCTGCCCGGCATCGTCACGGGCATCGCGCTCAACTCGGCCTTCGGCACGGTCCTCGAACCGTTGGGGGTGGGCCTCGGACTCTTCACCGTGATCGTCGGACACGCGACGTTCTGCATCGTGGTCGTCTTCAACAACGTGGTCGCGCGGCTGCGCCGGCTGCCCGGCTCCTACGAGGAGGCGGCGATGGACCTGGGCGCGCACACCTTCCGCACCTTCTGGGACGTCACCTTCCCGCTGCTGCGCTCGGCGCTGCTCGCGGGCGGGCTGCTCGCCTTCGCGCTCTCCTTCGACGAGGTCGTGGTGACCACGTTCACGGCCGGCCCCGGGGTGCAGACACTGCCGCTGTGGATCTTCGACAACATGACCCGGCCTCAGCAGGCCCCGGTCGTCAACGTGGTGGCCGCCCTGCTCGTGCTGCTCTCCGTGCTCCCGATCTACGCGGCCCAACGTCTGTCCTCGGACACCGCGGGCGGCGGACGGGTCTGACCGGCCCCGACCGGCGCCCGCGTGCGCCCTTCCGCACGCCGTGCACGGCGCTCTCAGAGCCGCTTCTTGACCCACTCCAGGGTGACCCTGAAATTGGCCGTCGTACTGCCCTGGACGACGAGCGCGGTGAGGACGCCGCTGTCGATGCCGAGCTGGCACCCGAACTCCACGGTCGCCCGTTCGGGCGCGGCGGTGTGCAGGGCGTCGCCGAGCTGTGCGGCGAAGGAGGACAGGGCGCTGGTGAACCCCGACAGATCGGGCAGCCGGCCGCCCCGCCCTTCCGGTTCCACGGCGTCCTGCCCGACGGGGCCGAGCGGCTGCGCCTCCACGTACAGCACGCCGTCGGCGAGTTCGACCTTGGTGATCTCCGTCATCATGACTCCTGGTGTGCGTCGTCGTCCCATCGGGTCGTGAGGCCGTCGGGTCGTGGGGCCGTCGGGTCGTGGGGCCGTCAGAGGGCGGGCCGGAGGGTGCCGGCGGCGGCTCCGCTGCCGGTGGCGGCGGAGCCGAAAGCGCTGCCGCGGCCCCACTCGGGCCAGCTCAGGTTCCAGTCGCCGTAGCCGTTGTCGAAGGGCGTCATCGCCCGGCCGGATCCGTTGACGACCCGGACGACGTCGCCCTCGCGGACGGTGCGGAAGAACCAGGCGGCGTCCTCGGTGCTCATGCCGGTGCAGCCGTGGCTGACGTCCTCGGCCCCCTGGGCGTCGAGCGACCAGGGGGCGGCGTGCAGGTACTCGCCGCTCCAGGTCACCCGGGTGGCCCATTGGACCTTCAGGTCGAAGAAGTCCTTGCTGCCCCGCGCGATGCCGATGGAGTCGCCGCGCATGCGGACCGTCGCCTCCTTGCCCAGGACGACCTTGGTGCCCGTGCGGGTGCGATAGCCCTCCTTGCCGGTGGTGACCGGGATGACGCGGACGACCTGACCGTCGCGCGAGACGGTCATGGTGTGCGCGGCGACGTCGGTGACGGCCTCGATCCGGTCGCCCGTGGTGAGCGTCAGGGGTGCGGAGGGGCCGCCGAAGAGCCGGTCGGTGACGCGGACCCGGTCGAGGGCGCTGCGCATGCGGATGGTGGCGTGCGCGGGCCAGTAGTCGCGCGGCCGGTAGTGCAGGGTGGTGGGGCCGACCCAGTACCAGGAACCTTCGACGTGGGGTGCGGAGCTGACACGGAGGGAGCGTTCGACGGCGCGCCGGCCGCTGGTGTCGCCGGCGGGGACGGGGTGGCTCAGCTCGGCGGTGAGCGGCTGGCCGACCCCGTACGTGCGGCTGCCGGGGCCGAACTCGACGGTGAGCCGCTCGCCCTCCGGGGCGGCGGCGGTGCGCAGGTCGAGCCGGGCGCGGTGGCGGGCCGGTTGGCCGCCGTCGGTGCGTTCGACGAGCATGCGGGCGGTGTAGCGGCTGTCGGCGGCGAGCGGCGCGACGCTGGTCCAGCGGTTGCCGTCGGGACTCACGGTACCGGCGACGCGGCGTCCCTTGTGGTCGGTGACGGTGACGTCGGCGAGGCGGCCCGTGGTGCGCAGCACGAGGTCGAGGGGACCGGACGCGGTCCGGGTGTCGACGCCGAGCGTCCGGCCGTCGAGGACGATGTTGCGGCGGTGCGCGGTGCACAGCCCGCGGTCGGAGGGGCACGCGCCGACGGAGAGGAGGACGCTGCGGGGCTGGGCGGTGCGCGCGCCGACGGTCGCGGGCTGGGCCGCGTTGAGGGCGAGCACCGCTCCGGCGGCGACGGACAGCGCGCTCCACCCGTTGATGTTCCTGCGTGACGACACGTCGGACACCCCGCCCTTCCACACCGGTGCTGACCTGGCCTTACCCGTGTCATCAAAACGGATGAGGGCCGGAAAGTATGATCAACTGACCTGGCGTGGCGTGCGAGAGGCCCGCGAGACGACTCGAATGCACCAATGCGGGCCGCGCGAACGCGGCCGCGGGCCGAAAGGTCAGCGCGGGACCTCGGGCAGCTCCTCGCCGGTCTCCAGGAGCGACTTCAGACTGGAGATCAGCGCCGGCCAGCCCTCGCCGACGAGGCTGCGGATGGTGCCGCCGGGCATCAGGTCGTCGTGGACGACGGTGAGTTTCACGATGTCCCCGGCGGGTTCGATGACGTAGCTGACCTTGGAGCGCCCCTCCTCGACGAGGCGGATCAGGGCGTCGTCGTCGAGGCCGACGGACGCGGCCCATTCCGTGGTGAAGGTGTGCCACGTGTACGAGAGGAGCCGGCCGGGGTCCGCGGCGAGGACCACCTGGTCGGGGTCGGAGGTGATGCGCCCGCCCTCCTCCCAGGCCATGGGCGAGCCGACGATCCAGTCGGTCTCGAAGGCCACGCCCCAGTAGCGGCGGGTGAAGACGGGGTCGGTCAGCGCCTTCCACAGCTCGTCGGTGGTGGTGCGGATGTACGTCGTGTAGACGAACGCCTTGGTGTCCATGCTTCCCTTGCCGTCCATCGGAGCTCGCTCCCTTGCTGACATCGGACCGGCGGACGCACCCGCGTCCGCGCGCTCACGGCCGGAGGGCCGCGGCCACGAGCCCCTCGATCTGCTCGGTCCCCCCGCCCACCGCCTCCTCTCCGGCGACCACCCGGTCCAGGACCAGGCCGTCCACGCAGGCGAGCAGGGTGAGCGTGCGGGCCTCGGGATCCGCCACGCCACGGGCGGCCAGGAAGGTCCGGACCGCGTCGCGCCCCGGGTTCTCCCTCGGCACCAGGATGTCCCGCAGTTCGGGGTCTCGCACGCTCTCCAGGACGCAGGCGTAGCGGGCGAGCGAACGGCGCCGTCCCTCTCCGCCCGTCCGGGCGGCGACGAGGGCGGCGAGTCCGCCGACGAGGTCCTCCGGCGTCCGGAGGGCGGGGGCCTGCTCGGCGGTTGCGCGCAGCTCGGCCTGGTCGAGCTCCACCAGCCTGCGGACCAGCGCGGTGAGCAGCGCCGAACGGGTGCGGAAGTACGCGGAGGTGGTTCCCGCCGGCAGGCCGGCGGCGGCGTCGACGGCGCGGTGGGTGAGACCCCGCATGCCCGCGTCGGCGAGGACGCCGAGCGCGGCGTCGGCGAGCAGGGTGCGGCGGTCGGGTGAGGTCACCCCCTCTTTCTACACCTGTAGAGGCCGGCGTACGCTACACCACACCTCTTCTACAGGTGTAGAAGAGGTGCGAGGAGAGGGGCAAGAACCATGGGACGGACCGCCGTCGTCGTGGGCGCCGGGATCGGTGGGCTCGCCGCCGCCGTCGGACTTGGGCGCATCGGCTGGGAGGTGACGGTCGTCGACCGCACGCCCGTCCTCGCCGACGCCGGGGCCGGGATCTCGCTCGCCGCCAACGGCGTCCACGCCCTCGACGCGCTCGGCGTCGGCGCGGGCGTACGGGCCGCCGGGCGCGGCCAGTACACCGGCGGCACCCGCACGCCCGGCGGCTCATGGCTGGCCCGGATGGACGGTGCCGCGCTCGAACGCGCCGTCGGCTCCCCCATCGTGGGCATCCCGCGTTCCGCACTCCACGGGCTGTTGAGTGGCGCACTGCCGCCGGACACCGTGCGCACGGGCGTGACGGTCGCGGCCGTGACCCCGCTCGGCCGCGACCGGGCACGCGTGGAGACCGATCCCCCGAGCGGAGCTCTGGAGGCGGATCTGGTCGTCGCCGCCGACGGGATCGGCAGCCGCCTGCGTACCGCCCTGTTCCCCGGCCATCCGGGTCCGGTGCACAGCGGCTCGACCGTGTTGCGCGCGATCACGGAGCGCCCGGTTCACCTCCTCAGCGACTTCGAGCTCACCTGGGGACGCGGCGTGGAGTTCGGGCACATCGCGTTCACGGACGGACGGGCGGAATGGCACGCGGTCCTCAACGCGCCCGCCGGGGTGCTTCACGAGGACCCGTTGGCCGCACTCCGCCGCCGCTTCGCCCGCTGGCACTCCCCCGTCCCCGAGCTGCTCGCCGCGACCCGCGCCGAGGACGTCCTCCACCACGACATCGCCGAACTGGCCACTCCTCTGCCGTCCTTCGTCGCCGGCCGTGTGGTGCTCCTCGGCGACGCCGCCCACGCGATGACCCCGAACCTCGGCCAGGGCGCCTGCCAGGCACTGGAGGACGCCGTGGTCCTCGCGGCGCGGCTCGACGGGACGGCGGACATCGACGGCGCGCTCGCCCGGTACGACACCGAGCGGCGGCCCCGCACGACGGCGGTCGCCAGGGCCGCCCGCAGGGCCGGGCGGATGGGCCAGCAGCTGAGTCACCCGCTCGTGGTCCCGCTGCGCAACACCCTCCTGCGGCTGGCACCGTCGGGCGCCTCGATCCGGGCGATCTTGCGGCACGCGGCCTGGACCCCGCCCCTCACCAGGCCTTTCGCAGGTGAATAGGTGTGGAGGAAACTATTCAATTGGCTGCTAATTTATCCGGATGTCTCTCAAGCACGCGGTCCTGGCGGCTCTCCTGGAGGGCGAGGCGTCGGGGTACGACCTGGCCAAGCTCTTCGACGTGGCCGTGGCCAACTTCTGGGCGGCCACGCCGCAGCAGCTCTACCGGGAGCTCGACAAGCTCTCCGAGGCCGGCCTGATCGCGGCGCGCGTGGTGCAGCAGGAACGCCGCCCCAACAAGCGCATGTTCACCCTCACCGAGTCGGGCCTGGCGGACCTCGTCGCGTACACCGCGCACCCGCCCAGGCCGACGGCGGTCCGCGACGAGCTGATGGTCCAGGTCCAGGCGTGCGACGAGGGCGACACGGCGGCGGTGCGCGAGCACGTACGGGAGCGGATGGAGGCGGCCCGGGCGAAGCTCGCGCGCTACGAGCGCCTGCGGGAGCGGCTGCTGGACGGACGGGACGAGGCCTCGTACCTGCGCGGGACCGCGCGCGTGGGACCGTATCTGACGCTGATGCGCGGTATGGCGTTCGAGGAGGAGAACGTGCGCTGGGGCGTGCAGGTGCTCGGGATCCTCGCCGACCGCGAGGCCGCCCGGCAGGAGGCCGGCCGAGGATAGGCCCATCCATCGGTCTGCCTATGCTGGACGGCGTGAGCCATAGGCAGCGGAATGGGCAGGACCGGCCCGCCGGCGACCCGGCGAACGGCACGGAAATCCGGTCGGCCGTGTCCGCGTCGCGCGGGCCGCTCGACCTGTCGCTCCTGCGGACCTTCCTCGCGGTACACCGCACGGGCTCGTTCACTGCGGCAGCACGGCTGCTGAGCCTGTCGCAGCCGACGGTCACCACCCAGATCCGGGCGCTCGAACGGCGCCTCGACCGTGAGCTGTTCGAGCGCGGCCCGCGCGGGACGGCACCGACCCCGTACGCCGACGAGCTCGCCGCGCAGGTCGCGGGGCCGATCGACGAGCTGGCCGCGGTGGCGGACCAGGGCCCGGGCGGCGCCCGGCCGGCACCGCAGCCCGTCCATCTGGCGGGGCCGGCCGAGTTCCTCTCCGTCAGCGCGCTGCCCGTCCTGGCGCCGCTGGTGAGCGAGGGCGTACGGCTGCAGGTGACGCTCGGACTCACCGACGAGCTGCTCGACGGGCTGCGGGCCGGGCACCACGACCTGGTGGTGGCCACCTACCGGCCGCGCGGCCGGGCCCTGGTCTCGGTACCGCTCTCGGACGAGGAGTTCGTCCTCGTCGCCTCCCCCGACCGGGCACGGCGGATCGACCTGGAGGCGCTCACCACGGACGGCCCCGGCGCGCTGCGCGGCGTCCCTATGGTGATGTACGCCGAGGACCTGCCGATCGCCCGGCGCTACTGGCGGCACGTCTTCGGACGCCGGCTCACCGGCGAGGCCGCCGTGACCGTCCCCGACCTACGGGGCGTCCTCGCGGCCGTCACGGCGGGGGCGGGCCTCGCCGTGCTGCCGCGCTACCTGTGCCGTGCCGAGCTGGAGTCGGGCCGGCTCGTGGCCCTGCTCGAACCCGAGGACCCGCCCATCAACACCGCCTACCTGGTGCAGCGTCCGGGGGCCCCCGACAACCCGCACGTCACGCTCGTCCGCGACCGGCTCCTCCAGGCCATGCGGGACTGGTGACCCCTGCCTACCGCCGGGTAGCCCCGTGGGGTAACCTCCGTGCGCATGAACGTCGGTGACATCGTCGAGGACTTCACCCTTCCGGACGAGACGGGGCAGCCCCGCTCGCTCTCCGGGCTGCTGACCGAGGGCCCGGTCGTCCTCTTCTTCTACCCGGCGGCGCTCACCCCCGGCTGCACGGCGGAGGCCTGCCACTTCCGCGACCTCGCGGGCGAGTTCCAGGCCGTCGGCGCCCGGCCCGTCGGCATCAGCACGGACGAGGTGGCGCGCCAGCAGGAGTTCGCCGACCGGCACTCGCTCGGCTATCCGCTCCTTTCCGACCCGTCGGGCGAGATCCGCGACCGCTTCGGGGTGAAGCGGGGCTTCTCGCTGGCTCCCACGAAGCGGGTCACCTTCGTCATAGACGAGGACCGCAGGGTCCTGGAGGTCGTCCGCAGCGAGCTGCGGATGAGCGCCCACGCGGACCGGGCGCTCGCGGCGCTGCGGTCGCGGGGACACTGACCCGCGGGCCCTTCACGTCGCCACGGCGGAGGAACCGGCGGGTCGACGGCCGTACCCGACCTGCGCGCGCGGTCGGCGACGGCGGTCACGCACGAGTGCACCGTCCATGCCGACACGCCCTCCACCGTGCCGCACCCGGAGCGGATCACGACGTGCGGGGTCGCGGGGGTTCGGCCAGACTCGCTGGTACGCGAGGCTTCCCAGGCCCCACCGGGAAACGGAGTACAGGCATGGACGACTACCCCCTGCTCGACCTCTTCTGGACCATGCTCTGGTTCTTCCTCTGGATCATGTGGCTCTTCCTGCTCTTCAAGATCGTGACCGACATCTTCCGCGACCACGAGATGAGCGGCTGGGGCAAGGCCGGCTGGCTGATCTTCTGCATCCTCCTGCCCTTCCTCGGTGTGCTCGTGTACGTCATCGCCCGCGGCAAGGGCATGACCCAGCGCGACCTCAAGCAGGCCAAGGAATCAGAAGCGGCCTTCCAGGAGTACGTCCGCAAGGCGGCGGGGACGTCGGCGGGCGGCAGGACCGGCAGCGCGGACGAGCTGGCACGGCTCGCGGAGCTGAAGGACAAGGGAGCCATCACGGAAGAGGAGTTCCTGAGGGCGAAGGCCAAGGTCCTGTCCTGACCCGGCCGCACGGCGACGAGGAGGCGCCGGTCCGGCTCGCCCGCTCGCTGCTGCGCGAGGCGGTCGCGGAGCCGGGCCGGCTGCCTGAGCTGCTCGCCGCGTTCGGAGCCCGCCACATGGGCCCGCGGGCCGCGCGGTCGGTGTCCCGGCTGCGCCGGGACCTGCCGGGCGCGAGCCCGGAGGAGCTGCGCACCACGGTGGTGGCGCGCGGCGTGCGGAGGGTCTCGGCCGAAGGTTCGTTCGTGGGCGGGCCGTTCCTCGTCCTCGTACCGTTCGCGTTCTGCGGGGCACTGCTCTCCCAGGCCCGGATCGCGCTGGAACTGGCGGCCCTGGAGGGCCGGGACCCGACGGACCCCGAACGGGCCGCCGAACTCCTCGTCCTCCAGGGCGTGTACGCGAACACGGACGCCGCCCGGACCGCGCTGGCCACCAGGGGCACCGAGGAGCACGAGCGGCCCGGCCGGACGGCCGCCCTCTGGGAACTGATCATGCGGATGGCCCGGCTGCTCGGGTTGATCACCCCCTCGGCGGGCACGAGCGGCCTGCTCGTGCGGACCGGCCAATGGGCGCTCGTGGGCGCGGTGTTCCTCGTCGGGCTGGTCGCACCGCTGGTGTGGCTGCCGTATCTGGCCTTCAGCTACCACCGCTCCACGCTCACGTTCACGGACCGGGCGGCGGTGTTCTACGCGGGTGCCGCGCCGCCGCCCCGCGCCTCCCGGATCGATCCCGGTACGGTCTCGGCACTCCTGCGGGCCCTCGTGTCGCTGCTCGTGCCGGTCGGGGCGCTGCTCGTGGTGGCCCTCACCGACACGCAGCTCGCCGGCAGCCGGTGGCCGCTCCTCGTCCTCCTGCTCTTCACCGCCTCGGTCACGGTCGGCGGCTGGTGGGTCTGGCGGAGGGCCGGCCGCAAGGCCGGGGACGACGAGGAACGCCGCAGCGGATGAGCGCTCGCGCACACGGGGACCTCTAATACGAATCGCACATGCGTCTTTGATACGGTCATGCCGTGCGGTTGACGAAATTCACCGACCTGGCGCTGCGTGCCGTGATGCGCCTGGCGGTCTCCGAACGGGACGCGTACCCCACCACGCGCGAGGTGGCGGAGTCCATGGCCGTGCCCCAAGCCCACATGGCGAAGGTGGTCACGCGACTGCAGCACCTCGGCGTGATCGAGGCGCGGCGCGGCCGCGGCGGCGGCCTGGCCCTCACCGAGCTCGGCCGGCGCTCCTCGGTCGGCTGGCTGGCCAGGACCCTGGAGGGCGACGACGAGGTCGTGGCCTGCGAGGGCGATCCACCGTGCCCGCTGCGGACGGCCTGCCGACTGCGCGGCGCGCTGCGCGAGGCCCAGGAGGCGTTCTACCGCACGCTCGATCCGCTCACCGTCGCGGATCTGGTCGGGTCACCGACCGGACCGGTGCTCGTCGCCCTGTCCGCCGGTCGCCCCGCCGACTGACCGCTTCCCCGACCCGTACCGCGCACGTGCGCCCCGCGCCGCGCGCGGTTCACTCCCCCCTTTAAATACGTAGATCATCTACCAGATATGGAGTCGCGATGCTGTCCGAGCAGGCCACCCCGGTCGTCCGTGCCACCCTCCCCGCCGTCGGAGGCGCCCTCGACGAGATCACCGAGCGCTTCTACGCGGGGATGTTCGCCGCCCACCCCGAACTGCTGCGGGACCTGTTCAACCGCGGGAACCAGGCCACCGGCGACCAGCGCAAGGCGCTCGCGGGCTCCATAGCCGCCTTCGCCGGAGCCCTCCTGGAGAGTCCCGACACCCGCCCGGACGTCATGCTCGCGCGGATCGCCCACAAGCACGCCTCGCTCGGGGTCACCTCCGAGCAGTACAAGGTGGTCCACGAGCACCTCTTCGCGGCGATTGTCGCCGTCCTCGGCGACGCCGTGACTCCCGAGGTCGCCCAGGCCTGGGACGAGGTGTACTGGCTGATGGCCAACGCCCTGATCGCCCTGGAGGCCCGCCTCTACCAGGAGCGGGGCCTCACCGAGGGGCAGGTCTGGCAGCCGATGGAGATCACCGGGCGCCACGAGGAGACCGCCGACACGGTCTCCTTCTCCCTGCGCCGCCCCGACGGGCGGCCGGCGGCGGCGTTCCGGCCCGGACAGTACGTGAGCGTCCAGGTGACGCTGCCCGACGGCGCCCGGCAGATCCGCCAGTACAGCCTCTCCGCCGCACCCGGCCGCCCGGAGTGGCGGATCACCGTCAAGCGCGTCGACGGCGACCCTGCCGGCGAGGTCTCCTCCTGGCTGCACGCACAGGCGCGCGTCGGAGACCAGGTGACGGTCTCCGCCCCCTTCGGGGACCTGGTCCTGCCCGACGGCGACGGCCCGCTGCTGCTCGCCTCGGCGGGCATCGGCTCCACCCCGATGCTCGCGATGCTCGACCACCTCGTCGCGACGGGCACGAACCGCCAGGTCGTCGTCGTCCACGCCGACCGTTCCCCGGCCTCCCACGCGCACCGCGAGGAGCTGCTGCGACTGGTCGACGCGCTGCCGCAGGGCACGCTGCACCTCTGGTACGAGGAGCCGGGCGCGGCGGACGCCGCGGAGGGACGGGCGGACATCACGGCGCTCCACCTGCCGGAGGGCGTGACGGCGTACCTCTGCGGCCCCCTGCCCTTCATGCGCGCGGTCCGCGGCGACCTCCTCGCCGGCGGCGTCGCAGCGGCGGACGTCCACTACGAGGTCTTCGGTCCCGACCTGTGGCTGGGCACCGCGGCCTGACCGCGCACCTACGATCCCACGCCCCATAGCTCTATCCGCCCGGATATTGCATAGTGATGCCGCGAATTCACCTCATGATCAGCGGTAGGAGTGGGCGGATGGGAACGGCGCACAAGGCGCTGCGGGGACCCGCGGGCGCGGTCCGCGGGCTCGCCCTCGACATCGGCAGCTCCCGCACCCGCGTGTGGGCACCGGGCGCGGGCGTGCTCGCGGACGTACCGAGCGGCCCGGTCCGGCGCGGCCGGGTCACGGACGCCACCCCGCACCAGGACCTGCTGCGCAGGGTCGCGGCCGCCGCCTTCGGCGACTCCCCGCGCGACACGGTGGTCATGCTCTGCCACCCCGTCCTGGCCGACTCCGAGCAGCGCGAGGCGGCGCGCCGGATGATCACCGGACTCGGCCCGACGCGGGTCGTGTCGGTGGACAGCGCCCGGGCGACCGCCGCCTACGCGGGTCCCGCGGGCGGCGGTCCGCTGCTCGTGGTCGACCTGGGTGCGGAGCTCACCGAGGCGACCCTGCTCGTCGACGGCATGGTCCAGGACGCCCGACTGGCCGAGGTCGGCCTCGCCGACCTCGCGGAGCGGGGCGGCGCACCGGCGTCCCTCGTCCACACGGCCGCGGACATGGTGATGGACCTGTGGCGGTCCGACACCACGGGCGCCGTGCGCGGCGCCCTGCGTCGCGGCGTCCTGGTGACCGGCGGCGGAGCCCTCCGCCTCGACCTGACCAGCCGTCTCGCGCTTCGCCTGGGCGTGCGCCTGCGCCTCGCGAACGACCCGGCCACCAGCACCGTCCGCGGCGCCGGTCTGCTTCTCGCGTCGGCCTTGCGTCACCCGGGGGCGGACCGCCGCTAGCACGAGCGCCCGCCCGCCTCCCTCGCGGCTGTACGGGAGACGGGCGGGCGTTCGCCGTGGCTGCCGGGTTCAGCAGCCGGTGGCCCAGGTGTGGGAGTCACCGCGGTCGTTGGCGGCGCCGTTGTAGCCGACCTCCTGGCCGGGGGCGAGGCAGATCGTCATTGCGCCGCCCTGCCAGGCGGACTCGTAGACCCGGACGTAGTCCTTGATCCCTGGGCCCGAGATGCCGTGGTTGGCCCACGACGAGTCGGTGTCGGCGATCCAGCTCTCCCACCAGCCGTCGTCGCCGCTCCAGTTGGCGCGCTGACCGCCGAAGTTCGCCTCCTGCCAGGCGCAGAACTCCCCGGAGGGACATTCGGCGGCCGCTGCCGGGACGGTCAGGGCCAGTCCGCCCACGAAGGCGAGGAAGGCTGCGGTGGTGGGGCCGAGGAGTCGCTTCATGAAGCGTCGATGCCTTTCGTTTCGGTGGGGTCGGCGGACAGCTCGGCTGCCCGCCGCAGCGCGTGGGCACGCAGCTGCTCGTATGTGGCGACCTGGTCGCGGTGGAGGGTGCGTACGGTGGCCAGCTCGGCCGGTTCGAGCCGCGCCCGTACGTCGGCCAGACCGCTCTCGCGGGCGCAGCGGTCGGCGACGGCCGGGTCCGGCCGGCCTTCGCGCGGCCCCCCGGCGGGCGCGGCGCAGCGGGTCCATCGGTCGAGCGCGGCGCGGTGCGCGGGATCGGCCTTCATCCGGGCCTGGGCCTCGGCGCGCAGGTTGTCGACGGTGACCTGGGCGCGGAACCAGCGGGTCTGGTCGCCGTACAGGTGCGCGCGGGCGCCGGCGACGCAGCCGTCGCTGTTGGCGGTGACGGTGAGGCCGGAGGCGAGGGTGAGGGAGAGTTCGCGGGGACCCTTGCCGAACAGGGCGGCCTGCAGGCGCCTGTCCTCGGCGGGGGCGCGGGCACGGGAGGCCGTGGTCAGGGCGAGCCCCTGGGCGCCGAGACACTCGACCACCAGGTGGTGTTCGGCGGCCTTCAGCAGCTGGTCCTGCTGCTGGCGGTCGGCGGTGGCGGCGGGCGGGCCCGCGGGTCCCGGGCGTACCGCGGCGCACCCGGCGAGCACGAGGGCGGCGGCCGCAACGACGGCGCTGCGAGTGGCGTGGCGCATGATTCCCCCTGGTGGCAGACCTGGACCGAGCCGGCCGGCGAGGTGATCACCGCCCGTTTCGTGGCGATCAATGCCCGGTGCCACGCGGGCCATGCGGAGCTCCGCGCCGACTCACCCGAAGGGGTCGAACGCGCCGGAGCGCGCGCCGCCGAAAGGGCGTCCGCGGGGCTTGCGGCATTCGCCGCACGATGGGGCGTGAAGACGACAAAGCCCCGGTTGGACGGGGGATTCCAACCGGGGCCGATTGCCGTGACGTAAGGAAGGGCGGTCACCTCTGGGGGGGAACCTGGGGACCGGGCCCCTTCACCGTCACATACTGATGAACGGTAAACCATCCACGATTGTTCCGCCCTGTCCCCTGTGCCGGATGTGAGTCACCTCACCCCGTTTGCTCGACTCAGTCGTCCTTCTCGGGGCGGTAGACCACGCCGGGCTCGGCCTTCCCGGGCGCGAGGAGCTGTGGGACGGTCACGAAGGTGTAGCCCTGGCGCTTGAGCTCGTCGATGATCCCGGGCACGGCGGGGACGGTCCCGTCGTAGATGTCGTGCAGCAGGATGATGCCGTCACGGTGGGCCTGGTCGAGGACGCGCTGACGTATCAGGGCGGAGTCGACGGTGGAGTAGTCCTTCGCGGTGATGCTCCAGAGGACCTGGGCGAGGCCGAGGTCGCGACTCACCTCGGCGACGGTGCCGTCGGTGCGCCCCTGGGGCGGGCGCATGAGGGTGGGCTTGCGTCCGGTGATCCGCTCGATCGCGTCCTGCGTCCGGGAGAGCTCGTCACGGACCTCGGCGGCGTCGAGGTCCGTGAGGATGCGATGGCTCCAGGTGTGGTTGGCGACCTCGTGCCCCTCGGCCGCGATGCGCTTGACGACGTCGGGGTAGCGGTCCACGTGCTTGCTGCCGAGCAGGAAGAAGGTGGCCGGGACCTGCTTCTCCTTGAGCGTGTCGAGGAGGCGGGGCGTGTCCTTGCCCGGCCCGGCGTCGAAGGTCAGGGCTATGCACTTCGCCGTGGCGCAGTCGACGGCCCCCGCCGCGCTCCCGCCCTTGCCGTCGCCACCGATCCCGCTGTCCGTACCCGCCTCGGCGCGCGCCTCGCCGGGGGTGACCCGCTCGGCGGAGCAGCCGCTGAGCGCGAGCACCAGCGACGCGGCGGCGACGAGGGCGAGGGCCGGTCCCCGACGCCGGCCCTGCGTGGTTCGGAACATGTACGTCTCGCTTTCCCCGGAATCGTTCGTTCGCCTGCCGGGTCCCACGCCTGGTCATGGCGGCGCCCGACGGCTCGCCGAGGACTATACACACGGTGTATACGCGGGAAAGCGAGGGGGTCCGTACATCCGTCGAGGGGTCCGTACATCCACGGGGAAGGCGTCAGCGGGGAAAGCGTCAGCGGGGAACGCCCCCGTGGGGAAAGCGTCGAAAAGGCCGCTGCGGGCATGACGGCCCCGGGCGGCGCCCGTCCGCTCCGCCCGGGGGTCGGGGACTCGCCCGTCAGCGAGACGCGAGGAGGAGCCGCGCCTCGGTCTCCTGATCACCGGAGACGGACTGCAGGGACTGGATGTCGAAGGCGCGTGCCAGCACCTTCTCCACCTCGTCGACGGCGTGGTAGCCACCGGTGAGCACCGCGCCGACCATGCCGTCGAGCGGAGCCGGGCCGGCTTCCTCGTGCCGACCGCCGGCCGTGTCAAAGGTGGCCGTCCATACGGTGGTGGCCGGCGCGGTGGCCGCCTGCGGGCCGGGCGCCGTCATGTCCTCGACCTCGTAGGTCCGGTCGAGGACATCGAAGACCGCCTGGGCGTCCTCCCGGCTGCAGTCGCTCAGCTGCACGGTGACATCGGTGTCGATGTGCAAGTCGTACACGTCGCTCATCTCCTCGTGTGCCGCTTCCAGCATCCCTCTCGGCGAGGCATCCCGCGAGGTTCGTGCCACGGTGGGAGAAGACGGACATGGGAGGTGGCGTGGCCGGAGACGGACGAGGATCCACGGACCCCACGGGGCGGGACGGCGACGGGCTCTACCGTGGCCGCCACGAAACACCCGACGAGCGCGCTGACCGGCGCTGGACCGAACTGCTGCAGGAGATCCGGGTCGCCCAGACGGGCGTACAGCTGCTGTTCGGCTTCCTTCTGACGGTCGTCTTCACCCCCCGCTTCCCCGAACTGTCCGACTACGACCGGACGCTCTACATCATCACGATCTCCCTGTGCGCCACCGCCACGGGGACGCTGATCGGCCCCGTCTCCTTCCACCGGATCGTCGCGGGCCGGCGGATCAAGCCCCGGGCCGTGATCTGGGCCGCCCGACTCACCTTCGTGGGCCTCATCCTGCTCTTCGCCACCCTGGGTGCCGCGCTGCTGCTGGTGCTGCGCGTGGCCACCGGAGCGACGTTCGTCCCCTGGCTCGTGGCCGGGATCCTCGTCTGGTTCCTCCTCTGCTGGTACGTCCTGCCGTTGTGGGTGCGCAACCGCTACACCTCCCGCGACGACGACTGACGGCCTCGGGCCGGGCCGTGGACGGGGCCTCGGGCCGGGCCGCGGACGGAGCCTCCGCCCGGGCCGTGGACGGGGTACTCCGCCCGGGCCGCGGACGCGCACCCTCGCCTCAGCCGGTGGCGAGGACCGTCTCCACGCCGTCCGCCTCGGTGGCGGACTTGTCCGGGCGGTGCCGCACGACCCGGGCGAACCGCAGCGTCACCCCGGCCGGATACCGGGTGGAACGCTGCAGTCCGTCGTAGGCGATCTCGACGACGAGCTCCGGCCGCACGCGCACGGTGAAGCCGTCGTCCGACACGGCGAGTTCACCGAGCCGCTGGGTCTGCCAGCGCAGCATCTCGTCCGTCAGCCCCTTGAACGTCTTCCCCAGCATCACGAACGTTCCGTCCGCCGCGCGGGCGCCCAGATGCAGGTTGGACAGCAGCCCCGTGCGCCGCCCGTGGCCCCATTCCGCGGCCAGCACCACGAGATCGAGCGTGTGCACCGGCTTCACCTTCAGCCACGTGCGCCCCCGCCGCCCGGCGACGTACGGCGCGTCGAGCGCCTTGACCAGCACGCCCTCGTGGCCGCGGGCGAGGGTGTCCCGGAAGAACCGCTCGGCCATCTCGACCGCCGCCGGGTCGTCGGGCTCGACGACGACGGTCCGGCGCACCCGCAGCGGCTCGGGCAGCAGCCGGGCGAGCACGTCGTGCCGTTCCCGCCCGGGACGGTCCACCAGGATCTCGCCGTCCGCCGCGAGCACGTCGAAGAACACGGGCGACAGCGGCACCGCGGCGGCGGCGCCTGCCACGTCGACCCGGGAGCCGACCCTGGAGGCGATGTCCTGGAACGGCAGCGGCCTGCCCGTCCCCGGGTCGACGGCGATCACCTCGCCGTCCAGCACGAACTCGTCCCCACCGGTCTCCCGCGCGGTCGCGACGACCTCGGGGAGGCGGCCGGTGATGTCGTCGAGCGAACGGGTGTAGACCCGGACCTCGTCGCCCTGCCGGTGGACCTGGATCCGGATGCCGTCGAGCTTCTCCTCGACCGCGCACGGCCCGAGGGCCGCGACGGCCTCGGCGACCCCGCCCGCCGTGTGGGCGAGCATCGGCTGCACGGGGCTGCCCACCCGGAGGGTGAAGGTGTCGAGGACGGCCGGCCCTTCCGCGAGCACGGCCCGGGCGACCCGCGGCAGCGAGCCCTCGAGCATGACGGCCCGCCGCAACTCCTCGGGCGCGATCCCGGCAGCCCTGGCGACACCTTCCAGGGCGATGGCGTCGAGGGCGCCCTGACGGACCTCACCGGAGAGCAGGCGGAGCAGGAACTCCTGTTCCGGCAGGGTCGCCACGCTCAGCAGGTCACGAACCAGCCCGGCCCTCCTCGCCGTCGCGCCCGCCCCCGCGACGCCGGCCAGCTCGGTCATCGCGGTGTCGACACCGGCCAGGGTCAGCTCGGGCTCGTCGGCGGGCGGCACGGCCGGCGGCAGCACGTTCTTGAGCACGCTCCAGCCGACCCCGATCCGTCCCTGGGGGAGCCGCCCGGAGAGGTAGGCGATGACCAGCGGGCTCTCGTCGGGCTCGGCCTCCGCGAAGAGTTCGGCCAGCAGTGCGATCTTCCGCGACCGCGCCGACGTGGCGGCGACCTGCCCCGACACCTCCGCGACTCGGGCAAGGAGCATGCGCCCATCGTGCCCGCGCGCACCCCGTGCCGCACCCCGACCCGCCCGTCCCTCACACGCCCGGCCGCGACCCGGCCTCCTTCCGCCCGCGCAGCCGGTCCAGCAGACTCCGCCGGGTCCGCCTGCCCGGCGGTCGCGGGACACCTGGAGGCCGCGCCGGACCGGGCACCGTCGGGCCGGCGTCCCCCGGCCGACCCGACACCGGTCCCGCGTCCGCCGAGCCCGGCCGCGGGTCGGGCGCCGAGCCCCTGGCCGCCCCCGCCCCATCGCCGACCAGGAACGCCGCCCTGGGCCGTACCGCGTGCGCGGAAGTCGGAGGAAGCGCAGCAGTGGTCGCGCCGAAGGACACGACCGGGGCCGCTCCCGGCATCGGGGCCTGCCGGTCGGCGCGGGCCTCGTCCAGGGCGAGGGCGAGGCTCATCCGGTGCCACAGGATCTCGTCCGGGTCGTCGGCGACGAGCAGTCGGTCGGCGATCTCCCGGGCGGCCGGGGCGTTCGGTCGCCAACTGGGCGGCGTGGGGCGGAAGCGGTCCAGATAGGCCCGCTCGAAGGGGTCGTCGATCACCTCGGCCACGTGGATCGGGTCGAGGAGGGAGGCGATGGCCGCGGCACGGACCCACGGGTCGCCGCTCGACCGCAGCAGCATCCCGAGTCTCCGCGCCCGCCAGTTCCTCGGCCTCCAGTCCTCACGGCCGTCGGCCCTGGTGCGCACGTCCAAGGGCAGCCTGCCCGTGAGCAGCCCGGGGTGCGTGAGGGCGAACTCCCCCAGGTCGGCGGCCGGATAGAGCCACACGACGGCCCGGTAGCGGTTGACGTAGAAGCGCACGGGGCTGAAGTGCCCGGTCCTGGCCAGTCGGGCGAACCGGTCATGGGTGACCGCGAGCAACCGGGCCCCCTCGGCCGTGCCGACGGACCGGACCCGCTCGCGCAGTCCGTCGGGGAAGTCCGGCGCCCCTCTGAGCCGTTCGATCTCGCTGCGGGCCACTCGGCCCCGCGTCGGATCGCCGAGCGGGCCGTCCGCGGTGCCGGGCTCGGAACCCGGCACCGTGCGGACCATGCCCAGCTGCACGGCGAGCTGGAACTCGTCGCGCTTCAGCGCCAGTTCCTGGGCGGCTCGCCCCGGCGCCACCGTGGGCGCACCGCCCTTGTCGAGCCTGACGGCACGCCCGGCCGTCCTTTCCGCCGGCTCCCGAGTCGCCACCCGCCTCGCCTGTGGCGTCACCGCCGGATTCTCGGTCGTCCTCCCAGCCGCCTTGTCGACCGCCCTCTCGGGTGAATTTCCGGCTGCCCGATCGGATGTCGTACCGACCGCCCGCTCGGGCGCCTTCCCGGCTGCCTTCCGAGGCGTCTTCTCGGTCGTCTCTCGCATGGTCATTGCGGTCGGCCTCCCCCGTGCCACGTCCATCTCGAACACTTTCGGTGATGAACATAACGCAGAGTGACGACCGCCCGCCTCCCCTGTGGACAACCGGCTGTGGACAACCTCAGACTTCGTCCCCACCGCCCTTGCCGCCGGGCTGGCGCGCCGCGACGCCCAGGTGCTCGCCGACCCGGTTGACCAGCAGCGTCATCTCGTAGGCGACCTGACCGACATCGGCCTCGGCGGCGCTGAGGACGCACAGGCAGCTGCCTTCGCCGGCCGCCGTCACGAACAGCAGGGCCTCGTCGAACTCGACCATCGTCTGGCGCGCCCGGCCGGCCTTGAAGTGCCGGCCCGAGCCGCGGGCCAGGCTGTGCAACCCCGACGAGACCGCGGCCAGGTGCTCGGCGTCCTCCCGCTCCAGGCCGCTGCTCGCGCCCGTCACCAGGCCGTCGTTCGACAGCACGAGCGCGTGCCGTATGGAGTCGACCCGGCCGGTCAGTTCGTCCAGGAGCCAGTCGAGTTCGCGGTCCAGCGCCATGGGTGGTCCTCCCCCTGTGTAGTGCATGCTTCCGATCAGCCTTACGCACTGTCGTGGACAGGGCAAGCACCCCTCGCCGCCCGCGCGCCGCACCGACGGGCGCCGCCCCTTGTCCACGGCTCGACGTCCTCGCCCGGGGAGTCCGTCCGCCGATCGCTCAGCCGACCGAGTCCAGGAGCCGCGCGGTGTGGACCCGCCCCGCGTACTCGACCAGCCGGATGAGGACTTCCTTGCCGGAATCACGGTCCCGCGCGTCGCACAGGACCACCGGCGTGCCCCGATCCAGGTCCAGGGCACGCGAGACGTCGTGCGCGCCGTAAGTCCGCGAGCCCGCGAAGCAGTTGACGGCCACGACGAACGGGATCCTGCGGTGCTCGAAGTAGTCGACCGCGGGGAAGCAGTCCTCAAGGCGTCGGGTGTCGGCGAGGACGACGGCACCGAGCGCGCCCTGGGAGAGCTCGTCCCACAGGAACCAGAAGCGGTCCTGCCCCGGCGTCCCGAAGAGGTAGAGGGAGAGTCCGGAGCGGATGGTGATGCGGCCGAAGTCCATGGCCACGGTCGTGGTGGTCTTCTGGTCGACGCCGCCGGTGTCGTCGACGGACTCCCCGGCACGGCTGAGCTGTTCCTCGGTGCGCAGCGGCCGGATCTCGCTGACGGCACCCACGAGGGTCGTCTTGCCGACCCCGAAGCCGCCGGCGACGAGGATCTTCAGTGCGAGTGCCGTGGTGTCCACGTCGCCCGGCGGGGTGCTCTCAGAGCGCTCGTAGGCCATCGATGACTTCCCTCAGGATCCGTTCGTGCGGGAGCTGGGCGGGTGGTACGGGTCTGCTGACCTTCACGAAGCCGGCTTCGAGGAGGTCGCCCAGGAGGACCCGGACGACCCCGACGGGCAGGTCTGCGTCGGCGGCGAGTTCGGCGACCGACTGGGTCTCGGCACGGCACAGCGTGAGCAAGGACCGGTGCTCGGGGCCGAGGAGCGACTCCTCGGCCGTGCCCGGCGGCTGGTCGTCGACGACGACGAGCGCGATGAGGTCGAACCGTACGTTGCTCGGTCCTGGTTTGGTACGCCCGCCCGTCATCGCGTACGGCCGGACCAGCGGCCCGGCGTCGGCGTCGTACCACCGACCGCCCGGCACGGCCTGGCCGTGGCCGGTGCTGTCTTCGTTCATGGGTCTCTCCGGTCAACCGGCGGCCGGCGGGGTCACCGTGAGCCGCGGCGGGGTGTGCAGGTGTTCGCCGACCCGCTTCACCAGGCGGGCCATCTCGTAGGCGATGAGGCCGATGTCGGCGTTGACGCCACTCAGCACGGCCAGGCAGGAGCCGTCCCCGGCGGCGGCGACGAAGAGGAAGCCGTCGTCCATCTCGACCATGGTCTGGCGCACGCCGCCGGTGTGGAACTGGCGTCCGGCGCCCTTGGCGAGGCTGTGGAAGCCGGAGGCTATGGCGGCCAGGTGCTCGGCGTCCTCGCGGCTGAGCCCGCTGGAGGCGCCGACGGCGAGGCCGTCGTTGGAGAGCACGACCGTATGACGCACCTCGCGGACGCGCATCACGAGGTCGTCGAGGAGCCAGTCGAGTTCGCCGGAGCGGTGGTGGGAAATCCTCTCGTGGTCGATCATTCGTCGTCTCCTTCACTGCCGGGGTCGCTGGGTTCGTGGCCGTGGCCGGTGCCGAGGGGGCGCCTGGGGCCGGGCGGGGTGTCCTGGACGCCGCCGCCGGGAACCGGACCGCCGGAGAGTGGCCTCTCGGAGAGCGAACTCCCGGCGCGTGCACTCCCCGAGAGCGGACTGCCGGTGAGCAGGCTGTCCGGGAGCGGGCTGCCGGTGAGCGGGCTGCCGGAGCGCGGGCTGTCCGGGAGCGGGCTGCCCGGGGCCCGTCCGCCGCCCCTCTGCCAGCCGTCGCGGTAGGCGGACATCCGGTCCCTGACCTGCTCCGGGGTGCGCTCGACGGCCCCTTCGGGCGCGGCCGGTGCGGCATACGGGCCGGGTTCGGGCGCCTCGCGCAGCTGCGGTACGAGACTCGCCTGCCGTATCCGCCGTGGCAGGTCGCCGCCCGTGTCCTGCCTCGGCGCCGCGGGCCCTGCGGCCGGGTCGGCCGGTCCCGCGGGGGGCGTCGCGGGCGGGGGCGATGCCTGCGGCAGCGTGCGGGGGGCTCGCTGGCGCAGGGCGGTCACACCGGCCGGGGGCCGGGCCGGCTCCGGGGGCGCAGCGAGGGCGGGGATGCGCGGCGGTCGCGGGGTGCCGGGTCCGCGCTCGTCGGCCGCGCCGACAGCGGGGACCGGTGCCGGGCGGGGGCCGGGTACCGGGACTCCCCCGGTCGCGGGGCCAGCGGCCCGGGCCACGGGCTCGGCGGCGGAGGCGGCGGTGACACGGGCGGAGGCCGCGCCCGAGCCCGAGCCCGAGGCCGAGGCGGAGGCGGAGGCCGCGCCCGAGCCCGAGGCCGAGGCGGAGGCGGAGGCCGAGGGGTGTGCGGCGGTCCGGCCGGGCGGGAGGGCACCTTGCAGCAGGTCGGTGGGGAGCAGCACGACGGCGGTGGTGCCGCCGTAGGGCGAGGTGCGCAGGTGGACCTTGATGTCGTGCCGCGAGGACAGCCGGCTGACGACGAACAGGCCGAGCCGGTCGCTGTCGAAGAGGTCCATGGCCTCGGACTGGGCGATGCGGGCGTTGGCCTCCGCCAGGCTGTCCTTGCCCATGCCGAGCCCGCGGTCCTCGATCTCCAGGGCGTAGCCGTTGCCCACCGGTTCGCCGCTGACGCGCACCTTGGTGTGCGGCGGGGAGAACTGGGCGGCGTTCTCGATGAGTTCGGCGAGGAGGTGGGTCAGATCGGCGACGGCGCCGCCGACGACGGCGGCATCGGGAAGCTGACGCAGCTCCACGCGCGCGTAGTCCTCGATTTCGGAGACGGCGGCGCGGACGACGTTGGTGAGCGGGACGGGCATGCGCCAGGCACGGCCGGGCGCGGCGCCCGAGAGGATGATCAGGCTCTCGGCGTGTCGGCGCATGCGGGTGGTGAGGTGGTCGAGCCGGAAGAGGTCACCGAGCTCGTTCGGATCGTCGACGCGCCGCTCCATGCTGTCGAGCAGGTTGAGCTGACGGTGCACCAGGACCTGGCTGCGACGGGCGAGGTTGACGAAGACGCCCGAGATTCCGCTGGCGAGTTCGGCACGTTCGACGGCCGCCGAGAGCGCGGCGCGGTGCACGGTGGTGAGCGCCTCGCCGACCTGGCCGATCTCGTCCACCGGGGCGGACCCGGGCGGGGCCTCGGCCTGGATGTCGATCTCCTCGCCGGCCCGCAGCCGGCGCATGGCGGCGGGAAGTTTGCGGCGGGCGATCTCCAGGGCGCCGTTGCGGAGGCTGACGAGTTCGACGACCAGGCCGCGGCCGATGCGGACGGAGATCACGAGGGAGGCGGCCACGGCGACGAGGCCGAAGACGACAGCGGCGCCTCCCGCGCTGAAGGCGCCCCCGCCGAAGGGGTCGTAGCGGTCCGCGGCACCGGCGCGGGCGGCCTTCGTGACGCCGGTGATGCCGTCGCGTACGAAGGTGTGGGCGGCGTCCCACTCGCCGGAGGTGACGGCCTGCGCGGCGCGTCGGCCGGGGGCGGCCGCGCGCACGCGCTCCTCCGCGGTCTCCAGCTGCCGGTAGGCGGGCTGGGCGGTGAGGTTCCGCCAGGCGGTGCGCTGCGGCTCGGGCAGGTCCGCGGCGGCGGACTCCGTCAGCGTGCGCCGGGCCTCGACGGCGCCGCCGAACTCCCTGAGCCGCCCTGCGTCGAGCTGGCCCGTGAGGTGAGCGGAGCCGAGCAGCGCGTCCTCACGGGCGAGCATCTCCCCCGCGCGGGCGAGTTCGAGCAGGACGCGGGCCTCGGCACCTGACCCGGTGTCCTCGATGCCGGAGAGTGCGCCGCCGACGGCGAACCCGGCGGTGATGGCGGCGGTGTACGCGTCATAGACCTGATCCCCGTCGGCGCGGCCGTCGACGGCCGCGGTGCGCAGCCGGCCCAGCCCTTCGGCCTTGACGACGAAGTCGGCGACCCGTGTCGACACGTCGGCCGGCAGGCTGCCGCTGTCGCCGACCGTGTGCCGCTCGTCGAGGCGCAGCCGGGCGACGGCGGCGTCGGTGGCCCCCACCAGGTCCTTGAGCTCGGCCGCGCGCCCGCTGCCGGGGGCCGCCGCCTGGCGTACGGCGGCACGGCGTTCGTCCTGGAGAGCGGTGATCGCGAGGACCACGGGCCGCCGGACGTCGGTGTCCACGGACTGCAGGAGCCGCAGCCGTGCGATGTCCTGGGCCGTGGTGACGGTGGCGAATCCCCACAGGGCGAGCAGCGAGACGACCGGGACCATGAGCAGTGAGACGATCTTGGCGCGGACGGTGCGGGGGCGTAGTCCCCGGCCCCGGACACGCGTCGCCGGTTTGAGGGCGCGGGCGAGGGCGGGGTCGGGGTCGGGGGCTGCGTCACGGCGGCCGTAGGGCCCGGGAGCGGGGAGGTCGGGAGCCGGTCCGCCGGCCCGGGGCCCACTCGTCATGGACGCACCGGGCTCGGCATCGGCGGGCCGCTCGCTCGGCACCGTCTCGTCGGCGGGCGGCCCGGCGTGGGCACGTCGCCCGCGGGCCGCCGTGGGCGGCTGCGCGGGGGCCCCGGCGTCCGGGGTCCTGCGGGGAGTTCGCATGGCCTCCTCGTTCCTTGGTTCACGGACCTGGCGGGAGCGGGCGGGGTCCGCTGGTGCTGTGGCTTACGGCGGCTGGTGCGCGGGGGGCGCGGCCGGGGGGTGCGCTATGGCGGTCGGCGAGTCCGGCTCCGTATGGGAGAAGGAGCCAGAGGCTGACGGGACGGCGTGGACGGGCCGACGGTCTGGACGTCTGGCTGGTCTTCGGGAGGAGAGGGCGGTCCGGAAGAGCGGCGGCGGGGACGACCGATCGGACAGCGACCTGAGGCGAGCGACGGGGACGGGGCTCGGACAGACGCGGTACGGCAGACGCCAGACGGCAGACTGCGGGCGACCGGTGACGCGCGAGGTGACCGGGGTGCCGGGAGGCAGCGACGGCCTCAAGGGGGCAGGCGGGGTCGGTGAGCAGGAGTTCCCACGCCGCCTCGGGTCCCGAGGGTCCGAGGGTCCGCGGGTCCGCGGGTCCGCGGGTCCCGCGAGGCCCGCGAGTCCGAGCGCCCCAGGGTTCTTCACGCCCCACCCGCCCCGGCGTCTAGGCTCCCCGGGCGTCCGCCGCACCGTGCACCGGACCCGATGGATGGGCGTAAGCCGGTGCGGCGTCACCTTGGCGCGGCCGGGGCGGCGTCGCCTGCGGCCGGAAGCCGGGCGGCGCGACGTCCACCGCCCGCTCGTCCGGTTCGGTCAGGCGCTCGGCGGAGACGTAGGCGGCGCGCTCGCCGGCCGTCGGCGAGAGGGCGACGAACGCGGAGGTGATGAAGAGGTACGAGCCGAGGCCGACGGCGAGCGGGAAGATGAACTGCATGACCGTGGCGCCGGGGAGCTCGGCCGCCGAGGGCTCGACCTCGACGCGCACGGCGAACATGCCGGTGTAGTGCATGCTGCTGACCGCCGCGCCCATGACGAGCGAGGCGAGGGCGACGGCCGCCGGCGCGTGGATGTTGAGGGCCGCCCAGAGCGCCGCCGTCGCCGCGACCACCGCGATGCCGACGGAGAGGGCGACGAGCGCCGGGTCGTACCGCACCTGCCCGTGCAGTCGCAGGGCCGCCATGCCCATGTAGTGCATGCTCGCCACGCCGACGCCCGTCGTCAGGCCGCCGATCAGCAGCGACCGGACCCGGTCGCGGCCGTATCCGACGGCGAACACGCCGACTCCCACCACGCCCATCGCGATGAGCAGGCTGAGCAGGGTGAGGGGGACGTCGTAGCGGATGTCGGTGCCGGTGACGCCGAACCCGAGCATCGCGACGAAGTGCATCGTCCAGATGCCGGTGCCGATGGCGGAGGCGGCGGTGAGCAGCCAGTTGCGGCGCGACCGGCCGGTCGCGTCGAGGGCGCGTACGGTGCAGCGCAGCCCGAGGGCGGCGCCGATGCAGGCCATCGCGTACGACAGCACAGGTGTCAGCCAGCCGTAGGTGGCGTGGTCCAGGTGTCCCATGGCTCAGGGACGCTAGTGCGCCCCCGGGGGCGCACCAGGGGCGCATTTCGAAAGCTGATGGAATATGACATCCGGATGTTCCTGAACGATCGCGACGGGCTCGAACGTGCACACAGAACGTTCACTCCCACGAGGTAAATCTGAGGATCACACTCCTGGAAACTCACGCCTGTGAGTGATTCCAACCTGGGAGATCATGGGGCACATGAGCGATGACCCCACACAGGTACGGGAGTTCTTCGGCGCCCGCGCCGCACACTGGGACGCCCGGTTCCCCGACGACGGCCCCGCCTACGCCGCCGCCGTCGCCGAGCTCGGTCTGCGCCCCGGCGACGCCGTGCTCGACGCCGGCTGTGGCACCGGCCGCGCGCTCCCGCCGCTGCGCGCGGCGGTGGGCCCGAGCGGCACGGTGATCGGCGCGGACCTGACGCCCGAAATGCTCACCGAGGCGGCCAAGGCCGGGCGCGACGAGGCAGGCGAGCTGGTACTCGCGGACGTCGCCCGCTTGCCCCTGCGGGACGGCGGGCTCGACGCCGTGTTCGGCGCGGGGCTCGTCTCCCACCTCGCGGACCCGGCCCGTGATCTGCGGGAGCTGGCCCGCGTGACGCGGGAGGACGGGCGACTCGCACTCTTCCACCCGATCGGACGCGCCGCGCTCGCCGCCCGTCACGGACGACGACTCACGGGCGACGACCTGCGAGCCGAACCCAACCTCCGTCCTCTCCTGGCCGGTTCGGGGTGGGAGCTGACTTCCTACGCGGACGAGGACGACCGTTTCCTCGCGCTCGCGGTGCGCCGCACCGTGTGACGGTCCCACCCTGAGGACCCGACCCGGAGGCCTTGAGCCGGAGGACCCGACCCGGAGGCCTTGAGCCGGAGGCCTTGAGCCGGAGGCCTTGATCCCGAAGAGTCTCGATCCCGAACGCGATGGGCGGGGCGGGAAGAGCCACCCCTGACCGCGATCTTCGCGCGCGCCTGCTCCTGGGGTCGCGAGGACCTCGGGCACCCGTCACCCCTCACCCGTCACCCCTCACCCGTCACCCGCACCGTCCGACCGGCCGACCGGCCCCACCCGCCGACCGGCCGACCCGCCAACCGGCAGACCGGCAGACCGGCCGACCCGCCGACCGGCCGGCCGACGGTCGGGATGTTCCCGCAGCAGCTCTCGACGGGCGGGTTACTCACTGGTTAGGGTGCGCCGACGACCAGATGGGGAGGCTGACGTGGGTGAACCGGAACCCGCCGCGACCGGCGCGGGGCACGGCGACGGTGACGACGACGCGCTGTACGTGCTGACGGCGGCGCTGCTCACGCCCGCGCAGTTCCCGACCGTGCTCGGCGACGACTACGCGGCGGCGTGCGCGGCCCTGTACCTCGAACCGTATGCGGAGGGGTACGGGCTCGTGCTCGGCCAGGACGGTCAGGGGGCGCGTTGGACCGTGATCGTCGACGACGTGTCGCTGGTCGCGGTGGCCATCGCCTCCTGGGACTGCGGGATGGAGTACGACCTCTCCCCCGACGAGCGGTCGGTCGTGACCGCGCTGCCCGGCTGGCCGCTCGCCGTCGCGACGGCAGCGCCCGGCCTCCCGGCGCCCCACGACCCGGAGCCTGAGGAGGGCGATCCGGCCCCCCTCTCGCCGCCGGACGGCGAGCGGTGGGGGCCGGCCCAGCGGCGCCTGGGCGCGGACATGGTGGCGCTCCAGTGGGCCGAGTGGCGCTCCCAGATGGACGAGCCCGAGGACGGCGGGGCGGCGGAGGGCGCAGGCCCGGCCCCCGAGGACACCCGCCCGGAAGGAACGGTCCCCACGGACGTCGTCGCGGGCGAGAAGGCCCCGGATGCCGGTGTCGCCGCCGGCCCCGGCCCGTCCACCGGAGTCCGCCGGGCACTCGAAGAGCTCAGCGGGTACCTGAGGGAGGCGCCGCCGGTCGGGCGGGTGCGGTCGAGCTTCGCCGGGGGCGAGGCCCGCATGCTGCGCGCCGACGGCCCCGGTTGGTCGCTGGTCGCGCGGACCGACGACATGGCGTTCGTGCTGCTGGACGACGAGCCGCACGAGGTCCTTCCGGTGACCCGAGGCCCGAAGCTGCCCGCGCTCCTGGAGGCGCTGGACGCGATGGCGGTCCGGCCGAGCTGAGCGCGCCCCACATGGCGAGGACATCCGAGGTGTGGTGCAGGCCCATGGTCTGGTGATCGGGGCACCCACAGGATGTGGCGGCGCGCTCGTCGGCGCGCCCCCATCCGTACCGTCGTCCCATCGGAGGCCCGCCATGCGCCTGTCCCGAGGCGTTCCCCTGCTCGCCGTGCTCCTGACGGGTCTCACCGTCCTCGGCCCGGCCGCTCCCGCCGGGGCGCGCGAGCCCGGTCACTGCGCGCGGCAGCACCGGCTCGACGTGCCGGGGGCCGCGCACCAGGAGACCACGTGTCTGACGGATCTGACGACAGCAGGGCTCGCGGGCACGCCGTACACCGACATGGCCGATCAGGCGGGCCTCTCGGCGAAGGGCACGGTCAACCCCTCGGGGGTGCCCGGAGTGCAGATCGACGGCTACTTCCCGGACGACTCGCGGCTGAACGCCACCCACGGCTGGGCCCACGACGCCCAGTTCGTGATCCGGCTGCCCGACCACTGGAACGGCGGCCTGGTCGTGACGGGCGCACCCGGCACGCGCCGTCAGTACTCGACGGACGCGCTGATCTCCGACCAGGTGATCGCCCAGGGCTTCGCCTACGCAGCCACCGACAAGGGCAACACCGGACCGGACTTCTTCACGGACGGGCGTGAGCCCGGCGACGCCGTCGCCGAGTGGAACCGGCGGGTCACGGAGCTGGCGCGGGCTGCGAAGAGGGCTGTGCTGCAGCGCTACGGCACGGGCCCGCGGCGCACGTACATGACGGGCATCTCCAACGCCGGCTATCTGACCCGCTGGCAGCTCGAGAACCGACCCGAGCTGTACGACGGCGGCGTGGACTGGGAGGGCGTGCTGTGGAGCACGCGCGGCCCCAACCTCCTCACCAGCCTGCCCGTCACGGTCGCGCGACACTTCGGGACGGCCACCGACGAGGATCTGATCGGGGCCGGCTTCGCGCCCGGGTCACGCTTCCTGTGGCCGTACCACGACAAGGCCTACTGGGGCCTCACGCAGAAGATCTTCCGGGCCGAGTTCGACCCCTCGTACGACCCGGCCTGCCCCGGATCGACGGCCGGCTCGACCCTTGAGCAGATCCTCGCGCCCTGCGCCTCGGACGCCGCGTACGCATACGCGGCGCGCCCCGCTTCCGTACGGAAGGCGGTGGCGAAGGTCGCGCTCACCGGGCGGATCGGCAAGCCTCTGATCACCTTGCACGGCGACCTGGACACCCTGCTGCCGATCGCGACCGACTCGGACGTGTACGCCCGGATGATCGACGCCCGCGGGCGGGGTGCGCTGCACCGCTACTACACCGTCCAGGACGGGACGCACACCGATGGTCTGTACGACACCTACCCGGACCGGCTGCGCCCGATCCTGCCCTGCTACCGCTCGGCGTTCACCGCGCTGACGCGGTGGGTGGAGGCGGACGTGACGCCGCCCGCGGACCGGCTGGTCGCGCGGCCCGCGGGCGGTGACGTGGTCAACTCCTGCGCGCTGGCCTGAGGCGCGGGCGGCCCCGTCCGTGCCTGACGTCGGCGCGGACGGCCCTGCCCGTTCCCGACGTCGGCGCGGACGGCCCCCTCCGCTCCCGACATCGGCGCGGACGGCCCCCTCCGCTCCCGACATCGGCGCGGACGGCCCGGCCCGTTCCCGACGTCGGCGCGGACGGCCCCCTCCGTTCCCGACGTCGGGCGCCGTCAGACCATCTCCAGGGGGCGGTGCGGCTCCGCCGGCAGCTCGACGCGGATCGGGTCGCCGGGCCGGACCTCCCCGCCGGTCAGCACGACGGACATGATCCCCGCCTTGCGGACGACCTGCCCGCTCTCGTCACGGCCGAGGACCTGCTTGAGCAGTCCGTGCTGGTAGTTGTCGATCTGCGCACACGGGTTGCGCAGACCGGTGACTTCCACGACGGCCTCGGTGCCGAGGTGCAGCCGGGTGCCGGTCGGCAGGCCGAGCAGGTCGATACCGCGGGTGGTGACGTTCTCGCCGAGGTCGCCCGGAGCGACCTCGAAACCGGCGCCGGCCACGTCGTCGAACAGTTCCGCGTGGATCAGGTGCACCTGACGCAGGTTGGGGACGGTCGGGTCCTTGGCCACCCGGGAACGGTGCTTGACGGTGACGCCGGCGTGCACGTCGCCCTCCACGCCCAGACCGGCGAGGAGCGTGATGCTCTCCCGGTTGGGCTTGGTGAACGAGTAGACGCCGTTGCTGCTGACCGTCGTGACGGTGCCTTCGGGCGTGGCTGCACTCATGAGGTGGAGTCCCCCTTCTCTCCTGCGGTGATGTCGCGCCCCCGACCCTACGCGAGGCCCTCCGGCCGCAGCGGGGCCCCCACCTCGTGCAGGTGGCCGAGCGCCTGGCGGTAGGAGTCGACGAAGCCGGTCTCCGTGTAGGGGATGCCGATCGCCTCGCAGTGCGCACGCACCGCCGGCTGGGCGAGGCGCAGATGGGGCCTCGGCATGCTCGGGAAGAGGTGGTGCTCGACCTGGTAGTTGAGGCCGCCGAGGAACCAGTCGGTGACGGCCCCGCCGCGGATGTTGCGGGAGGTCAGGACCTGGCGGCGCAGGTGCCCCCAGGAGTCGCCGTCCGGGTGGGCGTCGGGCATCTCCATACCCTTGTGGTTCGGCGCGAAGGCCATACCCAGGTGGACGCCGAGCAGCATCTGGTGGAGCAGCGCGAAGACGAGGGCCTGGAGCGGGGTCAGCAGAGTGAGCAGCAGGGTCGCGTAACCGACGAGGTGAGCGAGGAGCAGGGCTCCTTCGACGAGGCGTTCGCGCCCGGTGCGGTAGGGGCCGGTCCGGGAGAGCAGGGCCTGGATCCCGTACACCTTGAGCGCGATGCCCTCCAGGGTGGTCAACGGGAAGAAGAGCCAGGCCTGGTGGCGGGTGAGCCAGCGGCGCAGTCCCGTGCGGTCGGCGGTCTGGTGGGCGGCGAAGACGAGGACGTCGGCGGCGACGTCCGGGTCCTTGTCGAGATGGTTGGGATTGGCGTGGTGACGGTTGTGCTTGTCGTTCCACCACTCACGGCTCATGCCCAGGAGCAGATTGGCGTGGACGAGCTGGAGGATCCGGCCGAGCCTGCGGTGGTCGGTGATCTGGGAGTGGCCGGCGTCGTGGCCCACGAAGGCGGCGCGGGCGGAGAAGAGCGCGAGCGGCAGGGCGAGCGGCAGCGCCCACCAGGACGGTCCGATGAGCGCGAGGCCGACGAAGACGGCGGCCAGGCCCAGGAGGTTGACCACGATGCCGCGGGCGTACCAGCCGGGGCGGCGGTCGAGGAGGCCCTGTTCCTTGACAGTCCGCAGGAGCGGGGCGAACTCGCTGCCGCCGCCCTTGCCGTGGCCGCCGGCGCCGGCGACACCCTTGCCTCGGCGTCGGGCGGGCTTCGGAGGTCCACTCGGGTCAGCTGCGGAGGGAGGCACGGTGAGCGTCGCGGTGGCCTGGGGCATGGCGGTCTCCGGGGTCCGTGGAAGTGTCCTGGAAGAGGCCGTCGCGCGGGCCGCGTCGGCTCCATGAAACGTACGGATCGGTGATCGCCCGGGACCATGGCGTCACCACCCGGGCCGGCTCGGGGGGCGCCCGGGGGGCGGGGGTGGGGTCTTCCCCACCTCTCGCCCTCCCTCCCCTCCCTCGCCGCCCCTTGGCGCCCCTTGGCGCGCCTTGGCGCGCCTTGGCGCGCCTTGGCGCGCCGCTCCGGCGACGCGTGACACGGATCACTCCGCCCATGCCCACATGAAGGGATGCCTTCCTGTACTCTCGGCCGCTCGGCCCAGTAGTCAAATTTGAGGAATGCGTTGTCGCAGTCTCCGTCGCAGTCGTCGTCCTCGCTCCACCCCGATGAACTCGCCCGCCGATCCGTCCTCTTCCTGCCCGCCGACCCGCCCCGCGCGGGCCGGGTCGCCTTCTGCTCCACCGACGCCTTCCCCAACAGCTCACCCAACAGCTCGCCGCACATCTCGCCGGACATCTCGCCGGATGACTTCCCCCTCACCTCCCCCGACGTCTCGCCCGGCACCCCCTGGCCCGCAGAGAGCGGAACCCTCGCCGCTGTGACGGTCGTCGGCGACGACCTCCGGGCCACGCCCGTGCCCGCGCTCCTGTTGTCCGTACGGGATGCCCTGCCCGTCCTCGCGCGCGCCCGGTTCACCGCGAACGCCTCGGCCTCGGCGGCCTTCTGGGGGGCGGCCTCCCTGTTCTCGCTCGACCTGGTCGCCCGGGGACTGCTCCTCCCCGGCCTCACCACAACCGATCTCGACGCCTGGCGGGCCGGGCCCCTCGGACCGGAGGAGCTGGCCGCGCTGCGTGACCTCGCCGCCTCCATGCCGCCGTCGGCCCACGCCGTGCCGCTGCCGGAGCCGGACGAGGACGGCGGGCCGCTGCTGCCCGAACCCGAGTTTCTGCTACGGGCGTTCGCCGACGCCGTCGCCGACACCCTGCCCCGTACTCCGGCCGCGCCCCTGGCGGCGGGCGGACCCGCCTTCGCGGCCGACGAGCGTCACGAGCCGAAGGCCCTCCCCCACCAGCGCGCCTGGGCGGCGGACGTCGCGGCAGGCCACGACGCCGGCGTCCGGCTGTCGCTGCGCGTGGAGTTGGTGACCGGTGGGGCACACGACGATGCGGACGGGCCCGGCGAGGCCGAGGATGCTGACCCGGCTGCCGATGAGGCAGGGGAGGCCGGGAAGACGTACGCCGACGACACCCACGCCCCCTCCTTCCGGGTCGTCCTGCAGATGCACGGCGCGGCCGACCCGGCCCTCGTCGCGGATGCCGCCGACGTGTGGGCGGGGACGACTCCGGCCGGCGCCGCCTTCGACGCGCGGGCCCGGATGGACGCGCTGCTCGCGCTGCGCCGGGCGGCACGGGCCTGGTCTCCGCTGTCCCCCCTGCTCACCTCCGCCGTGCCCGACGCGGTCGACCTCGCCGACGAGGAGGTCGCCGAACTCCTCGGCCCGGCCGCCCGTGCGCTCGCCGCGTGCGGCGTGCGGGTGCACTGGCCGCGGGAGCTCGCCCACCGGCTCACCGCCCGCGCGGTCATCGGACCGCTCGACGAGGACGGACCGGGATCGGGCTCCGACTCCGACTCCGGCTCCGCATGGGGCTCCGGAGCCGGCCGGCGCTCCGGAACCGGCTCGGGCTCCGGTGACCGGGGCGACTCCCTGCCGTCCTTCATGTCCGCCGACGCCCTGTGCGCCTTCAACTGGCGTTTCGCGATCGGTGACGAGGAGCTCACGCGCGCGGAGCTCGACCGGCTCGCCGAGGCCGGGCGTCCGCTCGTACGGCTGCGCGACCAGTGGGTGCTCGTCGACCCGGACGATCTGCGCCGTGCACGCGAGCGACAGGACCGCACGTTCACCCCGGTCGACGCGCTCGGCGCCGTCCTCACCGGCACCACCGAGATCGACGGCCGAACCGTCGAAGTCCAGGCGACCGGCTGGATGGAGCGGCTGCGAGCACGGCTCGCCGACCCCGAGGGCGGCGAACGGGAGATCGCCCAGCCGCCGGCGCTGGCCGCCACCCTGCGCGACTACCAGCTGCGCGGTCTCGGCTGGCTGCACCGGATGACCTCGCTCGGACTCGGTGGCTGTCTCGCCGACGACATGGGTCTGGGCAAGACGATCACCCTGATCGCACTCCACCTCCACCGGCAGAACGACCCCGCCACGGCCGGACCGACCCTGGTCGTCTGCCCCACCTCGCTGATGGGCAACTGGCAGCGCGAGATCGAGAAGTTCGCGCCCGGCACGCCGGTGCGGCGCTTCCACGGCGCGTCGCGCACGCTGGAGGGCCTCACGAACGGCGCGCCGGCAGACGGCGGTTCGGCCGACGCGGGGGCGGTCGTCGCCGCGTCGGCCGCCGCGGAGTCGGTCGGCGGAGAGCCGATCGACGGCGAGTCGGGCGTCGGCGGACCGGACGTGGGCGCGTCGGGCGGCAGCGGATCGGTCGACGGCGGCTTCGTCCTCACCACGTACGGCACGATGCGGCTCGACGCCGCCCGCCTCGCCGGCGTGCCGTGGGGCCTGGTCGTCGCGGACGAGGCGCAGCACGTGAAGAACCCGTACTCGGCGACCGCGCGCGCTCTGCGCACGATCGGGTCGAAGGCGCGGGTGGCGCTGTCGGGCACGCCCGTCGAGAACAACCTGTCCGAGTTGTGGGCGATCCTCGACTGGACGACCCCGGGCCTGCTCGGCAGGCTCGGCGCGTTCCGCACGCGGTACGCCTCGGCCGTCGAGGGCGGCTCCGATCCGGGCGCGGCGGCGCGACTCGCCGCGCTCGTCGGGCCGTTCCTGCTGCGGCGGCGGAAATCGGATCCGGGCATCGCGCCGGAGCTCCCGCCGAAGACCGAGACCGACCACGCGGTCACACTCACGAAGGAACAGGCGGGTCTCTACGAGGCGGTGGTGCGCGAGACGCTCGCCGCCATCGCCGAGTCCGACGGGATGGAGCGGCGCGGCCTGGTGGTCAAGCTGCTGACCGGGCTCAAGCAGATCTGCAACCACCCGGCGCAGTACCTGAAGGAGGAGCGGCCGCACATCGCCGGCCGTTCGGGCAAGCTGGAGCTGCTCGACGAGCTCCTCGACACGATCCTCGCGGAGGACGCGAGCGTGCTCGTCTTCACGCAGTACGTCGCAATGGCACGCCTGTTGGAGGAGCACCTGGCGGCGCGGGGCGTGCCGACGCAGTTCCTGCACGGCGGCACGCCGGTCGCCGAGCGCGAGGCCATGGTCACGCGCTTCCAGGACGGCCTGGCCCCGGTCTTCCTGCTGTCCCTGAAGGCGGCCGGCACCGGCCTCAACCTCACCCGGGCCGGACACGTCGTGCACTACGACCGCTGGTGGAACCCGGCCGTCGAGGCGCAGGCCACCGACCGGGCGTACCGGATCGGGCAGACCCAGCCGGTGCAGGTCCACCGGCTGATCGCCGAGGGCACGATCGAGGACCGGATCGCGGCCATGCTGGAGCGCAAGCGGGCGCTGGCCGACTCGGTGCTCGGCTCGGGCGAGTCGGCCCTCACGGAGCTGACCGACGCCGAGCTGGCCGAGCTGGTGCGACTGCGCGGGGAGGGCGGACGATGAGCGGGTACGAGGCCGACTACGGGCACGAGGACGGCCACGGGCAGGAGAACGGCTACGAGCAGGAGAACGGCTACGTGCGCGGGAACGACGAGGAGCGGACCTTCGCGGCGCTGGCGCCGGCACAGGGCGGGTCCTTCGCCCGGACCTGGTGGGGGCGCGCGTGGCTGAAAGCCCTCGAGGACACGGCGCTCGACGGACAGCAGCTGAAGGCCGGGCGGCGACACGCGCGGGCCGGAGCGGTCGGAGCGGTGTCCGTGCGACCTGGCCGGATCACCGCCGTGGTCCAGGACCGCGACGGCACGGCCCACCGCAGCGACGTGCTGCTCCAGGAGCTCTCCGACGAGGAGTGGGACCGGCTCGTCGATCTCGCGGTCGACAGCGCGGGGCACATCGCTGCCCTCCTCGACCGGGAGCTGCCACCGCACCTGGTGGAGGACGCGGCTGCCGCAGGTATCGAACTCCTGCCGGGAATAGGCGACTTGGAACCGGAATGCGACTGTGAGGCCTGGGACCACTGCCCTCACACGGCCGCCCTGTGCTACCAGGTGGCGCGGCTGCTCGACGAGGACCCGTTCGTGCTGCTGATGATGCGCGGGCGCGGCGAGCGGGCGATCGTCGAGGCGCTGCAGGAACGCAGCTCGGCGCGTGCGGCGGGTGTCGAGGAGGCCCGCGGCGAGCCGCGCCAGGGCGACGGCGCGCGGGGCGGCTCGGGCGTGTCGGCGGCGGAGGCCTTCGCGGCGCGCGACATCCTGCCGCCGCTGCCGGCCCCGCCGGTCCCGCCCGCGTCCCCGGGCGAGCCACCGTCCCTGGACACGGAGACCGATCCGGAACCGGGAATCGACCCGACGGCCCTGGAGTTCCTCGCCGCGGACGCGGCGGCGCGGGCCCACCGGCTGCTCTCCGGCGCGGCCGCGCCCGGTGAGCCGCCGCTGACGGCTGCTCAGGACGCGGTACGGCTCGCCGCCGGCGCCCCGGCCCCGTGGATCGCGGCCCGCCTCGCCGAGGGCTCCGGGCGCACCCGTACCGACCTGGACCTGGCCGTACGAGCCTGGCACCTCGGCGGTACGGCCGGCCTGGCAGTCCTGGAGGGGGACGGGACGCCGAGCCCCGAGATGCTCCGCCGCGCCGAGGCGCGACTCGCGGAGTCCTGGGAGGAGGACGAACGTCCCGCCCTCCACCGAGTCGCCCCCGCGCACTGGACGGTGCTCGGCACGGACACCCAGCTCCGCCTCGGTGAGGACGGCCACTGGTGGCCGTACCGCAAGGAGCACGACCGCTGGACCCCGGCGGGCCCGGCGGAAAAGGACCCGGCGGCGGCGCTGGCGGGGGCGGTGCCGGTGACGCCGTAGGCGGGACCGGCGGAGGGGGGCGGGCACCCACGACGCGCTGGTGGTCTCACGCCGCCTCGCCCCGGTCGCCGACCGCCTGACGTCTGCCGGCGACCGCGCCCTCCTGCTCGACCACCGGCTGACGCACTCGGCGCTTCAGGGCCTGTCCGACCCCCCGGCCCGCCGGACCGATCCTGGCCGCGCGCCCCCGCGGCGGTCACTGCAGGGGTGCCGTCAGCTTCCGTCCCGTACCGGACGGGACGGCGAGGCTGCAGGCGACCGTGTCCGTGCCGAGGAGGTAGCTGGTGCGGTAGGGGTACTGGACGAAGGTCGTCCAGCGGGTGCCGAGCGGCTGCTCCGCGGCCTTGGCGCGCAGCGGCGCCCGGCACAGGGCGGCCGCCGCGTCCCGGACCGCCTCGTCGTCGGCGAAGCGGCCGGTGAGCCGGAGCCGGGCGACGAGTTCGGCGTCGTGCGGCGCGTCGCAGCCGCGCCGCACGACCGTGCCGGGCGCGTCGCGGTCGATGTCGAAGCAGTCGCCGACGCGCAGCGCGTCGTACGACGTGCGGGCCTGCGCCGCCGGGTCGCGGCGGGTCGCGGTCGGCCGCGGTCGGGGGCGCACGGTGCCCGTGGGTGCGGCGGAGGCGGTGGGCGAGCCCGAGGCCGACGCGTCCGTGCGGCCCCGGTCCGTACGGGACGGCGAGGTGCGGTGGGACGGGCCCGCGGGCAGCGGCGAGGGGCTCTCGCCCTGGGCGGAGGGCTGCTGTCCCCGGGGACGGGAGCGCGCCCCCTCACCGGCGCCGTCGTCCGGGTCCTGCGGCGTGTCGGGCCCGGCGGCGGACGGCTGGAGCGGCGTGGCGCGCAGGTCACCGTCGCCCGAACCGCCACCGCCGTGCGCGGTGACGGCGACGGACAGGGCGAGGATCGCGGCGAGGGCGGCGACCGGCAGGACGACGACGCCCGGCCGTCGTGGCGGCCGGGCGTCGCGGGACGGGGATTCCGTCGACGGGCGGAGCATGGGATTCAGGGTCGCCCGCCTTCGCTGATGTGGCGAGCGATACCGGCGAGTTGGGCCCCGCTCGTACAGAACCGTGACAATCCCGCAGCTCGCACGAGACCCGGAGCCCGCCGCAACTGTGCCTACAGACCGAGCTGGCGCTCGGCCGCGTCGACGGTCTGGGCGAGCAGCACGGCGATGGTCATCGGGCCGACTCCGCCGGGGACGGGGGTGATGAGGGAGGCGCGCTCGGCGGCGCTCTCGAAGTCGACGTCGCCGACGTTGCCGGGGTTGTAGCCGGCGTCGATGACGACGGCGCCGGGCTTGATGTCCTCGCCCTTGATGAACTGCGGCTTCCCGACGGCGGCGACCAGGATGTCGGCCTCGCGGATCGCGGCGGACAGGTCGGTGGTGCGGGAGTGGCAGTAGGTGACGGTCGCGTCGCGGCCGAGGAGCAGCAGGCCGGCCGGCTTGCCGAGGATGGCGCTGCGGCCCACGACCACCGCGCGCTTGCCGCTGAGCTCGACGTCGTACGCGTCGAGCAGCCGCATGATGCCGCCAGGGGTGCAGGACTCGAAGCCGGGGAGGCCGAAGCCCATGGCGGCGAAGGAGGCCATCGTGACGCCGTCGACGTCCTTCTCCGGGGCGATGGCCTCGAAGGCGGCGCGCTCGTCGATGTGCGGGCCGACCGGGTGCTGCAGCAAAATGCCGTGGACGTCGGGGTCCTCGGAGAGTGCCGTGATCGCCGCGACGAGCTCCTCGGTGGTCGTCTCGGCGGGTAGCTCGACGTGCTGGGAGCGGATTCCGGCCTTCGCGCAGCGGTTCTGCTTCATCTTGACGTACGTGACGGAGGCCGGGTCGGCGCCGACGAGCACGGTCGCGAGGCAGGGGGTGACGCCGGTACGGCGGGTGATCTCGGCGGCGCGCACGGCGGTCTCCTCGACCGTGCGGCGGGCGAGCGCGGTGCCGTCCATGAGGCGTGCGGTGCTGGTGGACATGGGCCACTCCTGGGCGTCGTCGAGGAACGGTGGTTCGCCCAGGCGCACGGCTGCGACACGGCCGCGCCGGGTACGCGCGTCCGCCGGACCGCTCCCCGGTGGTGATCCACCTCAAGCGCCAGTCACGGCCCGAGCACCACTGTACGTGACGGGACTGGGGCGGGTACCGGTCAGGGCGCACCTGCGGGCCTGCCCGGCGGCTTGTCGGCAGGCCGCGCGCGCACGACGATGACGGCCACGTGACGAACGACCTCGCCGGGAGGCCGAGTTGAGCGACGGGTGGGCGGCAGCGACGCGAGCCGGTGCGGCGGCGGGCGCCGGTGGGACGGCGGGAGCCGGTGCGGGGGCGCCGGTCGGTCGGGGGGCGCGATCCGGTGGGGCCGGCGCGGCCCGGCCGGCCGGGCTGCGGGGCCGGGCCGGGTCGGAGGGCCCGGCCGTGTCGGAGGGCATGGCCGTGTCGGAGAGCATGGCCGGGGCGGAGGGCATGGCCGGGGCGGAGGGCATGGCCGGGGCGCAAGGCACGACCGGGGCGGCGGTGCGGCGGGCGCACGAGGCGTTCACGGCGGGCGGCGGGGGCCGGAGCGGTCCGGGCACGCTGCCGGTGTCGCCGTCCGTCCGGCCGCTGGTCGCCGAGTCGTGGCGGCGCTCCGTACGGGCCCGGGTGAGCCCGGACGGCGCGGCCTGCATCGAGCTGGACGAGGAGGAGCTGGCCGGGCACAGGGAGGGCCATCCGCTGGCGGCGGTGATGCCGGTCATCCGCGAGCTGATGGGGGCATACGCGCGGGACGGCGAGCATCTGCTCGCGGTGTGCGACGCGGCCGGCCGGATGCTCTGGGTGGAGGGGCACCCGGGGACGCTGCGGAAGGCCGGCGGGATGAACTTCGTCGCCGGCTCGCGCTGGTCCGAGACGGCGGCCGGGACGAACGCGCCGGGGACCGCCCTCGCCGTCGGCCGACCGGTGCAGGTGTGTGCGGCGGAGCACTTCCGGCGACCGGTGCAGGCGTGGACCTGCGCGGCGGCGCCCGTGCACGATCCGCACAGCGGTCGGGTCCTGGGGGCGGTGGACATCACCGGCGGAGACGGGCTCGCGCATCCGCACAGCCTGGCGTTCGTGCAGGCGGTGGCACGGGCCGCCGAGTCGCAGCTCGCCCTCGTCTCCCCCGCCCCGGCGGCCGGCGGCCGACCGCGGCTCACGACACTCGGCCGGGACGAGGCCCTGTTGCACGTGGCGGGGCGGCGCCTGCGGCTGAGCCGTCGGCACAGCGAGATCCTGGTGGTCCTGGCGCACCGGCCGGAAGGGGTGGGCGGTGACGAGCTCCTCACCCTGCTCTACGAGGACGAGTCGGTGACTCCGGTGACCCTGCGGGCGGAGCTGTCCCGCCTGCGGGGGCTGCTCGGCCCCGAGGTGCTGGCCTCGCGCCCGTACCGGCTGACGGAGGAGGTGGACGCGGACTTCGCGACGGTGGACCGGCGGCTGGCCTCGGGCGCGCTCGCCACCGCCCTCGCCGAGTACGCGGGCCCGCTGCTGCCCGGTTCGCGGGCGCCGGGGGTGGTGCGGCTGCGGGAGCGGCTCGCCGGGCGGTTGCGGGCGGCCCTGGTGGACCGGGGCGATCCGGGGCTGCTCGCCGACTGGGCGTACAGCGCGTGGGGCGAGGACGACCTGGCGGTCTGGCGGGCGCTCGCCTCCGCCGTTCCGGCGGACCGGGCCGCGGCCGTACGGGCGGGGCTCGACGCCCTCGACGCCGAACTGGGATCCGGCGCAACGGGGTTGCAACGTCCGGCGGCCCACACTCGCCGCTGAGCGCCGGCCAGGGACGGCCGGACGCGGTCCGAGGGAGGCCATGCCCATGACCCGTTACGCCGCACCCGGTGCCGAGGGTTCGCCCATGTCGTACGAGGCCCGCTACGACCACTGGATCGGTGGTGAGTACGTCGCCCCGGCGCGCGGGCGGTACTTCGAGAACCCGAGCCCGGTCGACGGGCGTCCGTTCACCGAGATGGCCCGCGGCACCGAGGAGGACGTGGAGCGCGCGCTGGACGCGGCGCACGCGGCGGCACCCGGCTGGGGCCGCACGGCCCCGGCGGAACGCGCCCAGGTCCTGCTGCGGATCGCGGACCGGATGGAGGCGTCGCTGGAGGCGCTGGCGGTCGCGGAGAGCTGGGAGAACGGCAAGCCGGTGCGCGAGACGCTGGCCGCCGACATCCCGCTGGCCATCGACCACTTCCGCTACTTCGCGGGTGCGCTGCGCGCCCAGGAGGGCGCGCTCAGCGAGATCGACGAGGACACCGTCGCGTACCACTTCCACGAGCCGCTGGGAGTGGTCGCGCAGATCATCCCGTGGAACTTCCCCATCCTGATGGCGGTCTGGAAGCTGGCGCCCGCCCTCGCCGCGGGCAACGCGGTCGTCCTGAAGCCGGCCGAGCAGACCCCGGCCTCCGTCCACTTCTGGATGAGCCTGGTGGCGGACCTGCTGCCGCCGGGCGTGGTCAACATCGTCAACGGCTTCGGCGAGGAGGCTGGCAAACCCCTCGCCTCCTCGCCCCGCGTCGCGAAGATCGCCTTCACGGGCGAGACGTCGACCGGTCGGCTGATCATGAAGTACGCGGCGGAGAACCTCAAGCCGGTCACCCTGGAGCTGGGCGGCAAGTCGCCGAACATCTTCTTCGACGACGTGTGGGCGGCGGACGACGACTTCCGCGACAAGGCGCTGGAGGGCTTCACCATGTTCGCCCTCAACCAGGGCGAGGTCTGCACGTGCCCCTCCCGCGCCCTGGTGCAGCGCGGCGTCTACCACGAGTTCCTGGAGGCGGCGATCGCCCGCACGGAACGCATCGTCCCCGGTCACCCCCTCGACACCGACACGATGATCGGCGCGCAGGCCTCCGACGACCAGCTCAGGAAGATCCTCTCGTACCTGGAGATCGGCCAGCAGGAGGGCGCCAAGATCCTGACGGGTGGCCAGCGCATCGAGTACGGCGGGGACCTGGCGGGCGGCTACTACGTCCAGCCCACGATCTTCGAGGGCGACAACCGCATGCGCGTCTTCCAGGAGGAGATCTTCGGCCCGGTCGTCGCCGTCACGTCCTTCACGGACTTCGACGACGCCGTCCGCACGGCCAATGACACCCTCTACGGCCTCGGCGCCGGCGTCTGGACCCGCGACACCACCACCGCCTACCGCGCCGGCCGCGCCATCCAGGCCGGCCGCGTCTGGACGAACTGCTACCACGCCTACCCGGCCCACGCCGCCTTCGGCGGCTACAAGCAGTCGGGGGTGGGTCGCGAGACCCACAAGATGATGCTGGACCACTACCAGCAGACGAAGAATCTGCTGGTGAGCTACTCGCCGAAGAAGCTCGGTTTCTTCTGAGCGCCTTGGAGGGTATCCCATATGGCAACCCTTGACCGCGCGGAGTTTGACGGGTCGACGCCACCGCGGTCCCCGGCGAGACCGGACGGCGGTATGGCGCAGATGAACGGCTCGACGGCGAGGCTGTCGTGCATGTTCGCGTCGGACAGGGTGAGCTCATCAGGAACCAGACGCTCCGATAGAGCAGCACTCACGGCCGGAATCGTGCCGCACGAACATCAAGTACACGAGACACCGCTAAGCCTTGATCGGTGCGGCCGATCTGGCGGCCTGCTCGATCTTGGCCCAGTAGGCCGCGCGGGCTTCCTCATCGATCTGCTTCTCGTGTTCGGGGCGCATCCCGGTCCGGCCGTCGAGGCCCTCTCGCAGGATATCGGCATGCCCGGCATGCCGGTTGGACTCGCCGAGGACGTGGACCATGACGGCGAACAGGTTCGTGTTGGGGTAGGTTTCCGGCCACCACTGCACGTGGCCGGGGGCGTCGAGGGAAAGCTCGTTGATCGTCGCGTCCGAGTGTTCCCACGTGCGCCGGTAGAACCCGATGATGTGATCGCGGGTCTCGTCCTCGGTCGCCCACAGGTCGCTGCCGTCGGAGTCCTGCCACCGGCACAGCGGTTCCGGGGAAGGGCGGTCGAAGACCTCGCCGAAGTACCTGGCCTCGACGGTGGCCACGTGTTTAACCAGGCCGAGGAGGTTGGTCCCGGTCGCCGTCAAAGGTCGGCGGACGTCGTATTCGGACAAGCCGTCGAGTTTCCAGAGCAGCGCCTCGCGGTCCCGCCGCAGTCTCACGTGCAGGTTGTCCTTCGCGAATTCATCGATCATGCGGCTTGAGCCTTCCATGGGTCGTTCGTGGTCTCAAGATCCTGTACGTGGTCCGCGACGGGCGGCAGAGCCGAGGTGGGCCGGTGCCAGGTGAGGATCCAACCGGCGGTGAGCGCCGCCGCGCCGCCTGCCAGGGCGATCGCGCCGCCTGTTCCGATGCCTGCGGCCACCGAGCCGAAGCAGGCCGGCCCGATGCCCTGAAGCGTCATGCCGCCGGAGCCGAGCAGGCCGAAGGCCTGGCCCTGGCCCTGGCCCTGGCCATCCTGCGGCAGGGCGTCCAGGAGCGGCCGTTGCAGGCCGAGACCGTAGGCGAATCCGAAGCCGCAGAGCAGCAGCAGACAAAACGAGACACCCAGTCCGGGCGCGGCAGCGAAGCCGACCAGCGGCAGTCCCATCAGCGCAGTCAACGGGACTACCAGTCGCTCCCGGGTGGGTGGCCGTAGCAGTCGGCCCACCAGCAGGTCACCGACGAGCATGCCCACCGGCAGACAGCCCATCAGCACCGCGTACCAGCCGGGCGCGAAGTGGTGTCCTCCCGCGTAGGCGACGATCAGGCCTTCCGCGCCGGCTACGAACGCGGGCGGTAGCCACTGCGCCAGCATCAGTCGTCGTACCGTGTGTTCGCGCAGCAGCCGGCCGGCACCGTGCAGGCTTGCCCGGACGGCCCCGCCGTCGCCCCGAGCGCTGCCGGGTGTGCGGCCGAACGCTCCTGGCAGTCGGGGCAGCCGGAGGCGGATAGCGAGCGCGCAGCCCAGGTAGCCGGTTCGGACTGAAGGCGCAGTCCACGGAGAGGGCCGGAGCCGATCCCGGGATGGAGTAGTCCAAATCTTGCTCAAGGCCGGGCCTGCGCCCGCCGCCCGGGCCTGGGAGGCGTCTAGCTTGTCCTGATATGAATGTCGATCGTGACTGTGGGTCAGAGGTATCTGTCGCGCGTCGCCGACTGGTGCGTGCAGGGTTGCGCGGGGCCGCGGCGTTAGGGGCGGGGCTGGTGTGCGGGGCGTCGGCAGCCTCGGGGTCGCGAGCCGGGGCGGCAGCCGTTGGCAGGGCGCAGCCGTGCGGGCCGGGGCGTGCGTGGCGTGAGCTGGTGGCGGGGAACCGGCGGTGGCGAACGTTTCACGAGAGCCATCCGGACCGTGCCGGTAATGTGCGCCGGGAGCTGGTGGGTGGGCAGCACCCGTTCGCTGTGGTCCTGGGGTGCGTGGACTCGCGGGTGCCGCCGGAGTTGGTCTTCGACCAGGGGCTGGGTGATCTGCTGACCGTGCGGTCGGCGGGCGAGGTCCTGGACGAAGCGGTCCTGGGCAGCATCGCGTACGGGGTGCTGGAACTGGGCGTCCCGCTGATCGTCGTCCTGGGTCATCAGGGGTGCGGGGCGGTTGCCACGGCCGTGCACGCCGAGGCCGGCAGCGCTCTCCCGGCGCACATCCGCTACCTGGCGGAGCGGATCCCGCCGGCGATCGATCACGGGCTCGAGGGCGAGGCCCGGATCGACGCGGCGGTCACCGAGAACGTGCGCCGGGTCCGGGCGCGCCCTACCGCTGAGCCGGACCTCGCCGCTCGGGTCGCTGACGGTTGCCTGGCCATTGTCGGTGCACGCTACGAGCTGACCAGCCAGCTGGTGCGCAAGGTGCCCTGATCAGCCATGGTTGGTGAACTTCCCGGCGGACCCGCACCAGCTAGACTTGCAGAGTTATGCAATTTACTAGTTCTGGATATGGTGGACGGGGGTTGCGGTGTGGCCGGATTCGAGGAAGCGGCGCTGGAACGGGTCCGTGTGGCGCGGGCTCGTATCCAGGCTGCGCAGGAGGCTGACGATGCCTTCGAGGAGGCACAGGCCGCGGAGGAGCTGGAGGACGCGCTGCGCGTGGCCCACGACCACGGCGTGGCCACCGACGCCGGGGACAGCCGATGAACCTCGCGGTGCCTTCGGCGGGTCTGGGGTGTCGGTGATGGCCAGGCACCTCCGCGGGCCTCAGCGAGCTCGTGACCAACGCCGTCCGGCACGCTCAGCACTCCCCGGACGCAGAAGTCACCCTCCACATGACCGAGCACCTGCTTGTGGCCTCCGTCGGGGACTTGGACTCGCGCCCGATAACGCCGGCCGAAGCCGGCCGGGCGGCCGGGCAGGGGCTGCGCACGGTGGCTGACCTGGCGCGGACGTTCGGCGGTGACGTCCGTATCGAGCCTTCCTCCGGCGGGTGCGGCAAGACCGTTGTCGTCCGCTTCATCCTTCCGCAAGGCACGCCGTGACCAGCAGCAGTAGAGAGGCCGTCCAGTTGCATGAGATCACTTACCTCGGCATCGGCCCTGAGCCTGAGGTCCGCACGGTAGAGGCAGGCAAGGTCGTGGCCGTCATCGAGTACGCAGGCGAGCACGGCATGCAGTTTCTCGTTCGTCCGCGCCGCGGCCCGGTCGGGGAGCCGGGCACCAGGAAGGAAGACGCATCATGACGGACAACCCGCCCGAGAAGGACACGGCTGCGGAGCACGAGAAGTGGAAGGAGAAGGGCGTTGCGATGCGGGCCTTCTTCTACATCTTCGGCACGCACGTGTTCGCCGGGTTCATCTGGTTGCTGTTCTACGTGGGCGAGCACGCCCAGAAGTGACACCGGGACCGAATGGGGATCCAGGCGCGCCTGGAATGGGGGTTCGGCATGGGAGAGAGCGGCCGTCTTCCGGTGTCAGAAGCGCGTTGAACCCGCACTGATGGAAGACGGCCGCCGCTTGGGGGTGCCGGCCCTGCAGGGCCGGCACCGTGGGGCACCGTTCAGGTGTGGCGGCCGGCCTTGAGGTCGGCCAGGAGTTCGGCCTGACCCTCCAGGACGCCGGAGAGGATGCCGCGGGCGACCCGCAGGAGCTCGGCGATCTGGGGATGGGTCAGGCTGTAGTAGACGTTCGAGCCTTCGCGGCGGGTGACCACCAGGTTGGCCTTGCGCAGGACGGCCAGCTGCTGGGAGAGGCTCGCGGCCTCGACCCCCGCCTCGGGCAGCATCTCGGCGACCGCGTGCTCGCGTTCGGACAGGAGCTCCAGAACGCGGATGCGCACCGGGTGCCCCAGCGTTTTGAAGAACTCCGCCTTCAGCTGGTACAGCGGCGTGCTCACCCGGGTACCTCTGTCCTGACTGCCCATCTCATCCACCAGGAACCGTTCCGTCGTAGGGGCATCCGTTCACCCCTCTTCATACTTCGTGACCTCCACAATTGCAGATCCCTGCAATTCGTGGACCGGCGGGGGTGCCTCCGTGACATTCGACATGCCGCTCATGGTGCAGGTGCCCTTCGTCGTTCTCGTGGAGGGTGGTGCCGGTCTCAGGTGAGGGCGGATGCCTCGGGCGACTGCGGGTCGGGCCAGTCGTCGGTGGTCCACTGCTTGACCGTCCCACGAGCTCCGTGGGCGGCCAGAGCGGCGGCGAGGTCGCAGTGGACGGGCACGGGCGGGCAGGTCGCATCGGGGACGAGCGAGCCGTCGGCGGGGATCGCGGCGAGCTCGAGCCGGCGTCCGCTCTCGCTGAGGCGGCGGGCGGCCTGGGCGACGGCGATCTGCCCGCCGACCGACCAACCCAGCAGTCCTGTCAGGTCGAGAATGACCGGGCCGGTACCCCGGGCGAGCGCCCATCCGATCGCGCCGGCGAACCGGTCGGTGGCGTCCGCGCCGAGATAGCCGGCCAGGGACAACACGCCCAGGTCCTGACGGGTGGTGTAGCGCCATTCGATCGTCATCGTCAGCTCCTCGACATCACAAGGGAAGGGTGATCCAGATGGCCTTGCCACGCCCGTCCGCATCCGCCCGCACGACAGCGGTGCCGCCGAGCTCCATCGTCAGCTCCACCACCATGGCCAGGCCGCTGCCCGGCGCGGTGCCGGGCGCACCGAACAGAGCGGGCTGGTAGGGGTGACGGTCGTGGACGGCGAACGCAAAAGCGCCGGGTCCGTGGGCGTAGGTCACGGTGATCATCGGTGAGGACACAGCGGCGTGACGGACGGCGTTGGTGACCAACTCGGCCACGATCAGCAGCGCCGGTCCCACGCTCGGATGGCGAAGACCCACCCCGCATTCCACGAGGACCAGCTCGGTGGTCTCCCGGGCGATACGCACGGCCGAGCCCAGGGCCGGCACGTCCAGCACATGCCGGTAGGGCATCGCCTCGGCCTGAACACTCACCGGCCCGCCCCCGAGACCGTACGGGCCGGACGGAACCCGGACACGGACTGCGGGTGCAGGCGCAGCAGGGTGTCGTGCGGGCCGTGACTCCAGCCGGGCAGGGTACGCCGGTAGTGGGCGGCCTCGTCCGGGTCGGCGATGACCTCAGCCGGCCCGTGGGCGCTGACCGTCCAGCCGGTCCCCACCGGGGAGCGGATCTCATCGACCTGGTAGGTCAACAACGCCCGGCCGGGGATCGTGGCGGCCTGTACCGGGGCTCGGACGACGAGGCGTCCATACTCCATCACGTGCGCGGCGGGCCGTACGACGGCCACCTCCCGCTGGACGTGGACGAGGCGACCCTGGGCGGAACCTTCGAGGAGCCACAGGGCCTCGGTGCCGGAAACCTCGATCATGCGCAGGTCGGCGGGGACGGTCATCGTGCGGCCTTCCGGATGCGGTGCGGTCGGTGATGCGTACGGGGCAGCAGTCCCGCCTGCTCCAGGTACTTGCGGGCCCCAGCGATCGCCTCCGGGGTGGTGGCGTACTCGCGGCCCTCCAGGCGCAGCAGCTCCAGTGCGCCGACGGCGTCCAGGGCCTGGCGCTGACCGGGCCGGATACCGGAGGTCATCACGGCGACGCCACGCCGGTTCAGCTTCTCCACCGCGTCTTTCAGGACGAGGGCGCCGGTGGCGTCGAGGGTGGTCACCCGCGCCATGCGCAGGATGACGACCTTCACATCGGCGACCTCGGACAGTTCGAGGAGGAAGCGGTGGGCTCCGGCGAAGAAGAGGGGGCCGTCGATGCGGTAGGCGACGATGTGCTCGGCGAGCAGGGCGTGCTCCTCGTCGCTGTGCTCGCCGGGCAGGTCGGGGCGGAAGTCGACCTGCTCCATCCGGGCCTGGCTCGCCACCGCCTTCAAGGCGAGGGCCCCGGCGACGACGAGGCCGATGATCACGGCGTACACGAGGTCGAGGATCAGTGTGGCGGCGGCGGTCAGGACGAGGACGGCGGCGTCGGAGCGGGTCGCCTTCGCCATCGCGCGCAGCGAGCCGACCTCCACCATGCGAATCGCCGTCGCCAACAGCACCCCCGCCAGCGCCGCGAGCGGGATCTTCGAGACGAGGGGGGCGGCGGCGAACACGATCACCGCGAGGACCACGGCATGGGCGAGCGCGGCCAGCCGGGAGGAGGCGCCGGTACGGACGTTGACCGCGGTCCGGGCGATGGCAGCGGTGGCGGGCACGCCGCCGAACAGCGGGGCCGCGAGGTTGGCGACGCCCTGCCCGAACAGTTCCTTCTCCGGGTCGTGCCGCTGCCCCACCGTCATCCCGTCCGCCACCGTCGCGGACAGCAGGGACTCCAGCGCAGCGAGGGCCGCGACCGCGATCGCCGGGGCCAGCAGCGACCCGGATGCGGAAGCATCGAGGAAGGCCAGGGACGGTGCGGGGAGCCCGGAGGGAAGGTCACCGATCGGGGCCGCCGCGTCCAGGTGGAAGAGCTGCGCGACCGCGGTGGCGGCAATGACCGCAACGATCGAGAACGGGACCGTCGGCTTCCACCGGGCGCCGGCCAGCATCACCGCCGCGACACCCACTGACAGGCCGATCGCCGTCCAGTTCGGGAAGGCCACGAACTCCACGAGCGCCCGCCAGGCCACGATCAGGACCTTCTCGCCCTCCGGCTTCTCGACGCCGAGCGCGTTGGGTATCTGCTGGAGGCCGATCACGCACGCGATCCCCAGGGTGAAGCCCTCCACCACCGGTGCCGGCACGTACCGCATGTACTGCCCGGCCCGCAGCAGCGCGAGACCGACCAGCAGGACACCGGCCATCAGACCTACGGTGAGGACGCCGCCGGGTCCGTACTCGGCGACGATCGGCACCAGGACAACAGTCATCGCACCGGTCGGCCCGGACACTTGGAGGTTCGACCCGCCGAACAAGGCGGCGAGCGCACCCGCGACCACGGCGGTGGCCAGCCCCGCCTCCGCGCCCAGACCGGAGGACACCCCGAACCCGAGCGCGAGGGGAAGGGCGACGATCGCCACGGTCAGGCCGGCCAGCAGGTCCCGGCGGGGGCTACGTGCCATCACCGCGTAGTCGGCCCGGGCGGGCAGGACGGAGCGAACCCGACCCAGCACGGCCGTCACCGCAGTGTTCACGCTCACGAGGCCGCAACCTCGGACTCGCGCAGTTCCTCCAGCAGCACGCTCTGCCCCGTCAGGACCTCGGTCAGGATCCGCCGCGCCGCCAGCATCAGCTGCGCCACGTCCCCGCCCGCCGGCTCGTAGACGACCGTCGCGCCGTTACGGGTCGAGGTGACGATCCCCGACCGGCGCAGGACCGCGAGCTGCTGGGACAGGGCGGAGGGCTCGACCTCGATCGCGGCCAGCAAGTCCCGCACCGGCATCGGCCCGTCCTGCAGCAGCTCCAGAACCCTTATCCGCACCGGGTGCCCGAGCATCCGGAAGAACTCGGCCTTGGCCTGATACAGCGGAACCGGCACGGTCTCGCACCCTTCTCACCACCCCGAACGGGGCAAACGCCTGGTGCTGTGCCCGCGGCTACCTACGGACACAGCACATGCAGGATGTATGAAATTGCAGACTTTTGCAATTTGGTATTATGGCTACTCCATCGCGCGGGTGCCCGACGGTCGGCCAGCCGGCCTGCTCCAGGGTGCTCCCGCTTCCCGACGTCCAGAAACCTGCGTGAATGAGCGACATCCTGCCTCCGTGTCCGAAGTGCTCCAGTGAGTACACCTACGAGATGAACGCTCTGGTGGTCTGCCCGGAGTGCGGCCACGAATGGGTACCTGCAGAGAGCGCTGAAGGCGACGCCGGCGCCACCGGGGAGCGGGTGGTCAAGGACGCGGTCGGCAACGTGCTGTGTGATGGCGACAGCGTGACTGTCGTGAAGGCGTTGAAGGTCAAGGGCAGCCCCTCGGGCATCAAGGCGGGCACCAAGGTCCGCAACATCCGCTTGATCGACGGCGTCGACGGCCACGACATCGACTGCCGGATCGAGGGTTTCGGAGCCATGCAGCTCAAGTCGAGCGTGGTCAAGAAGGCCTGACCCGCGCATCGCGCATCCAAGATTGCCGTCTCCGCTGTCTGGAGCCCAGAGCGCACTTCCCCGCCCCCTCCGCCGGCCTGGTGACGAGCACCCCCGTGGCCGGCATAGGAGCGGGTCATGCGGCGGGGGTGCCGTGCAGGGTCTCGGTGTCGACCCGGACGCCGAGCGCTTCACGGAACCGGGCGGCGCGTCCGGCGCGGGTGTCGCCGGGGACGTTCCACCCTGGGCATCGGCCCCGGCCTCCACGCTCAGCACCGGCGGCAGCGAGGACAGGGAACCCCGACCAGGCCGACGTCGGAAAGACCCAGATCCGGCATTCAGCCCCGAGCTGTAGGGCTACATCTCACAGCTGCACATCGCCATCTCCGGATTCATCGCGGCAACCGGCCTCGCCGTGGCAGCCCTGTGGCCTGGTTCGGCGTGCGCCACGGCCACCTGTGGGCGTGGGTCACCGCCGTCGCGGCGCCCGCGCCCCGTAATAGCCGAGTAACGGCCTCTGTCTAGCGTGCCCCTCACCCCCGAAACATCTCCGAGGAGCACACCCTGATGCACCTGCCCCTGTCACCCCGGCGCGCGTCTGTCGCCTGGGCCGCGGCCGCGCTCGTCGCCGCCGCAGTGTTGACCGGCCCGCCCGCCACCGCGGCCGGCTCCCCGTCGTCCGCCCACGTGGACTCCGCCCTCCTGGACGCGGTGGAGAAGGGCGGTGAGGCGTCGTTCTTCGTCGTGCTCAAGGACCAGGCCGACCTGTCCGCCGCCAAGAAGCAGAAGACGCACGCGAAGGCGGCCGAAGCGGCGTACGAGGAACTGCGCGCGCACGCCGGGGCCAGCCAGCGCCCCCTGACCTCCTTCCTCGACGAGGAGAGGGTCGGCCACACCGACTACTGGATCGCCAACGCCGTCCAGGTGACCGGTGGGCGGGACCTCGTCGAGCGACTCGCGAAGCGTTCCGACGTCGCCTCGCTCGTCAAGTCGCGGACCTACCGGCTCGACGAGATCGAGACGTCCGACAAGGAGGTCGCGTCGTCGCGGCTGAACGCGGACGGGACGGACTCCGGCGTCGACGGCGCTCCCGAGTGGGGCATCGCCGACATCAACGCCGACGACGTGTGGAACCAGTACGAGAACCGCGGCGAGGGCATCGTCATCGCCAACGTCGACTCGGGCGTGCAGTTCGACCACCCGGACCTCGTCGCCGGCTATCGCGGGAACGACGGCAACGGCGGCTTCACGCACGACTACAACTTCTACGACCCGACGGGCCAGTGCGGCACGAGCGGTGTCCCCTGTGACAACAACGGGCACGGCACCCACACCATGGGCACGATGGTCGGCAAGAACGGCGTCGGTGTCGCGCCGAACGCCAAGTGGATAGCCGCCAAGGGCTGCGAGTCGTCGTCGTGTTCGGACGCGTCGCTGCTGGACGCCGGTCAGTGGATCCTCGCGCCGACCGACCACAACGGTCAGAACCCGCGCCCGGACCTCGCGCCGAACATCGTCAACAACTCCTGGGGCGGCGGGGACACGACCTTCTACCAGGACATCGTCGAGGCCTGGAACGCCGCGGGCATCTTCGAGGCGTTCGCCGCCGGCAACGACGGCAACGGCACCACCTGCTCCACCGCGCACGCTCCCGGCTCGCAGGCTCCGTCCTACGGCGTCGGCGCGTACGACTCCTCCGGGAAGATCGCGTCCTTCTCCGGGTTCGGCCCGTCTCTGGTCGACGGCTCGATGAAGCCCGACATCTCGGCGCCCGGCGTCAGCATCCGCTCCACCTGGCCGGGCTCGTCGTACAACACCATCAACGGCACCTCGATGGCGACTCCGCACGTCGCCGGTGCGGTCGCGCTGCTGTGGTCGAGCGCGCCGTCGCTCATCGGCCACATCGACGAGACGCGCGATCTGCTCAACGAGGGCGCCCGGGACACCGACGACACGCACTGCGGCGGCACCGCCGACATGAACAACGTGTGGGGCGAGGGCAAGCTCGACATCCTCGCTTCCGTCGACAAGGCTCCGCACACCGCCGTGACGGTCACCGGCAAGGTCACCGACAAGGCCACCGGTTCCGCCCTGCCCGGCATCGTCGTCAAGGCCACCGCGGGCTCCGACACCCGTACGGTCAGCACCGGCCCCGACGGCGCCTACCGCCTGTCGCTCTCCCCCGGTACGTATGACTTCAGCCTCAGCGGCTACGGCTACGCCACCGGGACGGTGTCCGCCGTCGAGCTGGTCACCGGCCGGCCACTGACGCAGGACGTCGCGCTCGACGCCGTACCGACCCACGGGGTCTCGGGCACGGTCCTCGACGTCACCGGCAAGCCGCTGCCGGGCGCGAAGGTCGAGCTGAACGGCTCGCCGATCGCCTCCGCCACCACCGACGCCCGGGGCGCCTACAGCTTCGCCAAGGTCGCCGAGGGTTCCTTCGGCCTGACCGTGACTCCCGCCGCGCCGGTCCTGTGCAATGGCGTCCACACCGGCTCTATCACCGTCGGCACCACCGATCTGATCAAGAACGTGCAGGTCCCGGCCCGCACCGACCACTCGGGCATCAGCTGCGCCCCGGCCTCGTACTCCTGGATCGCCGGCTCCAAGAAGCTCGCGCTGAGCGGTGACGAGGACGCTGCCACGGTCGCGCTGCCCTTCCCGGTGAAGCACTACGGCGTCTCGTACACCTCCGCCTCGGTCACCACCGACGGGCTGGTCGACTTCCTGTCGTCGCGCGTCGGCGACTACGACAACACCGCCCTTCCGACGGCCGGTTCGAACGGCGTGAAGGGCGTCATCGCCCCGCTGTGGGACGACCTGACGCTGGACCGGAAGTCGACCGTGCAGACCGCCACCACCGGCACCACCGGCAACCGCAGGTTCGCCATCGTCTGGAACAACGCCGCCTACGCCGACGGCACCTCGGGCCGCGCCACCTTCGAGGTCGTCTTCGAGGAGGCCACAGGAGCCGTGACCGTGCAGTACCGGTCGGTCCCGGACAAGGGCGCCGGCGCCACCGTCGGCATCGCCGACCAGGCCGGCACCGACGCCCTCCAGTACGCGTACAACCAGCCGGTCCTCACCGACGGCACCGCCATCCGCTTCTCGCAGGGAGCCAAGTAATGCGATCCCCTCTCTCCCGCCGAGGCCTCCGGCTCGCCTCCGCCCTGGTCGCGGCGGGGCTGTGCCTGAGCGCCGCCCCGAACGCCCTCGCCGACGGTGACAGCGGCACGGCCATGACGCTGACCAGCGCCGAGGCCCAGACGCTGGCCGACCATTTCGCGCTCGACCCGAGCGCCGACGCCACCGCGCAGAGCACGGTGAGCCCGGACTACGACGGCGCCCCGACAGCAGCCGCCGAGGACGGCGGCACGACGGCCACCACCGACGCTTCCGGCAGCGCCTCACAGCTGGTCGGCGCGTCCACGGACGCCGCCGACCCGACCACCAAGGTCACCTTGACCGGCACGTCCACGCTGGAAGGCGTGCGCGGCATGGGCGCCACGGTGCCGGTCGGCGAGAACGGCGACTACTTCACCGTTCACAGCATGGGGTACGTGCAGCGTCACGCCGCCGACGGCAGCGAGAGGTGGGCGCGGACCAGCAGCTCGTTCTACACGGACTGGCAGGTGAAGCCGGCCCAGGTGTGGCGGGTGGAGCCGTACCCGGCCCAGATCCTGATGGGCTACAACGCGGTCTCGCCGTTCTCGGCCACCTCCGACTCGGGCTACTCCACGGGTGACCTGACCGGCGACGGAACCCCGGACCTGGTGTTCTCCGCAGTGGTCGGCGCCAACCCCTACCCGCGTCCGTTCGTCGTGCCCGGCTCCTCGCTGAACGTCGGCACGTTCGTCACCGTCCTGGACGGCGCGACCGGCAGGACGGTGTGGTCGAAGCTGTACAACCGTGCCTCCCTGGTCAAGATCGTCGACGGGACCCTGCTGGTCGCCGACGCGCCCCGGATGAACAGCGACTCGCACATCCCGGCCGGAGCCACCGCGACCCTGACGGGCATCCGGTTCTCCGCAGCCGCCGACGGCACGCTCACCCCGGCGCGGACATGGACGTACGACACAGGTGAAGCCCGCAGGGCGAACTGGGGCGACATCCAGGACCTGGGTCGGGGCAAGGCCGCTGTGTCCTGGAACCTCTCCAAGGCCACCGGCGTCGCCGGCCGCGGCCGCACCCTCGTGCTCGACACGGCGGACGGATCCGTCGCCTGGCAGACCGACAGCACGCTCTACCAGCGCAAGCTGCGCCTCGACGCCGGTCGTGGACGGATCGTCGCCCTGGAGCAGGCGGACGCCACCGACGGCATCCGGTACGAGGTCGCCGCGTACGACCTCGGGACCGGCGTGCGCGCCACCCTGGACCGCCGCGAGAACGTGGTGCCCACCGCACTGGCCGTCGGAAACCTCGGCGCGAAGGACGGCGACGAGTACGCCGTCGCGGAGTCCTCGCTCGACGCGTACCGGTTCGTCAACGCCAGCACCGTGCGCGCCGTGGACGGCACCGATCCCGGCAAGGTGCTCTGGTCGAACACGATCAAGCGCGATGCCGCCAACGCCAAGGACGGGCCCAGCGTGTGGGGCCTGCGGGTGGTCGACGGCAAGCTCGTCACCACCGCCCAGGACGACCGCGCCATCCTCGGCGCCGACAACACAGGCGGGGCACGCTACGCCTCGGTGACCGTGTTCAACGGTCAGGGCTCCGTCCGGTGGCAGGAGAAGGGCGTCGCCGGCGCGCCGATGTACCAGGACGCCTACGCCGACGACCAGGGCGTCCACGTCCGCGTCGTCGACCAGGCGCAGAACGTCCGCACGTTCAAGCTCGCCAACGGCAGGACCGAGAAGGTCACGCCGCTGCAGGCCGACATCGCGTACGCCAAGGCCACCGACCTGGACGGGGACGGCACGAACGACCTCGTCATGGGCGGATCGTCCAACGGCGTATGGGCCTATTCCGGGCCGTCGCTGGCGGGCGGCGGCCAGCCGCGCAAGCTGTGGCAGGCCACGGTGCCCGGTGCCGTGCACGGCATCGAGACCGGTGACGTCGACGGTGACGGCAAGCCCGAGATCGTCGTCGCGGCCGACACCGCGACGGTCGTCCTCAACGGCGCCACCGGCAGCACGATCGCCACGATCGCGGCCGGCGAAGGTCGGTTCGTCCGCTCGGCGCGGCTCGCCGACCTGGACTCGGACGGCGCGCTCGACATCCTCGTACCGACCGACAAACTGCGCGCCTACGACGGCCGGGGCGACGAGCTGTGGGCGTACAGCGCGCCGGCGTCGGCGGGCGACGTCCGCTTCACCGACCCGTCGGTCAACGACGGACAGGTCTACGTGTCCTATGCCGGCCTCGGCGCGTGGGACCTGGAGACGCCGGTCACGAACGCCCTCGCGCTCAGCGCCCGGACCGGCGAGGTCCGCTGGAGCGTCGCGCCCAAGGCACCGGAGACCGCGGTCGACGGCATCCGCACCGCGATCCCCAACGAAGGCGTCCTCGCCTCGAAGGAGATCCCGTACGCGGACGGGCACGCGGTGGTCTACCTGTGGGCCGTCCGGGCCCCGCTCAAGCTGTCCACCGACGCCCCCAGCCCGCGCAACTACTTCGAGATCCGGGACGGCCGGACCGGTGAGGTGCTCCACTCGGGCTTCGCGGGCGGCCTGTGGACGCACAACAACTACTTCGCCAAGGACGGGGTGCTGTACGAGGGCGGCACGGCGGCCTTCCGACGCTACGAGGCCGGCGGCAAGGACTCGCAGGCCGGTGTGCTGCCGCAGTCCTACGGCGGCGGGTTCGCCACCGGACCGGGCGGCCGCGAGCTGCTGATCGCCGGTACCGAGGGCGGTCTCTACCTCTGGGACCCGAGCATCTTCGAGTCGACGGCCACCTGGGCCCCCTCGGTCGGCAGCATCGGCCTCATGGGCGCGCGCAACTACCTGGCCGCCGATCTGGACGGCGACGGGGTGGACGAGGCGCTCACGCTCAACGGTGACGACTTCGGCATGCACCGGATGGCCGAGGAGTTCGGCGGTGGCTACCTGATCCCGGACAACGGCATCCACCAGGTCACGACGTACAAGCTCTCGTAGCACGCCCTGACCCGGGCCGGGCCACCAGCCCGGCCCGAGGGAAGAAGTAGGGGCCCAGGCGCGGTCCCGCTCGAAGATCACGTGCGGGACCGCGCCGTGTGTCCACAGAAGACCCGGCTAGAGTGACGCCCCTCATGAGCACCACAGCACCACAGGACGCGAACGTCCACCGGCACACCCAGCGCCTCCCACCCCTCGTGCGCCTCCGCCTCTTCGGAGGCTTCCGCGCGGAACGGGACGGCGGCCCGCCGCTGCCCAGGCGCTGGTCCCGGCCGAGTGCTCAGATCCTCGTGAAGCTGCTCGCGGTCACACCGAACCACAGCCTCCACCGGGGACAGATCCAGGAGATCTGCTGGCCCGACGCAACACCGCAGGCGGCCACGAACAGCCTTCGGGTGGCGTTGCACGCCGCCCGGCACGCGCTGGAGCCGGAGCTCGCGCCCCGCGCCTCGTCGTCGTACCTGCTCTCCGACGGCTCGATGCTGCGCCTCCATCCGCGGCATGTGTGGATCGACACGGACGAGGCCGAGGAACTGTCCCTCGCCGCCTTGGCCTCCCCCTCCTCGGAAGCCGCCCTTGCCTCCCCATCCGCCGCCTCCACGGAAGCCGCCCTGACCGCGGCCCTGGCGGCGTACACCGGGGAGTTCCTGCCGGAGGACCGCTACACAGCCTGGGCGGGACCGTGCCGCGACCGGCTCGCCGAGTCGCGTCTCGGCGTCCTGCTCGCCCTGGCCGGGAACCGGCTGGCGTCCGGGCGGCACGAGGCCGCCGCGGCGACCGCGCGGCAGGCGCTCGCGGCCTTCCCGGCCGAGGAGCGAGCCCACCAGGTGCTCATGTCCGCCTCCCTCGGCCAGGGCCTGCGGACCCAGGCGGTACGGCAGTACGAGCTCTGCCGCGAAGCTCTCTCCGAGGAGCTGGGCATCGAACCCTCCCCGGAGACCGAACGGCTGCGCGCGCTCGCCGTCCGCACGGCGACGATCCCGGCGCCGCGGTCGGCAGAACACCCCACCGACATGCTGCCGGCCCCGGCACGCGCGGCCGCACGCGAACCGCTCTACGGGCGGGACGAGCTGCTCACGCGTCTCCTCGCCGACGGGGACCACCCCGTGGTGCTGCTCAGCGGCGAGGCCGGTCTCGGCAAGACCCGGCTCGCGGGACACGCAGCACGCCGCCTGGCCGAGTCCGGCGCCGTGGTCCTGTGGGGCGCGACGCACGACGCGGAGGGGCACACGCCGTACGGTCCGTTCGTCGAGGCCCTGGACGGCTGGCTCGTCCGGCGTCCTCCCCACGAACGTGCCCGGCTCGCGGCCGACTGCCCCGAGCTGGCGCCGCTGCTCCCCTCCCTCAGGCCCGTCATGGCGACCCCCGTCCCACCCTCCGATGGGAACCCCGCCACCGAAGGCGCCGTCGGCGCACGCACCCGCCTCTTCCACGCCGTGGAGCAGCTGCTCACCGCCATCGCGGGTGACAACGGTGTCATCGTCGTCCTGGACGACCTGCACGCCGCCGACGCGGGCACCTTCCACCTCCTGACGCGCCTCGCTCGGCGCCGTATGGAGAACGGCACGCCGCACTGCCGCTTCCTGGTGACCTGCCGCGACGACGAGCCGGCCCCGGCGGCTGACCCCCTGCACCTGGAGCGCCTGGTCAGCAGCGGTCTGGCCCGACGCGTCGCCGTACCCCGCCTCGCCCGGACGGACTCCGACGCCGTGGTGCGCGACACCCTGGCCGGGCTCGGGCGTCCGGTCGACGGGGGGCACCTGGATCACATCTGGCGACTGTCCCTGGGCAACCCCCTGTTCGCGGTGGAGCTGGCGAACGCGCGGGCCCCGCAGCAAAACGACGACCCTGCCGATCCCCCGGCACCCGTGGGCGTTCGGCAGCTGGTGGCCGACCGCCTGGCACGCGTCGCCCCCGACGTCAGGCGCATGACCGAGGTCGTGGCCGTGGCAAGAGGCACCGCGCCGCTGTCCGAGGTCCTCGACGTGGCCCGCCACGGCCTGCACCCGCCGCTCACGGAGGCCGAGGCAAGCGCCGCACTGGAGAGCGCCGTGAGCGCGTCGCTGCTCGACGAGCAGCGGATCACCGCGGCCGGCCGGACCACCACCGGCCTCACGTTCCGCCATCCGCTCCTGCGCCGGACCTGCTACGAACTCCTCACCCGACTGCGGTCGCGACAGCTGCACGCGGCCTGGGGCGAGGCCGTGCTCCGGCACCGGCCCCACGACGCGGACGCCCTGGCCTCGCACCTGTGGCAGGCGGAGGACCCGCGCGCGGCGGACCACCTGCGGCAGGCCGCCGAGCGGGCCGCCGGTCTGTACGCGAACGAGGCGGCGGACACGTACTACCGCCGACTTCTCCCGCTGGTCGCCGGCGACCCGCCCCTCGCCGCCGAAGTCGGCCTGGACCACGGCGTGGTGCTGCACCGGATGTCACGGTACGAGGAAGCAGCCGACGTGCTGCGTACGGCCCTCGACGCGGCGCGACGCGCCGACGACGCGGACGCCGCGGACGCCGCGGTGACGATCACCGCCCGGCTCGCCGAGGCCCTCGTCCGTATGGGCAGACACGAGGAGGCCCGGCTGGCCCTCGACGCGAGCCGGCCGGGTCCGGGAACGGCAGCCGACGCCGTGGCCGCCCACCGGCTGGCCCAGGCCATCAGCTTGTTCGCCGAGGGCCGGCACGCGGAGGCCGTGAAGCCCGCGACCGTCTCCGCGCGGGCGGCCGCCCGGCTGGCGGGCCGCTCCGGTTCGCGAGCCCTCGCGCGGGCCCTCGCACAACAGGCGGCCGCCCTCGGCATGGTCCATCGTCTGCCCGAAGCCCAGGAGGTCGCGCAGGAGGCCCTGCGCCACGCGGTCGCGGGCGAGGATCCCGCCGTCGAGGCGATCGTCCTGTCGATCCTCCGGGAGAACTGCCGCAGGACCGGCCGGCTCACCGAGGCGCTCGCCCACGGGGAGGCCGCCGCGCGCCTGGCCGACAGGGTGGGCAGCCCCGAGGCGCAGTCTTTCGAACGTACCAACCTGGCCGAGCTCCACCTCCTCCTCGACCGGGCGCCAGAAGCCGAGGAGCTCGCGAGGGCAGCGGTACGGACGGCTCGTCAGCAGGCCGAGCGGCCCCTGCCTTTCGCGTGCGCCGCGCTGGCCCGGATCCTGATGACCAGGGAGCCGGACGAGGCCCGAGCCCTGCTCGCCGACGGTGAGGCCGTCGCGGAAAGGACCGGTGAACAGCAGGCGCTCGACGAGGTCCTGCTGGCCCAGGCCGAACTCGCCCTGCGCACCGGCCGTCCGGGCTCGGCCTTGGAGCTGCTCGACCGAGTCACCTCGTCCCCGCGCGCGGCCTGCGTGCGGGGCTGGGCCCTGATCCGGACCGGCCGTCGCGAGCAGGCCGCGGCGCTGCTGGAGGCGGAGGCCGTACGCGCGGAGCAGGCCGGACAGCAACTGCTCGCCGTGGAGACCACGACGGCCCTCGCTCTCGCCCTCGGCCTGTGCGGCGAGTCGGAGCGTTCGGAGGCGGCGTTCGCCGCCTCCCGGGACGCCGCGGCGTCGCTCCCCTATCCCTTGGGGCTGACACGGATCCGGATCGCCCAGGAGGAACTGTCGAGGTCACAGCCCTGACGGACGGTCCCACCGGCCGGGCGAGGCAGGCGACGGGGGCACCCGCATCCTCGTCGTGTACCGCCTGCACGACCTCCCGTTGACCGAGGCTCGCGCCACGGCACCCCTCGCCGCGCTCGCCACCACCATCGGCCTGCACTTGTGGAGGAGCAACACCCTGCTCAGCGTCCTCGGCGGGACTGCCGTCCAGGTCACCCTGGCCAGCACCTCTTCGCCTCCCAGGCGGGTCTGATCCACCTGGCCGCCGCCGGCCGCACCCCGCGGGAACTCATCGCGCACGTCGACGCCGAGGAGCAGGCCGCCCATCCCCCGCGGCACAGCAGCCGCATGTACGACGTCCCGGCCGACAGCCCCGGGTCATCGACGGACACGTCAGGCCGGCCGGCCACCGAAACCGTGTGACACCCCCGACCCGCTCGGCGGCGAGACCTGGACGGTCCTCCTGCTGACCCGCTCCGGACCGAGCCACCAAGATCCGGGGCCATACACGGTCCAACACCCCGCGATCGGCTTCCGGCGACCGACTCGCCGCCGACCTGCGGGCCGGCCCCTCGGCTGCCGGGATCTCCGCCGTGACACCGCTGCTCAACGCCACGGGCAGGGCCACCGACCCGGGGCGCCGCAGCGCCCAGCCTCTCGACATCGCGGCCGTCGGGGTGCCCGACGGCGCGATCACCGGCATCACGTTCCGGGAGCGGCTGCCCGGCCTGAACAACGACCCCGCGGTGTGGCAGGCCCTCGCCTCCGACCCCCGCTACGTCGTCCTGGACGGCTTCTTCGGCAGCACCGGCGGCCCGGCGGGCGACTACTACGACCCGGGCGACACCCTCGCCCTGACCGATCCCCGCACCGGCCGCAGCGAACAGAAGGTCATCGCCGGCGTGCTCAGCAACGGGATGGTCTTCTACCCGGGCACGGGGGCCAGTTCGACCACGTACCCCGTGGTGCTCAGCGAGCAGGCGACGCGCGAGCTCTTCGGCGCCCAGGCACAGAACGCCTCCGCCCTCGTCAGCACGAGCCCGGGGACGTCGCCCGACACCCTGGCGACCCGACTGCAGGGCGAGCAGCTGTCGTCCAGCCCGGTCGCCACGCCCATCGAGTCGGACATCCGCCAGCAGTTCGACTCCAGCACCGCCTTCTTCCGCCTCATGCAGGGCTTCCTCGCCCTGGGCCTCGGCGTGCTCACCACCTGGCTCATGGACCGCAACAGCGCCGCGTTCGAGGGCCTCGGAGGAGGATTCCCTGTCGAGTGGGCCGGCATCTGCGGCCTGGCCGCGGCCGCCTTCGCCGCGTCGCTCCTGGCCACGATCGGGCCGGCACGACGCGCGGCCGTCATCCGCCCGGCGCTCGCGGTCCGCGTCACCGAATGACGTAGTGCTGGGGACAGTCCGCGCCTTCCCCCACAACGTCGGCGTCTTCCTCGGCGACGCCGTCCGAACCGTCCGACCCCTTCTTCGGGAGCCGGTCGCCCACGCCACTGCACGACGCCGCCACCTACCAGGGCGACCCGCTCAGGGAGTTCGCCCGCGGCAAGCGGTCGGCGTCACAGCGGCCGGAGGCAGACGTCCCGTCGGCCGGGTCGTGGTGGATGCGGTCCGCGGGCAGTCCCACGGCCATCAGCCTCCGCACCGTGGCGGCGACCACGGCGGGCGGGCCGCTCACATAGGCGACATGCTCGGACCAGTCGCCGTGCCGGGCCACCGTGTCGGCCATCGAGCCGGCCTCACCGAGCACCGGGATGACACGCAGCCAGGGGTGGCGAGTCTCCAGCTCGGCGAGGGCGGTCGTGTCGTACAGGTCGTCCGGTGTGCGGGCGCCGAGGAAGAGGTACGCGCTCCGGCCGCGCGGTCGGCGCATGGCCAACTCGTCGAGCAGTGCCTTGGCCGTGGCCCATCCGGTCCCGGCCGCCACGATCAGTACGTCGCGTGTCAGGCCGTCGTCCAGCGTCGTGGATCCCTGCGCCGGTCCGAGGCGCAGCAGGTCACCCACACGGGTGTGCGCCACCAGGGCGTCGCTCACCCCGCCCGGGCGGGTACGGCGTATGTGGAACTCCAGCTCCCAGTCCGTCCGGGGCGCGCAGGCGACCGAGTACGGCCGCCAGGCGTGCGGCAGCAGCGGAGATTCGAGCCTGGTGTACTGCCCGGCACGGTACGGAAACGGTTCCGCGGTGCGGACTCGGAGGACGGCGACACCGGGACCGCACACCCGGTGTCCCGTCACCGTCGCGTTCCAGTAGGCGGGCTCGGCCAATGCCTCGCGCGCGCCGTCGACCATGGACGTGACGGCGAACCTCACCATGCGCACCCAGGCCTGCTCGAGTTCCTCGACCCAGTGCTCGCCCGCACTGCGGCGCAGGGCCGCGACGAGCGCGGACTCGAACACCTCGAAATGCACGGGCCGCACCCCCAGCTTGCGGTGATCGCGGCCCAAGCGGGCGCAGAAGTCGGCCACCTCTTCCGGCCGGTCCAGGTGCTCGATCAGGTACCAGAAGGCCCGTTCCAGATGAGCCTGCTGGAAGTCCATCGAGTCGGGGAACAGCCCGCGCAGATACGGATGCTGCTCGAACATCGCCTGATAGAGGTGAGTGATGAGGTCGCTGAAGGGGGTCACCAGCGCCAGATGGCGGTTGATCGTCTCCTGGTCGTCGGCCCCGTAGAAGGCCCGCCCCGACTCCGCCGGCCTGACGGCCCCGGCCGGGGCGAGCAGCTGCCGGCGCAGCCGCATCGCGTCCTGGCGCGCGAGGAGCGCGTGGTACTCGTCGTACGTGTCGCTTGTGATGGTGCTCACGTGTTGGCTCAGTCCCTGGCGTATGTCCCGTGTCTCCGCCCGTCCCCGGCGGACGGCAGCGGGGCTTCGTCAATGCCGTTTCGGGGCGATGACACACCGGGGAGGACGTCCGCCGAACAGGCCCGGTGGCAGCGACAGCACCGTGGCCGCGGCCGGAAGACACATCAGTCTTGCACCGCTGTGTCCCTGCCGTCCGGCCTCATCAGGCAGGGTCTTTCGGCCCTTTCACTCCTTGCCCCGCTCTGCCCGGCGCACCCCACGGTCGGGCGCGACCGGCGCGGCCTTCGAGGTGGGCGAGGTGATCAATCGCGCTCCCTGCCCCGCCGCACCGCGCTCGCCGCGACGAACGCGAGGGCGGCGAGGGCGAGGGCGGTGGGCACCGCCACGGTCACGGCGCCGCTCACTCCGCGGCTCCGGCCCCAGACCGGCAGCAGCAGCGCGGTGCCCACGGCGGCGGCCAGGCCCGCTCCGATCCTGCGGGCGACCGCGTGCTGGAGCGGACGGGGTGTCTTGCGGGGCGGGGCGGAGTCCAGGGCCGCCCAGCAGGCCGTGTCCTCCCGCTCCTCGCGGTTGCGCCGAACCGCTGCGCCCGCGCGCGTCGTTGCGCTCGCGGTGGCACCGGCCGTCGCCGCTGCGAGGAGGAACGGGACCGGAACACCCGCGAGGAGCAGCAGGGCGGTCGCGCCGGCGGTGGCCCAACCCGTGACGCACGCCGTAGCGGCCAGGCGGCGGGAGGCGGGGCGGTCCGCGCCCGCGCGCAGGTCGACGAGCGCGGGGACGTACCAGACACACCCGGAGGCGGTCACGGCACCGATTCCCAGGGCCAGGACGGCCGCGGTCACCGGTGCCCCGCCGTCTCGCCGGACCGGTTCTCGAGCCGGTCGAGAGCGGCGATCTCGGGGTGGTGCAGGTCGAACGCGGGAGATTCCGAGCGGATCTTCGGCAGGGTGAGGAAGTTGTGCCGCGGCGGCGGGCAGGACGTCGCCCACTCCAGCGAACGGCCGTAGCCCCACGGGTCGTCGGTCTCGACCCTCTTCCCGTAACGGCCGGTCTTCCAGACGTTGTAGAAGAACGGCAGGAAGGACAGGCCGAGGAGGAACGAGCCGATGGTGGAGACGGTGTTGAGGGCGGTGAAGCCGTCGGCGTCCAGGTAGTCGGCGTAGCGGCGGGGCATTCCTTCGGCGCCGAGCCAGTGCTGGACGAGGAAGGTGGCGTGGAAGCCGACCGTGAGGGTCCAGAACGTGATCTTGCCGAGCCGCTCGTCGAGCATCTTGCCGGTGAACTTGGGCCACCAGAAGTGGAAGCCGGCGAACATCGCGTACACGACGGTGCCGAACAGCGTGTAGTGGAAGTGCGCGACGACGAAGTACGAGTCGGAGACGTGGAAGTCCATCGGGGGCGAGGCCAGGATGACGCCGGTCAGACCACCGAAGGTGAAGGTCATGAGGAAGCCGGTGGCCCAGAGCATCGGGGTCTCGAAGGACAGCGAGCCCTTCCACATCGTTCCGATCCAGTTGAAGAACTTCACACCGGTCGGAACGGCGATGAGGAACGTCATGAAGGAGAAGAACGGGAGGAGCACGCCACCGGTGACGTACATGTGGTGCGCCCACACGGTCACGGACAGACCGGCGATCGCGATGGTCGCGGCCACCAGACCGATGTAGCCGAACATCGGCTTGCGGCTGAAGACCGGGACGACCTCGGAGATGATGCCGAAGAACGGCAGGGCCAGGATGTACACCTCTGGGTGTCCGAAGAACCAGAAGAGGTGCTGCCAGAGCAAGGCTCCGCCGTTGGCCGGGTCGAAGACGTGCGAGCCGAACTTCCGGTCGCATTCGAGGGCGAAGAGCGCGGCGGCGAGCACCGGGAAGACCATCAGCACGAGGAGGGACGTGAGCAGCACGTTCCAGGTGAAGATCGGCATCCGGAACATCGTCATGCCCGGGGCGCGCATGCAGATGATCGTGGTGATGAAGTTGACCGCGCCCGCGATCGATCCGAAGCCCGAGAGCGCGACGCCCATGATCCACAGGTCGGCGCCGAGGCCGGGCGAGTGGATCGCGTCGGAGAGCGGCGCGTAGAGGAACCAGCCGAAGTCCGCGGCCCCGCCGGGGGTGAGGAAGCCGCCGGCGGCGATCAGCGAGCCGAACAGGTACAACCAGTACGCCAGCATGTTGAGCCGCGGGAAGGCCACGTCCGGCGCGCCGATCTGCAGCGGCATGATCCAGTTCGCGAAGCCGGTGAACAGCGGCATGGCGAAGAGCAGCAGCATGATCGAGCCGTGCATCGTGAACGCCTGGTTGAACTGCTCGTTCGACATGATCTGCGTGCCGGGGCGGGCCAGCTCCGCGCGCATCATCAGGGCCATGACACCCCCGATGACGAAGAAGAAGAGCGCGGAGCAGAGATAGAGCGTACCGATCTGCTTGTGGTCGGTGGTCGTCAGCCACCCCACCCACGAGGGCCGGGCCGACCGTGCGGCGCCCTCGTCGGCCGCTCGCGGGAGTCGCGGCTCCCTTGCCTTCACCTGAATACTGCGTGCCTCGTCCACCGGACGGCGACCTCCACTTCCACGTTCTGTTGCCACGGGCCGGGAAGCGGTCGCGTACGGGGGATTTCCGCGGCGCTTCCCGGCCGCCGACCCATGCTCGTGGCCGCCTCCCGGGATCCGGCAGGGCCGAGCGGTACCCGACGGCAGGGCGGCGGGAGGGCCGTTCGACCCCTGCCGTTCGCGGTGACCGGGCACCACGTACCCTGCGGACATGTCCGACACCGCACCACACCCCGCCTGGCCGCGACTCGACGTCCCCGACCGGATGCACGGCCTGCTCACCGCGGTCATGGACCTCGGCCGCGACCTCGAACTCCCCCAGGTGCTGCGGAGCATCGTGGAGGCGGCCGTCAGCCTCACCGACGCCGAGTAGGGAGCGCTCGGCGTGATCGACAACCGGCAGAAGCTCTCCCAGTTCCTGCCCGTGGGCATGGCCGACGACCTGGTGACGCGGATCGGTCCGGCGCCGTGCGGTCACGGCATCCTCGGCGAGCTCATCCGCAACCCCTCACCGCTGCGGCTCGACGACCTCGGCCGGCACCCCAGCAGCTTCGGCTTCCCGCCCCACCATCCGCCGATGCGCACCTTCCTGGGAGCGCCGATCCGGGTACGGGACGAGGTGTTCGGCAACATCTACCTGACCGAGAAGCGGGGCGGCGGCGCCTTCGACGCGGACGACGAGGCGGTGCTCACGACGCTGTCGATGGCGGCGGGTGTCGCGGTCGACAACGCCCGCCTCTACCACGACAGCCGGCGCCGCGAGCACCGCCTGGAGGCGCTGGGCGAGATCACCCGCACTTTGCTCGCGGGCACCGACACCGACGAGGTCCTGCGCCTGATCGCCCGGCGGGCCATGGAGGTGGCCGACGCCGACCTCGCCGCCGTCCTCCTCCCCTCCGGGCCCGCCGGCGACCTGACCGTACGGGTCGCGCACGGCGACACCGCCGAACTCGTCCGGGGAGTCCGGCTGCCGGCGTCGGGCTCGCTCGCAGGCCTCGCGGCGCGCACTCGCGGGCCCGTGGTCACGACCGACGTACGCACCGACCCCCGGGCCCTTCCCGTGGGCGGTACGGCCGGAGAGGAGCACGGCCCCGTGGTGGCCGTGCCGCTGCCCGTCGACGACGCCGTGTGCGGCGCCCTGCGGCTGAGCCGTAGGGCCGGACGGCCGGGCTTCGACACCACGGAGACCCTGCTGATCAGTGGTTTCGCCGATCAGGCGGCGATCGCCCTCGAACTCGCCCGGCGGCGTGCCGAGTCCGAGGAGCTGGCGGTGCTCCAGGACCGCGACCGCATCGCCCGCGACCTGCACGATGTCGCGATCCAGCGGCTGTTCGCCACGGGCATGACGCTGCAGAGCGCAACCCGGACGATCGGGGACGCCGGGGCCGCCGAGCGGGTCACCCGTGCGGTGGACGATCTCGACGCCACCATCCAGATCATCCGCTCGACCATCCTCCAGCTGCGCACGACCGCCGACGACCTGGGCGGTCCCGCGCTGCGTCGACGGCTGGCCGAGACGGTCCAACTGGCCGCCCAGCACCTGGGGTTCACGCCCTCGCTGCGCGTCACGGGGCCGGTCGACAGCGCCGTTCCGGAGGAGCTGGCCGAGCATGTGCTGGCCGTGGCGGCGGAGGCGCTGAGCAACGCCGCGCGGCACGCGAGGGCGAGCCGCGCGGATGTCGTGCTCTCCGTCCCGGACACGGCCGACCAGCTCGTCCTCACCGTCACGGACGACGGTGCCGGCCTGGGGTGCGCCCGGCCGACGGGCGGGCTGCTCAACATGAGTTCGCGAGCGGAACAGTGCCGGGGCACCCTCCGCCTGGAGTCACCCGTCGAGGGCGGCACCAGGGTCACCTGGAGCGCGCCGCTGCCCACCGACTGAGATCGGTCCGCGTACGCGGGCGCGGGGAGCCGTACGCACGGGAAACGGCTCGCGCCCGCGGCCTCCGCCTCACGGTTGGGTGCCCTGCGGCTCCCGGAGCCGTTCGGCGATCAGCGCCGCCTGGACACGCCGCCCCACACCCAGCTTCCCCAGGATGGACGACACGCGGTTCTTCACCGTCTTCTCGGCGAGGAACAGCCGGTCGGCGATCTGCCGGTTCGTCAGTCCCAGACCGATCAGGTCCAGGATCTCCAGCTCCCGGGGCGAGAGGCGGTCGAGCTCTCCGGGCGCGGCGGCCTTGGGCTCGGGATCGGGAGCGGAGCCGCGTATCCGGGCCATCACCCGGCCCGTCATCCGGGGGTCGAGCAACGACCTGCCCGTCGCCACCGTGCGGATGGCGGCCACCAGGTCCGAACCCCCGATCTGCTTGAGGACGTAACCCGCCGCACCGGCCATGATGGCGTCGAACAAGGCCTCGTCGTCGTCGAACGAGGTCAGCATCAGGCAGGCGAGGTCCGGGAGCTCCGCGCGAAGCTCGCGACACACCTCGACGCCCTCGTGATCGCCGCCGGTCGCGCCGCCGAGGCGTACGTCGAGCACGGCGACGTCCGGCCGCGCGGCGGGCACCCGGGCGAGCGCCTCACGGGCGTTCGCGGCCTCGCCCACCACCACGATGCCCGGCTCGGCTTCGAGCAGATCGCGTACGCCCCGCCGGACCACCTCGTGGTCGTCGAGCAGAAAGACCCGCACGGGTGCGGCGGTGGAGGAGGGGTGGCCGGTGGTCAGCATGCCTTCCTCACACAGGAACCGCAGGCTTCGCCGCTTCCGCAGGAGGTCACCGCCGAGTCTGCCGCACGCGCCACCGCACGGGTCCCGCGCGCGCAGTACCAGGCCGCGTTGGAGCAGAACCCCGCCGCGAGCACCCAGACGACTCCGGCCCAGGCACCCCGGGCGAAGGACAGGACGGCGGCGGCCGTGCAGAGCAGGCAGAGCACGAAGGCCGCGAGAGCGACACGACGGGAAGGACGGGGTTTCACGGAGAACTCCTGATCGAGCGGCGACAGCCGCGACGCGAACGGTGGCCCATCGGCCGCGGCGGTGCCGGGCCGAGCACAGGACGAGCGCCAGTATCGCAACGCCCCCACCGGGCCGAACGGCCCTGGTCCGACAGGGCCGAACAGCCCTATCGGACTGTCGGCCCGCCGTGGTCGACTCGCCCTCGCGACCTGGGGCGCCGGCCGCGACACGGTCCGGCCGTCCCCCGGACCCACGGCCGGCGCGCTCGGGCCGCGCCGTAGCGCCCGTACGGACGTCACAGGCTCTGCCACGCCGACCAGAAGCGGGTCGCGATCAGCAGGAGGATGCTCGCGCACCAGACGGCCGGCACGACCCAGTGGAACTCCGTCACCGCGGCGACCAGCGGCCTGGGCGCGCGCAGAATCCGGTGCTGCAGGTTGTGCACCGTGGTGTACCAGAACATGACGACGGTCGCCGCCCAGGCGAGACAGCACCACAGGCACAGGGCACCGATCTCGTACAGCGCCTGGCTCATCAGCCACATGCAGAAGCCCACGCCGAACAGCGTCCCGGCGTTGAGGCCGAGCCAGAACCAGCGGCGGTGACGGGCCCCGGCGAGAGCGCCCGCGCCGATCGCGACGACGACGCCGTACGTGACGAGACCGAGCATCGGGTTCGGGAAACCGAACACCGACGCCTGCTCGCTGCGCATCACGTTCGTGCAGGACAGGACCGGGTTGATCGTGCAGGACGGGACGAAGGCCGGGTCCTCCAGGAGGAGGAACTTGTCGAGTGTGATCACCCACGAGGCGAGGACGCCGAGCCCACCGGTGACGACCAGGAGCCACGCGAAGGCGCGGGAAGCTCCGGTCGTACGATCGGCCGGCGTGGTCGCCGGGGTGGCGACGGAACTACGAAGAGCGTTGGTCATCTCGGCTTTTCCTGGAAACGAACGGGGAAGGGAACAGAGCCGTGGGCCGGCGCGGGCCCGTCTCGTGGCGTATCGGCTCACGGATCGCCGGAACCGGCCACACCACGTCCACCGGCACCCCGCGGGCGCGTGCGTACGCCACCAGGTGTGCGGTGGCGTCCCTCCCGTCGGTAGGGGACCCGTCCCAGACCGCGAGGAGCCGGGAGGACTGGGTGATGAGCACCTCGTCCGCGCCCACGCAGGCGTCACGGGAGTCCGGGGCGTAGGCGAGGAGCCGCACCTCATCGGCCAGGGCGAGCACCGCCCGGGCCGGTTCCAGGTCGGCCGGCGGCAGGACCGCGGGCACCGCTCCCCGGGCGGGCAGGAGTACGACGAGCCGCCGGCCCGACGCGCGCACCGCGCGGCCGAAGGCCGCTGACAGCGCCGAACCGCCGCGGACCAGACCGGGTGCCGGGTCCCCGAGGCGCTCCAACCGCACAAGGAGCTCACGCTCGACCGCTCTCAGCGTGTCCGGTGCCAGGTCGGCGTGTCCCACCGCCGTGATCATCGTTCCCCTCGCTTTCTTACCCTGGGGCGCTACGTCGACGTGCTCCGCGCGGGACCGGCTCGGCCCGCAGGACAGTGAACCGACCCGGCCCGGCGGGCCGACAGGGGCCGAACGGCCCTTCCGTGATGTGAGGCGGCTCGGCCGGATCGTCTTCACCCGTAACCGGTGACCGGCACCCGTGAGTCGGCGATCCGTCCCTCCGCCACATCGTCGGCGCGGACGACGTCGTCATCCGCGCCCCGCCGGCATGCGGGCGCTCCGGGGCTCACGTGCCTCGGAGCGCTCCGGATGCGGGGCCGACCGTGTCACGCGGTCGGGATGCCGGGGAGAAGACGGATGCACCCCGTCCGCGCGGTCGGCCCTCACGGCCCAGTGGGCCCGCGCCTTCACGCGGCGCCCAGCACCTCGTCGGCGGCACGCTGCCCACTCGCCACGCAGTGGGCGATGCCGACACCGTCGTAGGCCGCTCCGCACACCCGTATCCCCGGCAGCTTCGCGACCGCTTCCCTGATCCGCTCGATCCGCCCCGTGTGGCCGACCATGTACTGAGGCAGCCCGTCGTGCCAACGGCTGACCTTCGCCGCGACGGGCGCGGCGGTGAGTCCCAGGATCTCTCCCAGGTCGCGGCGCGCGACCTCGACGAGTTCCGCGTCGTCCAGGTACAAGGCCTGTTCGTCCCCGTGCCGGCCGATCGAGGCCCGCAGGACGAAGAGACCGGTGGCGATCTCCCTCAGCCATCGCCACTTGTGCGTCAGCAGGGTGGCCGCCTTGATCGTGCGCCCCTCCACCGGCGGTACGAGAAATCCGCTGCCGCCGGGCAGGACGGGCAGGTCCGCGCGACGGAAGGCCAGCGTCACAAGCGCGGGCGAGGCGTACTCGACGCCCGACAGTTCGGCCGCCGCCCTCGGACTCTCGGCCTCGAGGAGTCCTGCGGCGGTCCACGCCGGTGCGGCGACGACCACGCCGTCCGCGGTGAGGAGGCGATCGGCCGTACGGATCCGCCAGCCGTCCTCGGTACGGGTCAGCGCGAGGACCGGGGAGTCGAGAAGGATCTCCCCGCCCCGGGCTCGTACGGCATCGGCGACGGCACCCGGCAGCCGGCCGATACCGCCCGTGATCCCCATGAACACCGGGCCGGCGGGCGCGGCCGGCGAGGGCTCGCGGTGCAGGGAGGCGACGGCGTCGAGCAGTGAACCGTGCTTCCGGGCCGCCTCGTAGAGGGCGGGAAGCGTCGCACGCAGGGAGATGCGGTAGGCGTCCCCCGCGTACACACCGTCGAGCAAGGGCTCCAGGAGCCGGTCGACGACCTCCTTGCCGTACCGTTCGGCCACGTACGCGCCGATCGCGACGTCCTCCCCGACGGGGGTACGCGGCAGGGTGCGGTCCTGCTTCATCCGCGCGACGCCCTCCGGGGAGACCAGGCCCTCCAGCGCGGCCCGGTCTCCCGGCACCCCCAGGACGTGGCCACGGGGCATGACGTGGAGCGCGTCGCGGCTCCACACGGAGGCCGAGGTCGTCACGGCCGGCTCCAGGCATTCCCCGAGTCCTACGGCCCGGGCCAGGTCGACCGCCTCGGGCCGGAGCGCGAACAGGGCCTCCGCGCCCAGGTCGACGGGCACACCCGCGATCTCCCCGGCCCACAGCTTGCCGCCCAGCCGCCCGGAGGCTTCCAGAAGCGTCACGCGGGCGCCCGATTCGACGAGCCGGTGAGCGGCCGCGAGACCGGAGACACCTCCTCCCACCACGACGACGTGTCCCGGTGCGTCCTGACCACCCATGTGCGTGCCTTTCGCGCGAGAACTGCTCGGCGGACCTCCGGCCGGGTTCCGGAGCGTCGGTGGGGCCGGAGGTCCACGAGCAGTGAACGCGAACCGTCCGCCCCGGCAGAAGGGGCCGAACGGCCCCATCGGAACACCCCCGCGAGCCCGTAACTTACGGTCCCGTAGGTACGAGAGTTCCCCTGAAAGGCCCGTTCGCCGTGACCCTGCCGCCTCCCCGCACGTCCGATTCCTGGACGGACATCCGCATCCTGCACGCGCTCGAAGAAGTCGTGGAGCGCGAACTCGACCGCCACTTGGGCGTCTTCAAGGACTGGATGCCCCACGAGTACGTTCCGTGGTCCAGGGGGCGGAACTTCGACGGGGTCCTGGAGGGTGAGCCCTGGTCCCCGGAGCAGTCGCCGCTGTCCGAGGTGGGCCGGGGGTCGATGGTGGTGAACCTGCTCACCGAGGACAACCTGCCCAGCTACCACCACGAGATCGCCACCCTGTTCGGGCGCGACGGGGCTTGGGGTACGTGGGTGCACCGCTGGACGGCGGAGGAGGCCCGGCACTCGATCGTGATGCGGGACTACCTGCTCGCCTCGCGCGCCGTGGACCCGGCGGCCCTGGAGCGCGCCCGGATGGCCCACATGTCCGCGGGCTTCGAGTCGGACAACCGCCACTCCCCCCTGCACACGGTGGCCTATGTCGCCTTCCAGGAGCTGGCCACCCGGATCTCGCACCGCAACACCGGTCACAGCTCGGGGGATCCCGTGTGCGACCGGCTGCTCGCGAGGGTCGCCCTCGACGAGAACCTGCACATGGTCTTCTACCGCAACCTCCTCAAGGCGGCCCTGGAGATCGCCCCGGACGACGCCGTGCGCGCCGTCGCCGACGTGGTCTCCGGCTTCCGGATGCCGGGGCACGGCCTGCCCGGCTTCGAGCGGGCCGCGGCCCGCATCGCCCTCGGCGGCGTGTACGACCTGCGCATCCACCACGACGACGTCCTGCAGCCCGTACTCCGTCACCTCAAGGTGATGGAGCTCTCCGGGCTCGGCCCCGAGGGACTCAAGGCCCAGCAGGACCTCGGCGAGTTCCTCACGTCGCTGGACACCCAGGCCGCCCGTTTCGAGGAACGCAGGGCCGCGCTCCTGGCGCGACGGGCCGCCGCCCGGGGCTGAGGCGGCCCTGGTCGGAAGGCGACCGGATCGCCTCCTGATCCACCGCTTCGGCGGGGCCCTGCCACTCGATCTCTCGGGACGTCGGGGCCCCGTCCCCGACAGGGCCGCGTTCACGCCGTCGCCCGTGTGCCGTTCGTCCCGCGCCCGGTTGGACCTGGATCACAGGGAGTCTTCCCACCGCCGGAGGCCGCTCCCCTGGCGTCACGTGCCGTCCACCACTCGGCGATGGGCACGATGGCCGCCTTCCGGGTCCGGTGCCCCTTTGTGGTCAGCATGGGTGAGCCTCCCCGCAGTCCCACGGTGGGCAGGCGACTTCGCCGCACCATGAGGCAGCGCCGTCCGGCGCAGACGGGAGTCCCAAGCCATGCCTTGCCCCATTCCCACCCATTCGGGGGCCCGTTCCACGTCGCGCCACCCTGGCCTGGCCCTCGCCGCCGCCTCGGGTGCGGCAGGACTGCTCAGCGCCTGCGGCGGGGGACATCAGCGACGACCGCAAGTCCCGCGCCTCGTCGAAGGGGTCGGCCGGCCCAGCCGCCGTGCCGGCGTCCTCGCGTACTCGCATCCGGACAGTCCGGCCGAGGCGCTGGCGCGACTCAGGGCCGGCAACGCCCGATGGGTGGAGAGCCGGCCGAGCCATCCCGACCGGAGCAGGCCGCGGCGCGGTGAACAGGCCACCGGGCAGCACCCTTTCGCGTCGGTCTTCTCCTGCATCGACTCGCGGGTGCCGACCGACCTCGTCCTCGACGAGGGCCTCGGCTACCTGCTCGGCATCCGCACGGCCGCGCACACCCTTGACCGGCTCGTGCCGGGCAGCCTCCAGTACGGTCCGCTCGAGAGCGACACCCCGCTCGTCGTCGTCATGGGGCACCAGCGCTGCGGAGCGGTGACCGCCGCGGTCGAGTGGCACGAGAACCCGGTGACGGAGGTGCCCGGCGGGATCGCCGACATCGTCAAAGCGCTCGCCCCCCGCCTCCCGGAAGACCGTCGGGCGAGGAACAAAGCCGTCGGCGTCGCCGGAGCACGCCAAGGCCGCGCTGCTCGAAGCCGACCGCCTCGGCATCCTGGGCGCCTACTGCAGCCTCGACACGGGCATGGTCTCGTTCGACGTCCGACGACGCGACGGCGGTCAGGGCGCCACCGGGAGCGGCGGCGATGGCGGCCGCGAGACGGTCGTGTTCCGCAGCGTCGGCAAGAAGCCCGCAGCCGTCGGCACGACGCAGACCGGGTCACTCGTCGTCCGCCCCATCCGGGACCGGCAGGTTCACAGAGTCCGCCACATCCAACGTCGAATGGGTCCGCCCTGCCTGCGTCGTACCCGTACCGCTGTCGGCCGGGTCGGGTCCATCCGACACCCCCCAAGGATCTCCAGGAGCAGGGCCGGGAGCAGGGAACCGAGAGGGGGCCACCCGACAACGCCCGGCGGCCTTCGCTGCCCGTGCGGGCATAGCCGGAATCCCCGGCACGGCCCGCACCAGGCCCGGCTGTCCCTCGGGCAGGCCCTCCAGTCGGGCGCCCAATTCCGCCTCCACGGCGGCCATCCCGTCCCGGCCCAGGTCGATGTGCCCCACCGCGACGATCACCGGCGGCTCACCGCTTGTGGCCCTCCTGTGCGCGTGTCCCCCGGGCATGGGCGCCGACTCCAGATGCCCGGCCAAGCCGGGATGAGGCCGCGCTCGCAGCAAAACAAGTCGGTCCGGCGGGCACAGGGGCCGAACGGCCCTTTCGCCACGCCCCGCCCAGGCGTCTACTGAAACTCCTCCGCTTCCCGCTCCCAGGACACTACCGATGAACGACACTCCGGCCCACCGGGCATGCGCGGCGCCCGCCGCACCGCGCCGCACCGTGGAACTCCATCCCGACGAGGCCCTGCGCCTGCTGGGCAGTGTCCCCATGGGCCGGATCGTCTTCACCCGGCAGGCGCTGCCGGCCATCCGCCCGGTCAACCACATCCTCGACGAGGGCCAGATCGTCGTCCGCATCCACGAAGGCGCCGCGCTGACACTGAGCGCCCGCGAGGCCGACAGCCTGGGCGTCGTCGTCGCGTACGAGGCCGACGCCATCGACACCACCGCGCGCCTCGGCTGGAGTGCCGTCGTCACCGGATACTGCCGCCTGGTGACCGACCCGGCGGACATCGCCCGATACCAAGCGCTGCTCCACCCATGGTCGGATCAGCACATGGACCAGGTCGTCCGCATCCACCCCGACCTCGTCACGGGCATCCGCCTCCTCGACCCGGGCGATCCCCACTGACCACGTCCGCAAGAAGACTGCTCCAAGGGGCCGAAGGAATCTGTAGCAGCCAGAGCGGTCCCGGCCGAGGACATCGCACATCCGCTTCACCCCGTGGGCGCTCCGGTGCTCGTCGACGAAACGGAAGCGGATCACCGTGTCGTCTTCCGCGCGAAACAGGCGGCGGCCTTCCGGAGGATCTCGTTGTCCTCCTTCAGCCGGGCGTTCTCCCGCCGCAGGCGCTTGAGCTCCTCCTTCTCGTCAGGAGTCATGCCGACGTCACCCGGCCGCCGGCCACCCGACACGGGTCCGGTCGTCGCGGACCCATGTGCGCGGGGTCTCCAGGAGGAAACATCCAGTGCCCAGGTGTCGGAATTTCGGGGGCACTCCGCGTACACCACCCCTTCCGCCTCGCCTGGGCGACCGTACGCGACTCGATCCCGACGGCGGGATCACCTCGCTCAGTCGGGTACGTGGTCGGCGCCGAGATCGCGGCGCATCGCCTCTCGCAGGCGGGCAAGGGCAGCTTCGTGGTCGGCCCGGCCTCCGGAGTACGACGGATCACCGGCCGAGGTTCGGCCGGTTCCGTCACGAAGCTCCTCGCGTGCCGACGGATTCCACACCTCCGAATCCGATCCATAGCCACGTCGCCCACGACCGCACACCCCACCTGCATCGTTCCGGATCCATGACTCGCCAGCGGTGATCGATGTGACAAGCCGCAGGTTCTCCAGAGCAGTCTCAGCCCCTGCCGCGGCCTCATCGTGACCAAGATCCGGACCATTCCCGGACCGCAACGGCGGCTGAAAGGCCTGCGCAGGGCATTTCCCCTGGCCATCTGGGCTGCACTTCACGCACCACCAGCAGACGAAGAACCTGCTGGTGTCGTACTCGCCGAAGAAGCTCGGATTCTTCTGACCGTGATCTCCGCCCCGGGTGGTGAACGGCTTCTCACGCTTGATCACCGGGTGAGGGCTACCGGGGCGCGACTCCAGGCCGCGCACCCCGGGTGCGTCACCGAATGACGGTCAGTTCTCCTGCGACGTGTCGTGTCCCTGAGCTCGCCGGCGGCAGACGTCTTCGCCGGCGAGCTGGGAGGCGATGCCGGAGGCGGCCGGGTGGGTGCGTTTGCCGATGTGGGTCTGGAGCATCCACAGTGTGCCGTGCTCGATGGTGAACTCGATGTCGCAGAGGTCGCGGTAGTGGGCCTCCAGTTGGTCCAGGTAGCCGAGCAGCCGCGTGAACGAGGTGGGGTCGAGAGCGGCCAGGTCCTGGAGGGGCACGGTGTCGCGGATGCCGGATACGACGTCCTCGCCCTGGGCGTTGGGCAGGTAGTCGCCGTAGACGCCCGGCCGGCCGGTGGCCGGATCGCGGGTGAAGACGACGCCGCTGCCGGAGTCGGGGCCGAGGTTGCCGAACACCATGGTCTGGATGGTGACCGCGGCGCCCAGGTCGTCCGGGATGTGCTCACGGCGGCGGTGGAGGCGTGCGCGTTCGCTGTTCCAGGAGGCGAAGACCGCGAGGACCGCCCGCCGCAGCTGTTCGGCCGGATCCTGCGGGAATTCCTCACCGGTCCGCTCCTGGATCAGGTCCTTGAAAGTCTCGACGAGCCGGATGAGGTCGCAGGTGTCCAGTTGCGTGTCGTCGCTGCGTTGGTGCTGCTCCTTGACGGCGACGAGGATCTTCTCGAAGTGCGAGCTGTCGACACCCATGACCGTAGTGCCGAACATCTGCACAAGACGCCGGTAGGAGTCCCAGGCGAAACGTTCGCGCTCAGGCGTCTTGGCGAGGCCCAGGACCGCGTAGTCGTTCAGCCCGATGTCGAGGATGGTCTCCATCACGCCCGGCATCGAGAACTCCGCCCCCGAGCGGACCGAGAGCAGCAGCGGGTCGTCCACCTGCCCCAGCCGCTTCCCCGTCACCCGCTCCAGCGCCGCGAGATGCTCGCCGATCTCGCGGTCGAGGCCGGCCGGAGGCCGGCCCGTGGCGAGGAAGACCCGGCAGGCTTCGGTGGTGACGGTGAAACCGGGCGGGACGGGCAGGCCCATGTCCGCCATCTCCGCGAGGCTCGCGCCCTTGCCTCCCAGGAGACCGGCCATGTCCCGGCCGCCGTCGGCGAAGTCGTACACGTAGGTGGTCATGCTGCTCGCCTGTCTCTTCGGCGGATGTCGGGTCCCCGGGGGCGGGGCGGGCCTGCGGCCCGGTGGTCAGGAGCGGTCGGTCCGGTCAGTCGTGCGGCACCACCGCCACGGGCGCCAGGGAGTGGTGGACGACGGCGTGGGTGACGGCCCCGATGTGGGTGCCGATGCGCGCGCGCCGGTTCCTGCGACCCACCACGACCAGCCGGGCGTCTCGCGAAGCCTCCGCGAGGTCCCGTGCCGGCCAGCCCTGGTGGCATTCGCGGACGACGCGGACGCCCGGGTACTTCAGGGGGCCAGCGCCTCGTCGAGCGCCCGGCGCGCGTCCTGGGCGAGTTCGGACGTGAGCAGCGGCACAGTGGCGCCCAGGTCAGGTCCGTAGAGCGCCGGAAGGGCCCAGGTGTGCAGCACCCGCAGATCGCAGCCGTACCGGTCGGCTTCGGCGAAGCCGAAGCCGAGGACCTCGTCGCCCGGTGCGGACACATCAAGGCCGACCACGACGTCTCCCGCCGGTGCGTCCTCGTCGCGCGTCGGGTGGTTGCGGGGGCGGACCAGCACGACGGGGCCCCGGGTGCGGGCGAGCACGGCCAGCGAGACGGACCCGGCGAAGAAGCCGGCCAGGCCGCTCAGGCCCCGGGAGCCGAGCACCAGGAGCTCTGCCTTGTCGCCGGCGGCGCACAGGGCCTCGACCGGGTCACCGGCGGCCTGTTCCGTACCGACGTCCAGGCTTGGGTGATGCCGGCGCAGTCGGCTCTCCGCCGTGCCGAGCACCCGCTCACCCCAGCCACGGGCCGTCGCCGGGTCCACCACGCGGGTACGCGGGTCGTCGTCCTTGGTCCAGACCTGGAGCAGTCGCAGCGGCACCGCGCGGTGCGCTGCCTCCTCGGCGGCCCAGTCCGCTGCGGCGAGGCTCTCGCGGGATCCGTCGACGCCGACGGTGACAGTACGGGACATGAAACGGCTCCTTGACAGGACGGGGGCGGGGCTGCACCTCCACAGTGATCTCCGCGCGACGGGCCGGGGAAGGGGCCACAGGTCCCTGCCGCGGGACCTGTAGACCCCAAGGACCGCGCGCATGACCGGGCGGGGGGCGGAGACGTCGTGACCGAGCGATGCACCCATGTTCTGTCGCGGTCGTGCCGCACATGAACGTGGCTCCGCCCCGAACGCGGGGCAGGCACGCGGAAGCAGCCCCTGCCCGGCACCCGGGAAGGGCGCTGGGCAGGGGCTGCACCGTTAGCGTGGGAAAGGGCCTGTGTTCAGATCCTCGGAGCGGCCGAGCCGACTCGCTCGTCCTGGGCGGCCTGTGCCTGGGTGGCGATGACGGCGGCCTGTACCCGGCGCTCCACGCCCAGCTTGGCCAGCAGCCGGGAGATGTTGTTCTTCACCGTCTTCTCCGCCAGGTAGAGCCGCTTGCCGATCTCCCGGTTGGTCAGCCCTTCCCCGACCAGGGCGAGGATCTGGCGCTCGCGGTCCGTCAGACCGGGCAGGCCCTGCGGCTGTTCCTCCTGGGAGGCTCCGCTGCGCAGCCGCGCCATCACTCGCGCTGTGGCGCCGGGATCCAGCATGGACTGGCCCGAGGCGACCGTGCGCACGGCGTTGACGAGGTCGGTGCCGGTGATCTGCTTGAGAACGTAACCGGACGCGCCGGCCATGATCGCGTCGAGCAGCGCCTCCTCGTCGTCGAACGACGTCAGCATCAGACACGCCAGGTCGGGCATGCGGGAGCGCAGCTCCCGGCAGACGCTCACGCCGTCCCCGTCCGGCAGGCGCACGTCGAGAACCGCGATCTGGGGGCGCAGCGCGGGGACCCGTACGAGCGCCTGCTCCGCCGTGCCCGCCTCGCCCACCACGGTCAGATCCGGCTCGGCTTCCAGGAGATCGCGCACGCCCCGGCGCACCACCTCGTGGTCGTCGAGGAGGAAGACCCTGACCGGCTCCTTCTCGTGAAGGCCGCCGTTGCTGTCCGTCATCGCACACTCCGTGTTCTCCGAGTTGTTCCGCCAACTGCGGATGCGCCTGCATCATGCCGTGCGCGCGGAACCGACGACAGGGCCGGGTGGCTCTCCTGCGCAGCCCGTCCGGACCGGCTCGCCTGCGGCGCGTGCCGCCGGGAGGGACCTTCGGCCCTCGCGGAAGGGCCCGCCGGGCCTGTCGCCCGAGGGCGCTCCCTTGGTGGACTCCATGCGTCAGCACAGCCGGGGTCGTCAGGACCTCGGGCTTTTCCTGGACGCAGAGAGGCTGCCGCCATGACGACGACCACGATCAGCCTGACCAGTATCGGCTCGCCGGAGGCACCGCCGGCCCGGAGCACGGTGGCCGTCGCCCTGGCCGGGGAGCTCGATGTCTACACCGTTGCACGCATCGAGCCGACGTTGACCGACCTGACCCGGAACGCGCAGGCCGAGCTGACACTCGACCTGACGGACATCACCTTCTGCGACAGCTCCGGAGCGGCGCTCCTCCTCCGCGTGCACGAGCGCTCCCAGGCGGCCGGGGTGCGCTTGAGGCTGTCCGGCATCCAGCGGCTCCCCGCTCGCGTCATCCGTGCTCTGGGCATGGACCGCGACCTGTCCTGCTCCTTCGCCTGACCACCGAACCGTCCGCGCCACGCGCCAGGACGGCCTGAATCGTGCGCCCGCAGGTGAGGTCCGTTCGGCCCTATTGCCGGTGGCCGGAGCCAAGGGACGCTGGCTGAAGGCACGTAGGGCCCACGGGGCCGAGCCGGAGCAGAAGGTGGGCACGATGAAGGACGAAGCCACGCAGCGGGCGGTGGAGGACCACCGTGAGGCGGTGGCGCCACGGCGCATGGCACAGCTCGATCGCGTCGAGGCGCTGCGCCTGCTGGGCACCGTCTCCCTGGGACGCATCGTCTTCACCCAGCACGCTCTGCCGGCCATCCGCCCCGTCAACCACCTGATGGACGGCAACGACGTCATCGTCCAGCTCCACGACGGCGCGACGCTCGCTTCCATCGTCGCTCCCACTGATGCCGCAGGCGTCGTCGTAGCCTACGAGGCGGACGTCATCGATCCCGAAACGCACATCGGCTGGAGCGTCGTGGTCACCGGGTACGCCCGCAGGGTCACCGATCCCGGCGAGCTCGCGCACTTCGCCACCCGCCTGCGTCCATGGATCGACCACCCCGACGTGAACGCCGCGTTGCGCATCCGGCCCGACCTGGTCACGGGCCTGCAGCTCACGGCGGGACGCGCCGGCCTGGAAAAGTGAAGCGGGTCCGAGCGCGGCGCCGGCGCGGGGATCGGCAGGCCGGCCCGTGACGACCGGCGCCCTGCGACGGCGATGTCACGGGCCGTCGGTCAGGACAAGGCCCGCGGTGAGTGGCGCCCGCCACACGAGCCTGCTGCCGGACTCGTCCGTACCCTCGATCCGCAGCGTGCCGCCCACGCTCCGGGCTCGCTCGTCAAGGTTGCTCAGGCCACTCCGTCTGCCGTCGGCAGGGATGCCACGGCCGTTGTCCGTCACCGTGAGAACGACCTCGTCGCTGGTGGCTTGCAGGGACACCTCGACACGCGTCGCATGGGCGTGGCGGGCGGCGTTGCTCAGCATCTCGGTGAGGGACGCCATGACGTGCTCGGCGATCTGCGCCGGAACGTCCGTGTCGAGGAGCCCTTCCATGCTCAGACGGGGCGGGAATCCGAGCGTCGTGGCCGCTTCGCCCACCGCCCGGGCCACGCGAGCCCGCAGGCTCGGTCCCATGTCCGCCTCGCGGGCACGCAGACCGAAGATCGTGGAACGGATGATCTTGATGGTTTCGTCGAGGTCCGCGACGGCTCGCGTGACGCGTTCGGCAGCACCCTCGTGCTGCACGAACCGCGCGGCGCTCTGCAGGGTCATACCGGTTGCGAACAGCCGTTGAATGGCGAGGTCGTGCAGGTCGCGGGCGATACGGTCACGATCCTCCAGGAGCGCGAGCTGCTCGGCATCGTGCCGGCGTTCGGCCAGCTCCAGGGCGAGCGCGGCCTGTCCGGCGAAGACCCGGAGAGGTTCCAGCTCCCCTTCGGTGAAGGCGGGTTCGCCGTGGAGCCGGGCCAGCAACAGGACGCCTCGGGTGTCCTCGGCGACGGTGCCCAGAGGGACGGCGACCGCGGGACCGAGCCCGTCGAAGCGGCGGGGGCCGGCCGCGTAGCGGTCGTCTTCCGCGAGATCGACCGTCGTCACGAGTGCGCCGGCCTTGTACGCGGCGCCGGACAGGGTGCCCACGGCCGGGACCACCAGGCCGCGGCGGGTGTCGCCGTCCCCACCGACGGCCAGTTCCACGACGAGGTCGTCCGTGCCGGCGACGGACACGGAGACGTCGGCGAGCGCCGCGTCCGTGATCTCCTGAGCGCGGCGGGCGATGAGCTCGAGGACCGCCGGTCGCGGGCTGCCGGAGAGCAGGCTGTTGGTGATCTCCGCGTTCGCCCGCAGCCACCGCTGCTGGCGCTGCGACGCCTCGTACAGCCGCGCATTGTCGATGGCGACACCGGCTGCGACGGAGAGTGTGGCGATCACCGACTCGTCGTCGGCGTCGAAGTCCAGGCCGCCGCGCTTGTCGGTCAGATAGAGGTTGCCGAAGACCTCGTCCCGCACACGGATGGGCACGCCCAGGAAGGTCCGCATGGGGGGATGGTGGGCGGGAATGCCGTACGACGCCGCGTGCGCGCCGAGTTCGGTCAGCCGCAACGGCCGGGGGTCGCGGATGAGCTCACCGAGGATGCCGTGGCCTGCCGGCAGGGGACCGATCTTCGCGATCTGCTCCTCCGACAGCCCGACGGTGAGGAATTGTGACAGGGTCCGGCCGTCCGGGCCGATCACTCCCAGGGCTCCGTAGCGGGCGTCCACCAGGAGCGCCGCGGCTTCCACGATGCGTCGCAGCGCCTGGGAGAGGTCCAGCTCGCGCCCCACCGAGACGACGGCCTCCAGCAGGTTGTGCACCCGGTCCCGGGTGCCCCGAGCCGCGTTGATGCGCGCCTCGAGCTCCTCCAGCAGCTCGTCGAGCCGCATCCGAGGCATCCGCGAAAGCGCCTCCTCCACACCCACTGGGCCTCCTCTGTCGATCACCCGCTCAGCCTAACGGCCGTGCGGGGCGTCGGGAGGTCACTCGAATGGCAGCGGCCGGGGCGCGTGGTGGACGGCCGGCGCCCCGGGGTGCGCTGATCGCCGGTCGTCCGCGTCGTGGAGGGCGTCCCGGGATGCGGGTGGCCTCCCGTTCTGTCACCCGAAGCCTCGCGTCCGGGCGGGCGGACAACGACGTGCCGAGGGTCCCTGGGCCGAGGCCCGATGGTCTCTGCCCGTCCGCTCACGCGCTCCTGCGGTCCCACTCCGGGGCCACCCTGGCCCATTCCCGGGCCCACCGCGCGCCGTGGCTCCGCTCGTACGTCCGCCGGACGAGCCGATGGACGGTGAGCGCCGCGAGGCCCAGGCCTGCCGCGACCGCGAGTGCGGCGACCACGGCGTCGAACCGTGCGGCGGCCGGGCCGAGCGGCGCGGAGGTCACCTCCCCGTCCTCGTCGGTCCACACCGGGACCCGCGCTCCGCGTTCCACGTGACTTTCCACCTGTAGTCGGGCGGTGCGCGTGGTGCCGTCGGAGGCGGTCCACCGGGCCGTGGCACGCGCGTGTGCACTGCCGCGGAACATCGGTACCGCGTCCTCCACCAGCGTGGCCGTGGTCAGGTGGCGCTCGGTCCGCTGCTGGGCACTGCCCTCCAGCACGGCGTCCCATGCCACGGCGCCGCCGAGGGCCGCGGCGACGAGCCAGGCCGCGATGAGGGCCAGGATGATCCAGCCCTCGGCCGCGTGGGCGCGCAGGCGCAGGGGATTGCGCCGCCACCGCCACAGTCGCACACTCCCGACGCGCACCGTCTCCCCCGCCGTGTCTGTCGCCCGCTGTCCGCTCATCGGTTGTCGAGGAGGCCGGCGACGTACTGGGTGAGGTCGGCGAGACGGCTGGTGTATCCCCACTCGTTGTCGTACCAGCCGAAGACCTTGACCAGGGTTCCGTGCGCCTGGGTCAGTGGGGCGTCCACGATGCACGAGGCCGGGTCGCCGATGATGTCGCGCGAGACGATCGGGGCGTGGCTCACCCTCAGGATTCCCTTCAGCGGTCCTTCCTCGGCCTCCCGGAACGCGTCGTTCACGTCCTGTGCCGACACGGACTGCTCCAGGACGAGGGTGAGGTCGGTGAGCGAGCCGTCGTCGACCGGCACGCGTACGGCGATGCCGTCCAGGGTGCCCGCGAGTCCGGGGAGCACCAGGCCCACGGCGCGGGCGGCGCCGGTGCTGGTCGGGATGATGTTCACCGCGGCCGAACGGCCCCGGCGCGGGTCCTTGTGCGGTCCGTCGAGCACGACCTGGTCGTTGGTGTAGCCGTGGATGGTGGTCATCAGTCCGTCGACGATCCCGAATCGCTCGTCGAGGACCTTCACCATCGGAGCCACGCAGTTGGTGGTGCAGGACGCGTTGGAGACCACGTCATGGCGGAGCGGGTCGTAGGCGCACTCGTTGACCCCCATGACGACGGTGGCGTCGACGCCCTTGCCCGGCACCGAGAGCAGCACCTTGCGTGCTCCCGCCGTCAGGTGCCGGCCGGCGTCCTCCCGGGTGCGGAAGCGGCCGGTGGCCTCGATGACCACGTCCACGCCAAGGGCCCCCCAGCTCAGGTCGGCAGGGTCGCGCTCGGACGTGACGACGATGCGGTGCCCGTCCACGGTGATGGAGTCGTCGTCGTGCTCGACGGTGCGGCCCAGCCGGCCGTGGGTCGAGTCGTAGGCGAGCAGGTGGGCCAGCGTCCCCGGGGAGGCGAGATCGTTGACGGCCACCACTTCCACCGGGGTGCCGCAGCCGGCCTCCGCGCGTTGCATGACGCAGCGCAGGTAGGCACGCCCGATGCGCCCGAAGCCGTTGATTCCGATGCGTACGGTCATGTCCGCCGCCCTCCCGAGGGGTGCCGATGCAGGTGGTGTCAGCCTCGGGCTCCCGCACCCGCCGGGACAGAGGCCCAAGGGGGTGCCCCGAGGGCCGTTGGTCCCTCCTCTCCCCCGCACCGTCAGCCCGGCGGAGCACGGGCCGAACGGCCCCCGGTGCGGGTACTGACCGGTTCTGTCCCCGGCCTCCCCTGCGGGCCAGGCTGGCAGCACAGACGAACGCGAGGAGCGGGCCATGAAGGCAGCAGTGGTGAAAGCGCTGGGAGAACCGTTGGTGATCGAGGAGCGTCCCGATCCCGTGCCGGGCCGCGGGCAGGTGCGTATTCGTGTCGAGGCGTGCGGGCTGTGTCATACCGACATCCACGCGGCCCGCGGTGACTGGCCGGTCAGGCCCGTCCCTCCGTTCGTCCCCGGACACGAGGGGGTCGGCATCATCGAGGAGCTCGGCGACGGCGTCATGCATCTGTCGGTCGGCCAGCGCGTGGCGGTGCCGTGGCTGGGCTGGGCCTGTGGGCGCTGTGAGCACTGCCTCTCCGGCTGGGAGACACTGTGCGAGAAGCAGATCAACACCGGTTACGGCATCGACGGCGGGTACGCCGAGAAGATGCTCGCCCATGCGGACTTCGCGCAGCCCGTCCCCGACGGCATCGACCCGCGCGACGCAGCTCCGCTGACCTGTGCCGGCGTGACCACGTACAAGGCGCTGAAGGTCGCGGAGGTCGGGCCGGCCGACCTCGTGGCGGTCTCCGGCGTCGGCGGACTGGGACACCTGGCCGTGCAGTACGCGAAGATCGCCGGTGCGACGGTGGCCGCGATCGACGTTTCCGACGAGAAGCTCCGGCTGGCGGCCGACCTGGGCGCGGACATCCTCATCGACGCCCGCAAGGAGGACCCGGCCGAGGTGCTCCAGCGCCACGGCGGAGCCCATGCGGCCCTGGCACTGGCGGTGAACGAGGAGTCCTTCGCGACGGCGCTGGCCGGTCTGCGGCGTGGCGGCAAGCTGGTGATGGTGGCCCTTCCCGCGGAAGGCACCGTCGAGGTGCCGGTCTTCTCGACCGTGCTCGGCGGGAGGTCCGTCATCGGCTCGATCGTCGGTACGCGGCAGGACCTGGCCGAGGTGTTCCAGTTGCATGCCGCCGGACGTACCCGCGTGGTCCATGAGACGGCCGCTGTCGTCCGTCAACGAGTGCATCGACGAGGTGCTGGAGGGCCGGGTCGAGGCACGCATCGTCTTCGAGATGTGAGGCCCTGCGGGGCCATCGCCCCGGGGAGGGGTCCGAGGGATCGCTCCGGCGGCTGCCGGGGCGACCGCGCGAACGACTGGAGAGGAGAACCGTGGTCACTACCCGGATGGTGGGAGAGGTGATGACCAGCGAGGTGGTGCAGGCGCACCCGGACACCTCCTTCGGGGAGTTGACACGGCTGCTCACCTCCCACGGAATCAGTGGCCTGCCGGTGGTGGACCACGATGACAAGGTCATCGGTGTGGTGTCCCGGACCGACCTCGCCGGGCACCGGACAGCTCGCGGCCGGCCCGGGGGCGCCCCGCACCCGATCTCGCGGAGGGTGAAGCGGACGGCCCAGGACCGGCCTGCCTCAAGCCGCGCCCCGACCGCCGGCGAGCTGATGACCAGTCCAGCGGTCACCGTGCATCCCGAACAGCGCGTCGTCGAGGCGGCACGCATCATGGAACGCCGTCACATCGACCGGTTGCCCGTGGTGGACGAGGAGGACCGCCTCGTCGGCATCGCCACGCGCCGCGACCTCCTGCGCGTCTTCCTGCGCACCGACGAGGAGATCCGCGCCGAAGTCGCCGAAGCCGTCTCGGTCCGTGTCCCGGCGCACGGCGCCGACCAGTTGCGTATCCATGTCCGGGACGGTGTGGTCACCCTGGCGGGCCGGCCGCGGCCCGACGCGGACACGTCGGCGCTGATCCGAGCAGCGTGGCGGGTGGACGGGGTGGTCGGTGTGGTGAGCCGGCCGGCGGACAAACGCGGAATCGACCACGCTCGACCGGGCGGGGTAGCGCTGCCGCCCTCCGCCGGCTCGGAACGAACGCGGGACCACAGGACACCGTGACACCGGAGCCCGGCCGCGGCGGTGGACCGAACGGCCTTCACCAGCGTCCGGGAGTCCCTGTCCCCGGCGGTGTCGTGGGTACGGGTGGCCCTCCGTCGCGTGCCCTGATGACTCTGCCCCGGCAGGGCCGACGACGACAGGCTGAGAGCGATCAAGGAGGAGAACCCATGAGCGGTCTCAAGCCCAGTCAATCGGTCGGCATCCAGGTACGGATCCGAGGACAGGTTCCGTACGGTGCGGAAACCTACGCGCGGGAGAAGGTGCTCGCGGCGATCAGCCACGTGAGCGAACCGGTGCTGGCCACCCGGGTGAAGCTCGCTCAGGCCGCCCACGCTCCGGCGGGCCGCCCGGCCACGGCTCAAGCCATGGTGGACGTCAACGGCCGGCCGGTTCGGGCCCATGTGGCCGCCGGCACCATGTTCGAGGCCGTCGACCTCCTGCAGGAGCGCCTGACGGCGCGGCTCGCCCGGGTGCACCGGTACGGCGTGCGCCGGTTGCGCGGCAGCGATCCGGACGGCCACATGAGGTGGGACGGCGAGGACCACGAGCACCGCCCGCACCGCCATCACCTTCCGGCCGATGAGCGCCGCATGGTACGGCACAAGGCGTTCAGCCTGGCCCGGCAGACGCCCGAGGACGCCCTGATCGACCTGGAAGCCATGGACTACGACTTCTGGGTCTTCACGGACCTGACCTCCGGATCCGACAGCGTGGTCTACCGGGACTCCCATACCGGTGGGCATCGCATGGCGTCGCTCGGGCCCGTGGGCCAGGACCGCGAGATCGAGGGCCTGCTGAGCGTCAGCACGGTTCCCGTCACCACGAGCGATGTGGGCGAGGCCGTTCAGCGGCTGCAGCTCACCGGCCTGCCCTTCGTCTTCTTCAAGGACAGCGGCACGGGCCGGGGCAGCGTGCTCTACCACCGCTTCGACGGCCACTACGGACTGATCACTCCGGCCCGGTAGCACTCGCCTCACCACGCCGAGGGGCCGTACCGGCAGCTGCCGCCTCACCCGAGTCCGGCCGGTCGGGCCGGCCGGGACCGGCCACTCACCGCGGTCCTACCGCCTGCGGGCGGCCGGCCCGAACCTCGGCCCCGCCGTACGCGGGGAGGGACATCACACCCGACGGAACGACCGTCACCCGGCACTGGGCCGAGCGCGTCCCTCGTGAAGCGGCCGATCGGCTACGGGAGGGCCATCCCGGCCTGGAGATCGGCATCGAGCAGGTACTCGGCCGTCCCGCCGAGGTGTTGCTCTCCGCGGCGGACACGGCAGAGGTCCTGGTCATGGGATCGCGAGGGCTCGGTGCCCTCGGCGGCTTCCTGGCGGGATCGGTGTCCCTGCCGGTCATCGCGCGTGCCGAGCGCCCGGTCGTCGTCGTACGGGGCGGCGAGCAGACCGCGGACGCACGCCTGTCCGGGACCGGCGACCGTGTGGTCGACAGGGGGCGGGACGGCGATGTGGTGCTCGGTCTCGATCTCTCCCGGCCGTGCGACGAGTTGATCGCGTTCGCCTTCCAAGCCGCCGCCGCGCGTTCGGCCAGGCTGCGCGTCGTCCATGGATGGGCGGATCCGGCCGCCTTCGGATACGACCCCGCAGCCGTCGATCCCGGACACAGAGTCGCATGGGGACACCGCGAGGCGAGCACGCTCACGGACGTGCTGCGGCCGTGGCGTGGCACGTTCCCGGCGGTCGAGGTCACGGAGCAGTGCGTGATCGGCCAAGCCTCGGACCACCTCGTCGATGCCTCGAAGGACGCCTCACTGCTCGTCGTGGGACGACGTATACGCCGCGCGGCGACCGGCACGCACATCGGCCCGGTCACGCACGCGGTGCTGCACCACGCCACCGCCCCCGTGGCGGTGGTCCCCCACCTCTGACCGTCCGGTCGGCGCCGCCGGTGTGAACCGGTGATGGCCGGGGCCGGGTACGACCGCTTCCCAAGGAAGGGGTCGCACCCGGCCCCGGCTTCCGTGTGCCACGGCTCCCGGGGTTTCTGCGGCGAACCCGCCCGGCACCCGGTGTCGATGCGTCGGGCCGACCGCCCGACGGCTCGCGGTGATCCGGCCGGCGACCGGCCACGTGGGTTCTCCGGAGCCTGTGACCGCGTCGATGCGGTTGATGGGCGTCCTGCCTCCGCCGGGTCTCACTGTCGCGGAGCGACAAGGCGCCGCTCGGGGCCTGTCGGTCCCGGCAGGCACAGCCATGAGACCCGCGTCGCTCCGGGCACAGCAGTGGGCGGGCGGAGCCGAGTGGTTCGGCTCCGCCCGCCGTGGAAGGCGCGACCTGACTCAGTGCACAGCCGCGCCGATGGCCAGGAACCCGGCGATCGCCACGAACAGGGCGCCCATGAGCGGCGCCATGAAGCGGAGGTACTGGTCGTAACGGACCTTGGCGAGGGCCAGGCCGCCCATGATGACCGCCGACGTGGGCGTGATGAGATTCACCCATCCGGAAGCCGACTGGTACGCGGTCACCACCAGGGCCCGGCTCACCCCGGCGAAATCCGCCAGGGGGGCGAGGATGGGCATGGCGAGGGCCGCGTGGCCGCTGGACGAAGGGACGAAGAAGGCCAGCGGCAGGTTCACCACGAACATCAGAACGGCGAAGGCGCCGGAGGACGTACCGGACAGCGCGCTCTGCAGCGCGTCGAGAATGGTGTCGGTGACACTGGCGTTGTTCATGATCACCGTGACACCTCGCGCCAGCATGACGATCATCGCCGCTCCGGCGAAGTCGCCCGCGCCGGCGGTGACCGCCTGCATCGTCCCCGTCTCCCCCAAGCCGCCGACCAGCCCGACGAGGATCGCCGCGACGATGAACAGGGCGGCGAGTTCGGGGAAGTACCACCCGAGCGTGGGCACGAAGGTGACGTGCAGATCGGACCAGGGGACCACCGCGAAGATCATGAAGAGAAACGTGGCCGCGAAAAGGCACAGGACGGTGCGCTGACGGCCCGTGAGCTCAGCGGTCTCGTCGCCCTCGTTCTTGACGAGGCGGTCGTCCTCGGTGAGTGGCGTCAGCGACCGCGAGGGGTCTTCGGTGATCCGCCGGGCGTAGCGCACGACGTACACGGCGGCCAGCGCGGTCAGGCAGACCCACATCAGCAGGCGCAGGACGATGCCCTCTCCCGTGCCGATGCCGGCGCTGTCGGACGCCACTCCGGTGGCGAAGGGGTTGATGGTCGAGGCGAGGGTTCCGACCCCGGCGCCGACCATGATGACCGTCGCGGCGACCATCCGGTCGTATCCCAGGCCCAGCATCAGGGGGATCATGAGCCCGTAGAAGCCGAGGGTCTCCTCGGCCATGCCGTAGGTGGTCCCTCCGAGGGAGAACACCGTCAGAAGGACGACGAGGAGCAGGGTTCTGTGGTCATGGAGGCGTCGCGTGAGCCGTGCGACTCCGGCGGTGAGGGCGCCGGTGCGCATCGTCACGGTGATGAAGGAGCCCACGGCCAGGATGAAGAGGAACACTCCGGCGGCACCCGCGAAGGAACCGGTGCCCCCGGGCGCGGTGAGGCCGGTCCCGGCGTCGGTGACACCGTACAGACCGTTGACCGGTGAGAGGAACAGGTCCTTGAGCCGGTCCCAGAAGCCTGTGGCGAGCTCCACGGGGTGGTAGGTGCCCGGGACGGGGCTGCCGTCCTTCATGTCGTAGCGGCCCGCGGGAATCACGAACGTGAGGGCCCAGACCACCACGGTGACGGCGATGAGAACGGTGAAGGCGGACGGGAACCGGAACCGCCGTCGGGGGCCGTGGGGTACGTCGGAGTCGGTTCTCTCCCCGGTCGACTTCGGGGGTGTGGGTGCACTGGCGAGGGTCATGTCAGGTCCTGGGGTCCGTCGTGGTCGGCCTCGCGGTGACGGCCGTCGGGTGTGACGACGGTCCCGGTGGCACCGTCGAGGATGGCGCGGGCGTCCTCCAGGGCGCCGATGGCGGCCATGCCGCCCGTGAGTTCGACGAACCGGCACGCGGCGTCGACCTTCGGCCCCATGGATCCGGCCGGGAACCGGAGGGCTCGCAGGGCCGCGGGCGTGGTCCGTCCGATGGGCTCGGCGTCGGGGGTGCCGTAGCCGACCGAGACATGGGGAACGTCGGTGAGCAGCAGGAGCGCGTCCGCGTCCAGCGCCTCGGCCAGGAGGGCGGCGGTGAGGTCCTTGTCCACCACGGCTTCGACACCGGTCAGCTGCCCTTGTTCGTCGCGGATCACCGGCACGCCGCCGCCTCCGGCGCACACGGCCACCGCTCCCGAGGTCAGCAGCAGCCGGATCAGCCGGGTCTCCACGACGCGTTGCGGGCGGGGGGAAGGCACGACGCGCCGCCAGTGGGTGCCGTCCTGCTTGACGGTCCAGCCTCGTTCGGCGGCCAGTCGCTCGGCTTCGGCCCGGCCGTAGACGGGGCCCACGAACTTGGCCGGGTCGGCGAAGGCGGGGTCGGCCGCGGAGACGAGGGTCTGGTTCAGCAGGGCGCAGACCTGGCGCCCGGGCAGGGCGTTCTGCAGCGACTGGAGCAGCCAGTAGCCGATCATGCCCTGGGTCTCCGCCCCGAGGACGTCGAAGGGGTAGGGACTGCTGAGGGAGTGGTCGGCGGCGCTCTGCAGGGCGAGCACGCCGACCTGCGGGCCGTTCCCGTGGGTGATGACGAGTTCGTGCTCGTGCGCGAGGGGCGCGAGGGCGGACACGGCGGCGCGGATGTTGGTGAGCTGTACGGCGGCGTCCGGCCGCTCCTCGCGGCGCAGCAGGGCGTTGCCGCCCAGGGCGACGACTACACGCATGGTGGGATCTCCGGGTTCGACGGGCTGGCGGCTCAGTCGCCGAGGGTGGCGACGAGAACCGCCTTGATGGTGTGGAGCCGGTTCTCGGCCTGGTCGAACACGATGGAGTGCGCGGACTCGAAGACCTCGTCGGTGACCTCCAGCGCGGTCATGCCGGTCCGCGCGGCGATGCCGGCGCCGACGGCGGTGTCGCTGTTGTGGAACGCCGGAAGGCAGTGCATGAACTTGGCCTTCGGGTTGCCCGTGGCGTTCAGGATCTCCGTGGTCACCTGGTACGGCTTGAGCAGGGCGATGCGCGCGTCCCACATCTCCGGCGGTTCTCCCATGGAGAGCCATACGTCGGTGTAGACGAAGTCGACTCCCGCGACGCCTTCCTTGACGTCCTCGGTCAGGGTGATCCGCGCGCCGCTGAGGGCCGCCAACCGCCGCGCCTCCTCGACGATGCCGGGGGCGGGGCGCAGGGAACGCGGGCCGACCATGCGTATGTCCATGCCGAGCATCGCCGCGGTGATCAGCAGTGAGTTGCCGACGTTGTTCCTGGCATCCCCCAGGTAGGCGAAGGACACCTGGTTCAGGGGCTTGTCGCTGTGCTCTTCCATGGTGAGCACGTCGGCGAGGGACTGGGTGGGGTGCCACTGGTCCGTCAGGCCGTTCCAGACCGGAACGCCGGCGTACTGGGCCAGCTCCTCCACCAGGCTCTGGTCGCTGCCCCGGAATTCGATCCCGTCGTAGTAGCGGCCGAGGACGCGGGCGGTGTCCTTGATGGACTCCTTGTGCCCGAGTTGCGAGCCGGCCGGGTCGAGGTAGGTCACGTGCGCGCCTTGCTGGTGAGCGGCCACTTCGAAGGCACACCGGGTCCTCGTCGAGGTCTTCTCGAAGATGACGGCGATGTTCTTGCCGAGAAGCCGCTGCTTCTCGCACCCCTCTCGGTGGGCGGCTTTCACGGAGGCGGAGAGGTCCAGCAGGTGGCGGAACTCCTGAGGAGTGAAGTCGAGTTCCTTCAGGAACGGACGGTGGTGCAGGTCGACAGGCATGGTCGGGCTCCTTGACACGTACAGGGGTGCGGGGCGGACGGGTGACGGGCTCGGTGTGCGGTCAGGCGGCCTCGCGCTCGATGGGGCAGGTCATGCACCGCGGGCCGCCACGACCGCGGCCGAGTTCGCTGCCCCGTACGGTGATGACCTCGATGCCGCTCTTGCGCAAGTGGGTGTTGGTGGTCACGTTGCGCTCGTAGGCGACGACCACACCGGGTTCCACGGCAAGCACGTTGCAGCCGTCGTCCCACTGCTCCCGCTCTGCGGACCGGATGTCCTGGCTGGGCGTGAGGACGTTGATGGAGGGCAGATCCAGGGCATCGGCGATCGCCTGGTCCATGGAACCGGGGGCGTGGTCGGTGACCTTCAGCCCCTGCCCGCCGGCGCCGGGTTCGATCGTGGAGGTGGGCAGCAGGCCGAGACCCGCGTAGCGGGTGAAGGTGTCACCGCTGACCATGGTCATGACCGTGTCGAGGTGCATGAAGCTGCGGCTCTTCGGCAGACTGACGGCCACCACCCGCCGGGCGGAACCCGATGCGAACATGCGCAGGGCGAGATTCTCCACGGCCTGTGGCGTGGTGCGCTCGCTCATGCCGACGAGCACCGCCCCGTTACCGATGACCAGGACGTCGCCGCCTTCGATGGTGGCGGGGTATGCCTCCTGCCCATCGGTCCACTGATGGAACTCCCCCTTCTCGAACAGGGGGTGGTACCGGTAGATGGCTTCGAAGTGAACCGTTTCACGGCGCCGTGCCCGCTTGTTCATCGGGTTGACGCTGACACCGTCGTACACCCAGCACGATGTGTCCCGGGTGAAGAGATGGTTGGGCAGGGGTGCGAGGAGGAAGTCGTCGGGCGCCATGGCATGCAGTCGGACGCTCGGAACCGGGCCCATGCGGTCGAGCAGCTCACCCTTGGTGACGCCACCGATGAGGCAGGCGGTCAGTGCCGCCGGCTCCAGGGAGTCGAAGTACGCGCGGAGCCGGTCCGTTCCGAGGACGCCGAACTCCCGCTCGTCGAAGACCCGTTCCAGGACGAGTTGCCGCGCGTCGATCACGGAGAGCGTGTCGGTGAGCAGGTCCGCCAGGAGATGCACGCGAACTCCCCGGTCCCGCAGGACATCGGCGAAGGCGTCGTGCTCCTCACGGGCACGCTTGACCCACAGCACGTCGTCGAAGAGGAGCGCGTCCTTGTTGGTGGGTGTGAGGCGTTGCAGTTCCAGGTCCGGCCGGTGCAGGATGACCTGCTTCAGGCGGCCGGTCTCGGAGTCGACGTGAAAGGCCATGAGATCTCCCAAGAGACGAAGGTGCGCCCAACGGGCGCCGCCGCACGCGGATGTGCGGTCGGCCGGGTGTCCGCTGGGGCGCCCCGGGGTGCACTTGAACCCTGTCACCGACGTCCCCTTGGGTCCCCGTCGCGACAGTCCCTGGCGGCGGGCCGGTCGGAGCCCCTCTCGGCGGACCCGTTCGGTCGGTTCGAAGGGCCCTTCGGCCCTGCCGGCCGACGGCCGGGTGGCATGTGCGGCGGCGGCGCGTACTCGGCAGTCAGCCGCCCTCGTGCGGCGCACGGGACACGGGCAGACCGGCGGTCGGGCCTTCGACCGACGCCGAGGGCAGGGGCGACGGCACCTACGGTGTGCCGCGGCGGCCGTACGGCTGCGCCCGCGAACCCGGCGGCCCGCTGCCGACCACCTGGCCCGCCCGCGAGGAGGACGTGCCGGTGTGGAAGGTCGAGCCGGACGGGGGCCGACTCCCCTACACCGAGGGCATCCACCTCGGTTACCGCGCCTGGCTCAAGCAGGAGCGGAGCGGCGGCCGCGGACCGGCGCTGCCGTTCGGGTCCGGCCTCGGCTACACGACCTGGCAGATCGGCGAACCGACGATCACCACCGCCGGGGACCGCGTCGTCGCGCTCGCGGACGTCACCAACACCGGCGCCCGACCGGGCAAGCAGGTCCTGCAGGCCTACCTGTCCCGCCCGGAATCGACCGTCGAACGGCCGGTCGCCTGGCTCTGCGGCTTCACCGCGGTGCGTGCCGACGCGGGCGAGCGCGTGCTCGCCCGCATCGAGATCGCCCCGCGGGCGTTCCAGCACTGGGACACCGACGCGCACGGCTGGGCGACCGAGCCCGGCACCTTCACCCTGCGGCTCGCAACCTCCTCCGCCGAACCCGGCCACACGGTCCCCCCGACGGACGACCGGGCGTAACCACACCGTTCACCCGCAATCCGTCCAAGCACCCGCCCGCAGCGTCGGCTGAAGTCATCCGGCTCGGCGACGCCCGCACAACCAACTCCCTGTCCACCCACGTGCCTGTGGGCGGACAAGGCCCCCGCTGCGGGACCGGAACCTGACACCCGGTCCCGCAGCACCCCTCGCCGCTCTCTCCACGGTGGCATCGGCAGGTACGTACCGGCGTGAGGCGCTCGTACGGGCGAAGACGAGCCCGAACGGGGGCGCTACTGCATCTGCAGTAGCCGGGACTGCCTGCACAGAGCCGACGACAGCGGGCAGCCCGCCGCCGGAGGATGGTGATGCTCCCGATGCCGTGCCCTCCTCGCGGGTCACGGCACGGTTCGTCCCGCATCGGAACGGGCCGTGAGGGAGCGCGCCGCGCAGGGGCAGGACCGTGTTCCGTCCGCTGCCCCGCACGCAGACCTCGTACGACCGATCCCCACCTTGAAGAAGTCCGCTCTCCCCTGGCCACGTTCCTCTATCGCCTGGGCCGATGGTCCTTCGTTCGCCGTCGGCTGGTGACCTTGCTGTGGGTCGCGGTGCCGGCCGTCGTCGGGCTGCTCGCGGCCAAGGCACCGGCCGCGCCCGAAGACGGTTTCGCACTGCCGGGGACCGAGGCGCAGAGCGCCTTCGATCTCATCGACGCGTTTCCCCGGTGCCTCGTCCGACGCCGGCCCACGGCACTTCCCACTCCCTGGCCTTGGAACGGCCCACAGGGCCGCGACCCCACCTCGACCCTGCGTGGGCGTCCGGGCAGCCACCCACCTGACCCGGCCGGTCTCGATCCCTCCCAGTCGCGGCCACTGCAGCTGAGACGCGGCCCGGGCGAGCGACCGCCGGACCAAGATCCGGACCATTCCCGGACCAGCCCTCGCCACAGAGCCACGCCTGCCGCCATTTCCCCAGGTCAACATGGGTTCAGCTGCTGTACCACCAGCAGACGAAGAATCTACTGGTGAGCTACTCGCCGAAGAAGCTCGGGTTCTTCTAGAGGCACGAAAGAGGCACCTGACCTGGGGTTTTCCCCGGGGCAGGTGCCTTCTTGGAGCACTCGAGCCCTCCCCTGGGGGAGGGCTCGACATACCCCCCTTCCTTCGGCTCAGCCCTTGACGCTGCCGGCACACGACACGCACATCGTTGCCGCCGGTCGGATCTCCAGGCGCTCGGGCGGGATCCTGCTGCCGCAGCCCTCGCACTGCCCGTAGGTGCCGTGTTCAAGCCGCTGGAGGGCTCCGTCCAGTTCGGCGAGGTGTCCGTGTGCCTGCTCCATCAGGGAGGCCACATGGGCGCGCTCGAAGGCGGTGGTCCCTCCTTCGGGGTCGTGCTCGTCGTCGACCGCGACCAGGGCGTTAGCCGCGACGATTCCGTCGAAGTCCCGGCCCAGAGCCGCCATGCGTGTCGGTACGGTCGGCCGCCAGGCGTTCACGGACGGTCGCCGGACCGGAGCGGCCGCGCCCGGCAGGAACAGGGACGTCACGCGGGGAAACGCTCATACATACGACAACTGAATCGCCCGGTCCAGTCATTCCAACGGCGCCGATGCCCCCTCCCCTTCCCCCTCCTTCGCCCCCGTCCTGGATTCCGTCGGATAAGGTCCTGGTCGCCGATGGCCCGACCGAGGGGGGGACCGGGATGTCCGACAGAGAGCAACCGCAGGCCGGCGCGACCACCGCCTCCGCCGACAGCGGCGCCGTGGACGAGCGGATCCACCGCATACGCCGGCGGCTGGAGCGGCTCATCGGTGTCGCGGCGACCGAGGGCAACGCCGTACGCCCCCTGCGCAACGGCGACGAGATCTTCGCCGCGATGCTGGACGCGATCGGCAACGCGCGTCACACCGTCGACATGATGACCTTCGTCTACTGGCGGGGCGACATCGCGCGGCGTTTCGCCGAAGCCCTGACCGACCGGGCACGTGCCGGGGTGAGGGTGCGGCTGCTTCTCGACGGCTTCGGCAGCCGCCTGATCGAGAAGGACCTGCTGGACCGGATGAGCACGGCCGGAGTCGAGGTCGCGTGGTTCCGCAAGCCCCTCTATCTCTCGCCGTTCAAGCAGAACCACCGCTGCCACCGCAAGGCCCTCGTGGTCGACGAGCTGACCGCCTTCACCGGAGGCGTCGGGATCGCCGAGGAATGGTGTGGCGACGCCCGCAATCCCGACGAGTGGCGGGACACTCACGTCGAGGTCCGCGGCCCGGCCGTGGACGGCATCGCCGCCGCCTTCGCCCAGAACTGGGCCGAGTGCCACACGGAGCTCTTCGACGAGCGCGACCGGTTCGTCGTCCACCCCCCGAGCGGGAGCGCCATCGTGCAGGTGGTCCGCGGTTCGGCCAGCGTCGGCTGGCAGGACATGCAGACCCTGATACGGGTGATCCTCGAATCGGCGGAGGAACGGATCCGGCTGGCGACCGCCTACTTCGCCCCGGACGACTACTTCATCGACCTGCTCTGCGCCACGGCCCGCCGCGGCGTGGAAGTCGAGATCCTGCTGCCCGGCCCCCACACGGACAAGCGGGTGTGCCAGCTGGCGGGGCAGCACCACTACGAGGCGCTGACCGCCGACGGAGTGCGCATCCACCAGTACCAGCCGACCATGATGCACGCGAAGGTCATCACCATGGACGGCGTCGTGTCCCTGATCGGCTCCACGAACTTCAACCGCCGCTCCCTCGACCACGACGAAGAGGTCATGCTCGCCGTCATGGACTCCGAGTTCACCGCGGCCCTCGACGCGCACTACGACGAGGACCTCAAGGTGAGCGAGCTGATCCGCCCGGGCCGCTGGAAGCGGCGGTCGCTTCTGCAGCGGGCTCGGGAGACGGCGGTACTGCCCATCCGCCGCTACCTGTAGGAGGCGGCGGCCTCGACTTCCCGCGGCTTGTCGTCGGACCGTCCTCCCTGCCGCGCGCGCACCGCGTTGAACTGCGCGCCGGCGAGCAGGGCCAGATTGCCGAACCACAGCCACACGAGGAAGACGATGATTCCCGCCAGCGAACCGTAGAGGCGGCTGTAGGTCCCGAACTGCGTGTAGAGGGTGAAGAGCGCCGAGGCCCCGAGCCACAGGAAGGCCGCAAGGGCTCCACCCGCGAACCCCCGGCGCAGGCCACGGCCCTGGACGGGCCCCGTCCGGTAGAGGATCAGGATCAGCGCCGTGACGATCACCAGCAGCACCGGCCACCGCAGCAGGGTCATGACGTCCGTGCCCGGGCGGCCGGCGGCCGCCGCGAGCCGCCGGGCCACCGGGCCGGTCGCGACGAGGCTCGCGGCGCCCGTGACGAGCAGGGCCAGCAGCGCGCTCGAGGTGAGAACGAGGACGTGGGCGGCACGCAGTGGCCGACGCGTGTCGGGCAGACGGTGCATCGCGTGCAGGGCGCGCCGGAAGACCGACAGGTAGCTGGAGGCCGACCACAGGGCGCTCAGGACGCCGCTGACGAGCAGCGGCCACAGTGAAGAGGGCGAGGAGGTGATGCCCTCCAGGGCCTCCCGGAGCACCTGGGCCGACTGGGGCGGAGCGTACGAGGTGAGGTCGCGGATCAGATGCTCGCGCGTATCGGTCCCGGCCAGTCCCACCAGGGAGACGGAGACGAGCAGCGCGGGCACCAGTGCCAGTACCGCGTAGTAGGTGAGGGCCGCCGCGTGGTCGGTGACGTTGTCCTCCCACAGCCGCACGGCGGTGGTCCACAGGCGGGTGCGGATGCGTTCGAGTAGCTCGAAGGACCGGTTCCCGGGCGTGCTCCGACAGGTGCGGGGACTGTTCGACGTCACGGAGATCTCCTGCCCTGCATGATCGCTCGCACCCTTCTTCCACGCGGTCGATCACGGCCGGCTGAGGAGTGAGGACCGGGGAACGGGGTAGCGGAGGTGCCCAACCGATGTCTCGTCGAACTGGACGGCCCTGTTGCGAGCACCCAGGAACCCTGCGCCCAGGAACCGCAGCTTGCCGACCCCGTTCCCGCGACACGGGACCCTGTCGCGCCGGACCTGCCCGTTCAGGGGCTGGAGGCGCCGGACCTGGTCGTCCGGTCAGTCGCGGCGGCGGGCGGCAGCTCATCGGCAAGCCGCCGCGACTCACCCGGGCATTCGCGTGTCGCCGCAGGCCGACCCCGCAAGCCGCCAGGCAGGCTCATCGTGGACGCGGCGACATCGCGGTGCGTCAGTGCCCGCAGGACGGCCTGACGCGGAACAGCTCGGTCCGCAGTACGGGTGTGCCGTCGACCGGTGCCGGGTTCTCCGCGGTCGGCTCGATGCCTCCGGCGGCGACCTTGTCGAGTGTCGCCAGACCGGCGGTGCCGACCGTGCCGAACACCGTGTAGTTCGGTCGCAGGGCGGAGTCGCCGTAGACGACGAAGAACTGAGAACCGTTCGTGTTCGGGCCGGCGTTGGCCATCGCCAGCAGGCCGCGTCCGTAGAGCCGGCGCGTACCCGTCGGATCGGTGGCGGCGGGCGGCAGGTCCACCGGCAGTTCGTCCTTGTACTTGTACCCGGGCCCGCCCTCACCGGTGCCGGTCGGGTCGCCGCACTGCAGGACCTTCAGCGTCGGGTACGCCGTCAGGCGGTGGCACACCGTATGGTCGTAGAAGCCGTGCCGTGCGAGGTGCAGGAAACTCTGGACCGTGCACGGCGCCTTGGCCCGGTCCAAGCGCAGCGGGAGCGGGCCCTGACTGGTCGGCACAGACAAGTCGACCGTGCCACGAGCAGGGGTGCGCCGTGGGTCGGGCGGCAGCGGAACAGGGCGCGCCGGCGGCTCGTCCGGGGTCTGGGTGTACTGGCAGGGACCGTGCGTGGTGCGCGGCGGAACGCTGTCGGAAGCAGTGGCGACGCTCCCCCCTGTCACCACTAGCGCCGCGGCCGCGAACGCACTGATCAGTGCTCGTCTCATCTTGCACGCCCTCCCGATGATCTCCAGGTCTTGGAGCGGTCGCAGTCTAGGGCGCGGTGTGGCCTGCGGGAGTGGGATTTCCGGCCGATCAGCGTGGCCGGAGCCCTGGCAGTCAGGCCACATGTCACGGTCGGTGTCGCACGGCCACCGGATCCGGTGTCGCGGTGCGAGCCCGTGGTGCTGTGCCGCGGAAGTGGCGCGATGAGTTTCCGGCGGTTGTGCGGTCTACCCGTAAACGAAACTAAGGGAGCGCAGTATGCGCGAGATCATCGTCTGCACGTTCCTGACGCTCGACGGCGTCATGCAGGCACCTGGCGGTCCGGACGAGGATGCGGAGAGCGGCTTCCGGCACGGCGGCTGGCAGAAGCCGGTGGACGACGACGAGGTCGGCGCGGCCGTCGCCGGTTGGTACGAGCGCTCCGACGCGATGTTGCTCGGGCGCAAGACGTACGAGATCTTTGCGTCGTACTGGCCGACGGCCGATCCTGACAACCCGTTCACCGAGCGGATGAACAGCATGCACAAGTACGTGGCGTCTCGGACCCTGACGTCCGTCCGGTGGCAGAACTCCACGCTCCTGGAGGGCGACACCGTCGATGCCGTACGGGCGCTGAAGGCGTCCGACGGCGGCAGCATCAACGTGGTCGGCAGCGGCGACCTCGCCCAGACCCTCATGCGGCACGGCCTGGTCGACGAGTACAGGCTGACCATCCACCCGGTGATCATCGGCACAGGCAAGCGGCTATTCGCCGATGGTGCGATCCCCACGGCGCTGGAGCCGGTCAGCGTCTCGACGACGAAGGGCGGCACCGTGGTCGGTGTCTACCGGCCGACCGGCCAACCCAGCTACGACAGCTACTGAGGGTGGTTGCTGCGGTTTCTCCGCCGACGACCGCCGGCGGCGGACATACGCAATGCGGCAGAGACCACGGAAGAGGGCGCCGCGTCGTCTCTCCGTGAACGTGATCACCTGACGTGGTGGAGAGGCCCGCGCTCCGACCGTGAGCCTCACCCGCCTGGCAATTCGTCCTGCCCGACGATTCGATGCACCACCGAAAGTTCGATCTTGCTGAAGACTGAGCCCGGAGTCGGCGCTGAATCGTTGTCTGCGATGATCAGCATGGACGGCACTCGGACGTCCGGGGGCGTGGACCGGACCCGAAGGGGTCAGTACAGGCCCATGCGGCGGGCGGTGTCCTCCCCGTGCCGCATCCGCTGGTGTGCGTCCTCTCCGAGAGCGGTGAGCACTCCGGCGACGACTGTCTCGATCACGGCGAGGGTGGGGACCAGGCTGTCATAGGGGGAAGGGGCCGCGACCTGGCTGGGCAGGACCACATCGGCGTGGGTGGACGCGGGCGAGAGCCACATGTCGGTGAAGAGGATGACCTTGCCGCCCTGTCCCTGTACGAGTTCGGCCATCGCCACCTTGTCCTGCTCGTAGCGCCGGTAGTCGAAGACGACGAGGACGTCACGCCGGTGGAGAGCCGCGAACACGGCAGTGCGTTCGACATCACGGTCGGGCAGGAACCTCACGTCGTCGCGCAGTTGCATGAGGTGCAGGCCGAGGTACTGGGCAAACAGGTTGGTGAAGCGTCCGCCGGCCAGGGTGATGCGGCGTTTGCCGTCGGACAGCAGTCTGATCGCGTGTTCGAGGTCGTGCGGGGGCAGTTCGGCGAGGGTCTGTGCCACGGCGCCGCTGAAGACGTTGCTGCCCCGCTGGAGGAGCGAGAGGTCCTCGTCCGGCCCGCCCTTGCTGCGCCCGTAATCGGTGGCCTCGTAGAGGGAGAGCGGGGAGGCGTTGCGCTCGTCGAGCTCCGCCCGCAGCGCGGCTTGGAAGTCGGGGAAGCCCCGGTACCCGAGCCGGTTGACGAACCGCAGGACGGTCGGGGCGCTGACGGCCGCCCGCTCGGCGAGAACGGCCATGGTCTCGAAGCCCGCTGACGGATAGCCGGCGAGCAGCACGCGCGCGACCTTGCGTTCGGCGGGGCTGACGTCGCCCAGCTTGAGGCGGATCTCGTCGGCGAGCGTGCCTGGGGCCATGCGCGGGAGCTCCCTTCGGGGTGTGGGACAGGGATGACAGGTGGCGGGTCGAGCCTACTGCCGCTGGTCGGGGGGTGGGGCCGGCCGGCTCCCTTCCCGGTGTCCGGCCGGCCCGGTCACCCGGAGTGGGGTCAGGGCGGAGTCACTCCGGAGCGACGGCGATCCGCAGGCCGATGACGGTGCGCGCGGTGGCGCCGTCACTGGTCCAGGCAGTGAATCCGGGTTGTTTGCCGAAGGTGACGGTGAACCGGGGTCCGCTCTCGAACGTGGACGCGGTCGCGGTGCGCTGGGCGCTGCTGGCCGCGAGGGCGCGCGCGGTGCCCAGGAAGGAGTACGGGACACCGGCGGGGTTGGCCGCGGAGGAGAACACGTCGGGGTTGGCGGGGACGGGTGAGGTCGAGGTCGGCACGAGGGGTCGCTGGCCGGCGGCGGGCTGGACACGCCACAGGTTCGGGTCGTAGCGGTCGCCGTCGGTCAGGTAGTTGTAGCGGGCACCGGTGAGGGACCATGCTCCGGAGGGTGTCCTCCCGGTCCGGGCCTGACGGAGGTCGAGGATGGCGACTCCTTGCCGACCGAGAACGCGCAGGCGCTCGTGCGGCGTGCGGGGAGCCTCCACGATGAGGGCTGTGTTCTCCTCGAGTGCGTACACACGGTCGTTCCCGGTGTCCGCGGCGAGGCGCAGGGCCCTGCCTTCGCGGCCGTACACGCCGGTGTGGGTGTCGATCAGTCCGGAGCTCAGGAAGCCGAAGCCGCCGGCGGGCAAGTAGCCGAGCCGAGTCGCGTCGTCGAAGTAGCCCGGGCTGCTGCCGTCGCATAGTCCCTCGTACGAGTCGCCTCCCGTCACCATGTCGGCTCCGGCGGCGATCTGCGCTCCGGCGCTGGAGCCGGATACGACCGCGCCGGCGGCGAGCTTGGCGCGGATCGTGGCGAGGACCTTGGAGTCGGTGTGGGCGGAACCGTGGAGCAGGGTGGTGACGTAGCGGTACTGGTCGCCGCCACCGAAGAAGAAGCCCGTCATGGAATCGACCTGCCGGACGACCTCGTCGGAGTCGGCATGTGCGATGTGGTCGAGGTCGACGGGGATCCACTGGGCGTCGGCGGCGCCGTACCGCTCGAACAGGTCGGAGTAGTAAGTGCCATTGCACTCCGCGTTGTTGCACTTGTCCGGGTCGGCGGCGTGCGGGTCCTGGCTGACGGGTACCGAGGAGGCGGTGATCACTCCGATCCTCGCCGAGGCTCCTCCGGCCCGCTGGATGATCTCGCCGTAGACCTGGGCGTTGTCGGCCTTCAGTCCGCCGCCGACAAGGACGAGGGAGCCACGGTCGCCGGCACGGCGGAGACTGTCGGCACCGGCCGTCGGGGCGAGGGCGAGCGTGAGCAGGAGCGCGGTGCCGCCCGCCAATGTGGTGCGGCGGGCTCGGGTCGGGACGCGCATGTGGTGCCTCCTGTGGATGGGGTCGTGGTGGCCGGGACCGCGGCGGCGCTGGCCTGCCGCGGTCCCGGCAGGGGCCGCCAGCCCGGTGCGTGCCGGTGGACCGGGCTGCCGGGCCTGGCCCCGTACCGGGCGATGGCGCGATCAGACCGGTACGGGACGGATGGGGGCGTCAGCCGGCGCGTCCGTCGCCGAGTTCGGCGACGAGGGACGCGAGGAGCGCGACGCGGACGGGGACGGTGGAGGTGTCCAGCCATTCCTCGGGGGTGTGGTCTGCGCCGCCGACCGGGCCGAGCCCGTCCAGGGTGGGCACGCCGATGCCCGCGATGAAGTTGGCGTCCCCCACGCCGCCCGTCGCCGCGCCGCCGAGCGGTACCCCGAGGTCCTCGGCGATCTTCCTGGCCCGCTCGAGCATGCGGCGCGAGGGGGGTGTGTCCTCCATGGGCGGGCACAGGTCAAGCTGCTCCACCGTGGCGGTGGTGCCGGGAACGGCCAGGCGTGCGGCGGCGGCCTGGATTGCGGACCTTGCCGCTCCGATGCCGGCGGCTGTGGCCGAACGCACCTCGACCCGCAGTTCGGCTTCCGGGCAGACGATGTTCGCCCGGGTGCCCGCACGGACCACGCCCACGTTGACGGTGACGTCGTCCCAGTGGCCGTTGAGTGCTTGGAGCGCCACGACCAGGTGGGCGGCTGCCAGGGCGGCGTTCGCCCCGCGTTCCGGCTCGATGCCGGCGTGCGCGGCCCGGCCGGTGACCGCCACCCGGAAGTCGGCCACGCCCTTGCGGACGATGACCACGTCGCCGTTCTCCCGCGCGCATTCCAGGGCGAGGGCGAAGTGGGCTCCGCGGGCCGCAGCCTCGATGGCCGGGCGGCTCGCGGGTGAGCCGATCTCCTCGTCCGGGGTGGCGAGGAAGACGAGTTCGGCGTACGTCGCTGCTGTGGTCTCGTGGAGGATCTGCAGCGCGGTGAGCCCTGCGAGGAGTCCGCCCTTGTCATCGCTGACGCCCGGGCCGTACGCCATGTGGCCGTCGAGTTCGAAGGGCCGCGTGGCTGCGGTGCCGTCTTCGAACACGGTGTCCAGGTGCGCGACGAGCAGTACGCGGCGGCCGCCTTCGCTCGCCGGCAGGTCACCGCTCTTGCGGGCGACGATCACGTCGCCGACCGGGTGACCGTGGGTGGGGTCGGGAGCGACGCGCTCGACACTGAATCCGATCCGGAGCAGCCGTTCCTGGATCCAGTCGGCCATCCGGTTGACGCCGGCGGGGCTGTACGAGCCCGAGTCGATGGCGACTAGCTGGGCCAGGTCGGTCAGGTAGCCTTCCAGGCGGGCTTGGGCGTGCCGGAGCAGCGCGGTGGTGCGGAGCTGCTCTCGTGCGGGGGCGGTCACAGGACCTTGGAGAGGAACGCGCGGGTGCGCTCCTGCTCGGGCTCGACGAGGACTTGGCGGGGATCTCCGGATTCGACGACGACTCCGGCGTCCATGAAGACGGCGGTGTCAGCCACCTCGCGTGCGAAGCCGATCTCGTGGGTCACGACGACCATCGTCATGCCGTCAGCGGCGAGCTGCCGCATCACGTCCAGCACGTCTCCGACGAGCTCGGGGTCGAGCGCCGAGGTGGGTTCGTCGAAGAGCATGAGCTTGGGCTTCATGGCCAGAGCGCGGGCGATGGCGACGCGTTGCTGCTGTCCGCCGGACAGCTGTGCCGGGTAGTGGCCGGCCCGGTCGCCCAGGCCCACCCGCTCCAGCAGGTCCTGGGCGTCGGCCTTGGCCCGCGTCTTGTTGACCCCGCAGACCTTCACCGGGGCCTCCATGACGTTGTCGAGGGCTGTCATATGGGGGAAGAGGTTGAACCGCTGGAAGACCATGCCGATGTCACGGCGTCTCGCGGCGACTTCCTTCTCGCGCAGTTCGTGGAGCCGGAGGCCGCTCTGGCGGTAGCCGACCAGCTCGCCGTCGACCGCGAGCTTGCCGCCGTCGACCCTGTCGAGGTGGTTGATGCAGCGCAGGAAGGTGGACTTGCCCGAGCCGGAGGGCCCCAGCAGACAGCAGACCTGGCCGCGTTCGACGGTCAGGTCGATGCCTTTGAGTACTTCGAGCTTCCCGAAGTGCTTGCGCACGCCCTGGGCGTGGACCATGGGGACGTTCACCGGACCGCCTCCGCGGTGTCCTTCTTCGTGCCCGCGGACCGGGTGAGGGCTCCGGCGAACACGCGGCGCAGCGGCGAGACGTGACCGCCGCGGCCGGTGCCGCGCCCGTAGCGGCGCTCCAGCCATGCTTGCGGGATGCCGAGCAGCGTGACCAGTCCGAGGTACCAGAGGCTGGCGACGACGAGCATGGGGATGACCTGGTAGTTCTGCGCGTACACGTCCTGGATGTTGGACATGAGGTCGTGCGCCGAGATGATCGACACCAGGGCGGTCATCTTGAGCATGTTGATCGTCTCGTTGCCCATCGGAGGGATGATGACCCGCATCGCCTGGGGCAGTACGATCCGCCGCAGCGTCAGTGTCGGCCGCATGCCGAGGGAATGGGCTGCCTCGGTCTGGCCGGTGTCCACCGACTGGATGCCGGCCCGGACGATCTCCGAGGCGTAGGCCGCCTCGTTGAGCCCGAGGGCCAGCAGCGCGGCGACGGCCGGGGTGAGCAGAGCGTTGGTCTCGATCTGGAAGAACGTGATGTCGGTGAACGGGATTCCGATCATCACGTACTGGTAGAGGGCGGCGGCGTACCCCCAGAAGATGATCTGGACCAGCAGGGGCGTGCCCCGGAAGAACCAGACGAAGAGGGAGGACATCCCGTACAGCACGGGATTGGCCGACAGGCGCATTACCGCGACCAATGTGCCCAGCGCGAGCCCGAGGGCCATCGCCGCTACGGTGAGCCAGAGGGTGGTGACCAGGCCCGAGAAGATCATGTCGGCGAAGAGGTAGTGGCCGATGATCTCCCAGTGGAGGTTGCCGTTCTTCGCCAGCGATCCGGCCACGCCGACCAGGGCGGCGGCAGCGGCGAGGGCCGCGATCCAGCGGCCGTAGTGGCGCAGCGGAACGACCGTGAGCTGCTCGGGCGACGCACGGTCGAGGTCTGCGGGAGCCGTGGTGGTGGTGGTCATCTTTAGTCCACCGCCGCGTTCTTGGTGGCCTCCTTGACGGCGATCGACGCGACGCCGTACTTGTCGAAGATCTTGGTGACTGTTCCGTCGTCGATCAGGGCCTGCAGCGCCTTCTGGATCGCGTCGCTGAGCTGCGGCAGCTTCTTGGACACGGCGATCCCGTTGGGCGAGGCACCGTAGCCGCCCACGGCGGCCGGGTCGTCGACGACTTCGAAGGCGTTGCCGCTGTCGGCGGTCTTGGCGGTCCAGCCCGCGGCGGGCTTGGTCTGCACCTGGGCGATGACCTTGTCGGAGCGGAGGGCGAGTTGGGCGTCGGAGTCCTTGGGGAAGGTCTGAATGTCGATCTCGGCCTTGCCGGCGGCCCTGCACTTCGCCTGGTGTTCCTGGAGCAGGTCCAGCTGGTTGGTCGCCGCCTGCACCGCGGCCTTCTTGCCGCACAGGTCGTCCAGGGTCGAGATCTTCTCGGGATTGCCCTTCACGACCATGATCCCGGAACCGGAGACGGAGTAGTCGACGAAGTCGACGACCGCCTGCCGTTCCTTGTTGTCGGTCATCGCCGACATCGCCGCGTCGAACTTGCCGGCCTGGATCGCCGGCACGATACCGTCGAACTTCTGCGGCGTGAAGGCGAACTTCACGCCCAGCTTCGCGCCGAGCGCCTGGCCCAGATCGTAGTCGAGACCGGTCAGTTCGGGCTTGCCTTCGGTCACGAACATCTCGAAGGGCGCGTAGGGGACATCGGTCGCCACGCGCACCACACCCGACTGCCTGATCCCCTCGGGCAGGGCGGCGTGGAGCGCCGCGTCCTTGGCGATCGTGACTCCGGCGACCGTGGCGGACGCGGGCGCCTCGGCGGCACCGCCGGAGGCCTCGTCCCCGCAGCCCGAGACCGTCACGAGGATCGCCACGGACAGGGCGGAGGCCGTCGACACGCGACGGAGAGACGGGGTTGGCATCACAGGTAACCCTCTCGGAAGATCGGCCGGCGACGACTGCGCGCGTCACCGTCTGACACGCCAGGAAATTACATCGACGGACGTCAGTTGGCTAGATGTAATCCACGTTTCGTCGAGGTAACGGCCCGCACCCCGTCATCGAGGGAGCACATCAAGGCCTTCCATCTGCCCAATCGACGGATCAGACTGCCGAGGCCCCCACATCCTGCGTTACACCTATCGCAGCTGAAGATCAGTCTGTACCTTCCGTTACTGCAAGCCGCAGTGGCTGCTTCGCCGCTTCGCTGCGGTACCCCTCACCGCTGCTCCTGGAGGACCCATGCGTCCGTTCCCCCACCAAGCCCGCCGCATCGCCGCATCTCTCGCAGCCGCTCTCGCAGTCATCGCCGGCGGGCTCGCCCAGGCCGAACCCGCCGAGGCCGCCGCCAGCCGCATCCGCCTCGGCAACTCCGCCGATGTCGGCCGGGCCACCTGGTCAGGCCCCGCCTTCACCCTGAACGGGTCCGGTGGCATCGTCTCCGCTTCCATGGCCAGGGCCGTCGACGCCATCCGCGGCGGAACCGGCTCGCTCGACGTGGTGGTGCTGGCGGCGTCCACACCCGCTTCCGGCAGCAGAACACCCGAGTGCGATGCCGTCATGCGCCTCAGCGGTATCAACTCCTGCACCACGTGGACGCTCACCAAGCCGAGTGACGGCAACAACTCGCAGGCCAACACCGACATCCGCAACGCGGAGTTCGTCTACTTCGCCGGCGGCGACCAGTGCAAGTACGCGGCCTGGAAGTCCACCTCTCTCCGCGCCTCCGTCCAGTCGGTCGTCGCCAAGGGCGGCGGCTCCGGTGGGGGCAGCGCCGGCCACCACATCAACAGCTCCGTCGTCTACGACGCCTGCCAGGGGAGCATCACCTCCAGCGAGGCCCTGGCCAACCCCTACGACTCCTACGCGACGTTCACCACCGGCATGTTCGACTGGCCGAACTACGGCGACACCATCAACGACTCCCACTTCGTCTCCCGCGACCGCATGGGCCGCACCATGGCCTTCGTCGCCCGCGCGCTCAAGGACGGACTCACCCAGGGCGGACGGGCGTGGGGCGTGGGCGTCGAAGAGGGTGGCTCCCTCTTCATCGACAAAGACGGGCTGGCCACCCTCTCAGGCGCCGACACCTATGTCGTCCTCGGCGACCACACCCCCGAGAAGGCCGTCCCGGGACAGCCCCTCACCTTCACCGGCTTCAAGATCTGGCGCCTGACCGCCGGCCAGACCTTCGACTTCAAGAACCGACCCACCTGCGGCTACTACCTCAGGAGTGTCACCAACGGCGTCACCGACAGCAATCTGTACAACGGCACACCCATCACCAGCTGCTGACCCCGGCGACGAACGGTCCCGGAGGCGGGAAGACAGCGCACCCGGGACCGATCCGGCCAGATTCGGCTGCCCGAGGAGTTCGGCGCCGAAGCCGCTGACAGCAGCGCGACGGCCGGGCGGGCACCGTCGCACGAGAGCGGTGCGGCGTTCGCGCTCAGCCGGCGTGGTCCTCGCCGCCACCTTCGCCGCGCTGATGGTCATCCCGCTGGCCTTCCTGGTGCAGGTCGCCTTCGTCGTCGCCTGCGGTGTCCTCCTCGACACCCTCGTCCTGCGTTCCTTGCTGGTACCGGCCCTGGTCATCGACATCGGCCCGCGCGCCTGGTGGCCCCGCACACTGGCCCGGTCTCCGGCCCCCCGCCCGCGCGGTACAGGGGCTGCACCGGCTCGGCGATATCGACGAGGCACTCCGTGGTGCTGTCCCCGGCCCCCGACGAGCCCTGGGCTTGGTGTTTCTTCGACGAGGTCTTTCTCGTCCGGGAGCCGGAGGGAGAAGGGGCGGACACGGTGCGTCCGCCGCCGCTGACCTGAGGGAAGGCCGGTGGAGGTGGTGGTAAGCGCGGTCCGGGTGGGCGTGTCACGTGCGTCAGGACGTTTCCGGAGCCTTGAGGTCGGCGAGGACCTCGCGGGCCGCCCTCGCTCCCGAGGCCATGGCTCCCTGGAGCGAGCCTGTCGCGCGGTGGTCCCCGCAGACGTAGCGGCCCGGGGCGCAGCGGGTCGTCCGGGTGAGGGGCATCGGCGGCGTCATGGCGGGCAGAGCGTTGTGTACCGTCACGCGGTGCACCGGCTCCCAGGTCGCGGTGTCCGCGCCGTACGCCTCGGCGAGCGCGGTGAGCACGGCGGCCTCCTCGGCCGGGGTCGGGGCGCCGAGCACGGAGGTCGACACCAGGCTCCTGCCGTCACGGGAGTAGCCGGGCTGCACCTCGGTCAGTACGCATGTGTTCAGGAACCTGCGGCGTGCATCGACGAGCAGCGTGGGTTCCGGCAAGGGGGATCGCTCGACCGCGTGGTAGAGGGTCGTGACGGTCCGGCCCGCCGCCGGCTCCAGGCCGGGCAGCAGGCGTGCCGCGGCGGCGCTGCCGGTGGCAACGACGACGGCTCGGGCCGGCAGTTCCGCTCCGCCGACCACCACTCCCCCTGGTGTCAGCCCGGACACCGGCGACAGCGTGCGCAACACCCCGTCGGGCAGTCCGGCCGCGAGCTGGGCCGGTACGGCGCCGATGCCGTCGCGGGGGAGGCAGAGCGTACCGCGCAGCATGCTGCGCCAGACCAGGTGGAAGAACCGGGCGGAGGTCTCCAGGGAGTCCTCCAGGAACACCCCGGACAGGAAGGGCCGGAAGAAGGTTTCGACGAAGTCCTCGGAGAAGCCCGCGGCGTCCAGAGCCGCGCGGGTGGTGGCGTCGGGGCGGGCCCGCACACGGGAGGCGGGTGCGAGCAGGGAGTATGCGGACAGGGTGCCGAAGGCGAGCAGGTCACGCGGCTTGACCTGCCCTCCGGTGAGGAGACCGATCCCGTCGCGGGGGCGCCGCGTGGGATCGGCGAGCCGCAGCCGCCCGCCGTCGGTGTGGACCAGCACACCGGGCGTGAACGGCCGCAGGCGCAGGGTGCGCAGGTCCAGGCGGTGCCTGACCTGCGGGTAGGAGGTGTTGAACACCTGGAAGCCGCGGTCGGCGGTGAAGCCTGCGACACGGTCCGTGCGGATGCGCCCTCCGGGCGTGTCCTCGGCTTCCAGGAGACGCACCCGCAGGCCGGCCGCGGCAAGGTCTGCCGCGCACGCCAGTCCGGCGGCTCCCGCACCGATGACCACCACGTCGGGCCGGTCGTCCTGCGCTCGCGCCATCGGTCCCCTCACGCTCCTTGCCGACTCGTGCGGATGCGGCTGTCGCCAGGGTAAGCACGGCTTCGGCGGGGGAAGTGGGACCGCGCCGCCCCGGGCGTGCCGGGAGGTCAGGGCGTCGCGGAGAGCACGGCGCTGTGGACGGCTCGGGCCAGGCGAGCCCCCCACGGCGAACGGGGCCCTGCGAAGCAGTGGACCTCGTCGCCACGGGCGGGCACGGGGGCGGCGACGCATACCGCGTCGGTCGGGGTGCCGGAGCAGTCGTAGCCGGCCTCGACCAGCGCCTGCACCTTGGCCTCGGTGGCCGTGGCCACCGCGTTGACCAGCGCGGCGTCCGTCAGTGCGACAGGAAGGGCGACGACGATGTTGATCGTCCCGGGCCGGGGCACGAACGCCTCGGTCCGGGCCGCCGTGGCTGCCCAGCCTCGCACTCCGAGCCCTGCCGTGACCGTCGCTTCGACTCCGTCATCGCATCCCCGGCCGTGGTGACGGACATCGGCCGCCGTCATCAATCCCACACCCGCGCCCCGTACGCCCGCCTCGTGAGCCAGGTCGGCCAGATGCCGGTCCGGATCGTCGCGCCGGTAGCCGTGGGACACCTGTGCGTTCAAGACCCACGCTCGCTCCCCGATTCCCCCGCCGAGCACCGCGCTGCTGATCATCCGCCAGCCGGGACCCACTTGCCACAGCAGGGCGTGCAGCTGCTCGCCCTCCTCGACCCGGGACAGCACCCGCACGGGCAGCAGGCCGGCGGAGGTGCCGGACGGACGGATCAACGCGCTCACTGGGGTCACTCCGCTCGGGGGACGTGAAACGGCTGATCCTAAGCGCTCTCGGCGCGGTGACTGCAACGGCGCCGCACGGCCGTGGTCGCACGGGATTCGATGCAGAAGCGCTGCGAGTCTCGTATCCGCCCATACCGGCCATGCTGGGCCCCTCGGGGCAGGACGACTCGAATCCTCTGGGAGGGTCCATGGGCCTGCGAGAAGAACTGCCGGCATCTTTCAGCTTCCTGATGGGCTTGATGGTCATGACCTTCGGCATGTACGGCCGCATCAGCGGCGGACTGCCCCATGACAACCCGTACTGGCGCCGACGTCACCCCGAACGGCGAGCGGTTGAGGCACCCGTCCCCCAGGGCCGGCTCAGTGCCGCGACCACCCGGCCGAACCTGCTGCCGGAGCGCTGAGACCGCCATGCAGGAGAGCACAGCAGGCGTACTGGTGGTAGGAGCCACGTAGGCAAGCATGCGAAGCCTCTGGTGGAGACGGTTCTCTTGGTCGAAAACCCATCTACCAGGGGCTTCATCCGTCTGTCAGGCCAACGACCCAGCTCGCGCGAGAGGTTGGAAAGGGCTCATTGGTTCCTCGCGGTCAGGCTTGGCGGGCGTGGGACGCGAGGCGATCGGCGAGCGCGATGACGAGGTGGCGGAGTTCATCGGGGCGCTCGATGACGAACGGCCGGTCGAGTGAGGCGAGTACCGGAGGCAACCAATCGAGCCGCTCCGCCCGCAGCTCGACGCGCAGCCAGCGCTCGGTCGCCCGGTGCTCGCCTGCAACGGGCGCGTGCTCCTCCAGGCTCGCGACGCCGGCGGGAAGGTGGGCGCGGATCTGGTCGACTGTCCCGTGGATCCGCAAGGTCACCTCATGCCGGTACTCGGCCGTGGCGAAGGCTGACAACAGGCGATGTGCCGGATCGGGACCCGCCGGCGCTTCGAATGAGCCGGGCAGGGTTCGTGCGTCGGCGATGCGATCGAGCCGGAAGGTTCGGTCCTCGCAGATCCGGGCGTCCTGGCCAGTGACGTACCACCGGCCCGCGTGGGCGACGACCCCGTACGCGTGCAACGTGCGTTCACTACGCCGTCCGTCACCGTCGGTGTAGCGGATCGAGACCGGTCGGCGGTGGCGCACCGCATCGGCGATGGTAAGCAGGACCTCAGCGTCCGGGGTGTCGAACTTCCCGGGCTGATCCGTGAAGGCGACGGCATCCAGGAGCGTGTCGAGCCTGCGGGCGATGTGCTTGGGCAGCACCCGCCGGATCTTCGCCGATGCTGTCTCGCTCGCCGTGCGCTCCGTCGTCGTCAACCCCGCTCGGCGACCGGCGACCAGGCCGAGCAGCACGGCCAGCGCCTCGTCGTCGCTGAGCATGAGCGGAGGCAAGCGGTACCCCGGGGCGAGCCGGTACCCGCCGTAGCGCCCGCGCACCGATTCCACCGGCACGTCAAGGTCGATCAGCTGCTCCACATACCGCCGCACGGTGCGCCCTTCGACGCCAAGCCGGTCGGCGAGTTCGGCCACCGTCCGGGTGCCGCCCGACTGCAGCAACTCCAGGAGTGTCAGCACGCGGCCGGTGGGTCGAGGCATGTGCACAGCCTAACGGGAAAGGGGACCGATTCTGTCCACTATTTCTCCTAGCCTGCGACGTACAGCGATTCCATCTGCCAAGGAGATCACCATGGACTTCGTCTCGATCCGCATCATCACCAGCGACGTCGCACGCCTCGTCACGTTCTACGAGCGAGCCACAGGGGTGCAGGCAATGTGGGCCACCGAGGACTTCGCCGAACTCAAGACCGCGGGCGCCACCCTCGTGATCGCCGGCAGCCGCACCGTCCCGCTGTTCGCCCCGGGCTCCGCCCGTCCAGCGGACAACCACAGCGTGATCACCGAGTTCCTCGTCGACGACGTGGACCGCGTTCACCAGAACCTGACCGGCTTCGTCACCGACTTCGTCAACGAGCCCACCACGATGCCCTGGGGCAACCGGTCGATGCTGTTCCGCGACCCCGACGGCAACCTCGTCAACTTCTTCACCCCCATCACCCCGGCTGCCATCGAAAAGTTCGCACGCTGACGCCACGCACAGCCGCTCAAACGGGAGTCCTGAGATCCCCAGGCTCTCGGTGAACGCCCCCGCCGGGTCCAGGAGGGCCACCAGCAGGGGGCACCGGAACGCACCGCTGCCCCCGAAGGACGTCTGCGGTTGTGCCTTCGGGTCGACGCTGGCCGGCCAATCGCCCCTGCCCCGGCGTCGGCGGATGCTTGCGGACGAGGCGATCCGCCGCCGCTACCGCGCCGGGGAGAGCTCCGGTGCTGCGGTCTTCCACACCAGCGTGTACCTCGGCGACATGCAGACCTTCAGACCTTCCTTGATGACGCCGCCGCCCGGGCCCCCGAGCGCGGACCGCACCGGCTCGGTGCGTCCACGGACGAGATCCGCCTGGAGAAGGTGGTCTATCAGTACCGGGCAAGGACAAGCCTGCCGTCGACGGCGTCTCCCTGACCCTGCGGCGCGGCCAGATCCTGGCGATCGTGGGGGCGAACGGCTCGGGGACGTCCACCCTCAGAGGAGGGCCCGCCCGCTGCGCCGGCTGCGGCCTGGACCTGGGCTCGGACCGGTAACCCGTTCGGACCAGGTCCGCTGGGGGGCCGCACAGCGGAGTCCTCGCAGGTCGGACCCGGTGGAGAAGCCGTCGGGTAGGGCTGGTGGAGGCCTTGCGGGCTGGCAGCGCACGACGGCCGGCCGTCTCCTGGCAGCACGTCCGCCAGGAGACAGGAGGAACTCATGGCCAAGCAGGGCAAGGCGAGGTCCGCCTCGCTGAACGAGGTCAAGGCGAGCCTTGAACGGGCCTCCGCCGACGTCGACCGTGTGCTGGGGCTGCAGGGGATGCAGCCCGAAGGGGGTGCTGCCACCCCCGCCGTCGCCGGTTTCCACAGCACCCAGTCGATCGGCTGCAGCACGTACAGCGTGGCATGCGGGCCTGGCGGCAGAACGGTGCAGATGTGACCGCGGAAGGATCACAAGCCGGCCGGGGCCCCTCGCGGGGCCCCGGCGGATGAGCGCCCGTGGACCGTCAGGCGGCCCTGGCTGCCCACCACCTCTTCGGCCTCGCCGATCCCCGGCATTACGAGCCGCTGTCCCGCAGGGCCATCACCCCTGAGTACCGCGACGCGCTGCGCCGGCTGCTGCCGGACGCCTGGGTTCTGGAGCGCGGGGACGTCTGGCTGCACGCGCGGAGGGCGCCGGGATCCACGGGGCGGTCGGCTCCGCCGCCGACCCAGGGCTTCAAGATCCATGTCTCCTCCGCCCCCGTGCACGCCGTCCGCCTGTTCGAACTCGTGGTCCCTGTGTGCGTGTCGTACCGCGTCGAATTCAAGGCCGCCGCCGACCCGGTGATGCTGGCCGTACTCAACTCGAAGACACAGCAACGTGGTTTCTCCGGCAAGTTCATGACGCTGTACCCGCCCGACGAGCACGTCTTCGCCGAGCTGATCGAGACCCTGTACCAGTGCACGGCCGACGAGGCCGTCGAGGGGCCGTACATCCTCTCCGACCGGCGCTATCGGGACAGCAGGGTGCTGTTCTATCGCTACGGGGGCTTCCGGCCGCCACGGCGACTCAACATCGACGGCACGCAGAGCACGTTTCTGGTGGCGCCTGACGGCTCGTACGTGGCCGACGAACGGCTGCCCCTCTTCCGGCTGCCGCCCTGGGTCCGCGACCCCTTCGCCGAGGAGCCGGCTGAGCGACCGGCGTCCGGGGCCGCGGCGCGGTCAGGCGCGGAGTCCGACGTGGAGTCCGACGTGGAGTCCGACGTGGAGTCCGACGGCACACTCCTCCACGATCGCTATCTCGTCGAGGGCGCCCTCGCCTTCTCCAACGTCGGCGGCGTCTATCACGGCACCGACCGGGTCACCGGGGATCGGGTCGTCGTGAAGGAGGCGCGGCGGCTCACCAACTGCTGGACGAGCGGAGACCGCACGGTCGACGCAGTCGACATGCTGCGCCACGAGTACGAGGTACTGCGCCGACTGGAGGGCTTGGACTCCGTTCCCCGTGCGGTGGACCTGTTCCGGGAATGGGAGCACACGTTCCTGGTGGAGGAACGGCTGGAGGGCGTCGCGTTCCACGACTTCTGGGCACGCGACGAGGTCATCCTCGCCCCGTACATCCGACGGGAGGGAAGGGTGGACCGGTTCGTGCCCCTGTTCCGGGAGGTCGCCGGCCGCCTGGTCCCCATGATCGAAGAGGTGCACGCCCGCGGTGTGATCCTCGGCGACCTCTCGCCGAACAACGTCCTGATCGACGCCGACACGCTTCGGATGCGGTTCATCGACTTCGAGAGCGCTGTCCACGAGGACGACGAGGCGGACATGCTGTCCTACGGGACCCGCTGGGGCACACCCGGCTTCCTTCACCCGGACCGCTCCTCGCGCAGCCGGCTCCTCCCCTGCGACGACTGGTACGCCGCGGCCATGCTGCTCTACAGCGCCGTCGCGCCCGCCACCGCGTTCTTCGGCCTCAACCCCGCGGCGAAGGACCTCTTCCTCGACGAACTCGTCGCCCTCGGCGTCCCCACGCAGGTGAGGTCCGTCGTGTCGTGCCTGGCCGCCGCCCGGGTCGACGAGGCGAAGAGGGTCCTGGCCGACTGGAAGGACAGATGACGCCATGACGCCCCTGGTGACCGAAAGGCAGAGGTCCGGGGACGGTGTCCCGGCCTGTCCTGACGCGGAGGTCCGGCGCACCATCGACGGGATCGCCGGCATGCTGCTCCGGACCTTCGACGAGCGGCGCAGCGACCGCCTCTGGCCCGCCGACTACACGGTCTTCGCGACCAACCCCCTGAGCGTGGCCTACGGCGCCTGCGGGCCTGCGCTACTGCTCGGTTCGAGGATGTGCGGCCGGGGGGCGCCGGCGGCCGGGCTGCCGACCGAGGTGGCCGCCTGGATGCTGGGGCGGCCGCTGGACAACGACACCTATCCGCCAGGGTTGTACGTCGGCCTGGCCGGCATCGCATGGGCCTTCCACGACCTGGGCTGGGAGGAGCGGGGCGAGGCCGTGATGACCCTGCTGCGCTCCTCTTCCCTGCTGTACGACGATCCGAGTGTGTTCCTCGGCGTCGCCGGATGGGGACTCGCCTCGCTGCGCTTCCACGCGCGGACCGGGCAGCAGCGGCATCTCGACCATGCCGTGCAGGCGGGCGAGCACCTCCTCAGAACGGCCGAGCACGTGGGCGACACCTGCTCGTGGCGGTCCTCTCTCGACGGTCTCGTCCATTACGGGTACGGCTACGGCGCGAGCGGCATCGCCCTCTTCCTCCTCCACCTGCACCTGGCGACCGGCGAAGAGCGCTTCCGTTCTTACGCCGTACGGGGTCTGGAGTTCGACCTGGGCCGTGCGAGCGAGAGCGGCCTCGGCCTGCAGTGGCAGCGGGTCGAGGGCGACCCCGTGGTGTACCCGTACTGGATCCACGGAGGCGCGGGGGTCGGCAGTGTCCTGGTCCGGTTCCACCGGCTCCTCGGCGACGAGCGGTACGGCGAGCTCGCCCGGCGGGTGGCTGACGACACCTTCGTCACGTACTCCTACGCGCCCGGTCTGTTCGAAGGCCTGGCGGGGATCGGCGAGTTCATGCTGGACATGTACCGCTGCACCGGCGATGAGGAGTACCGGGACAGGGCCCGTGCCGTCGCCAGGACCGTCCTGTGGTTCCGGGTCGAGGAGGAGGGCGGGGTCGCGTTCCCCGGCCGTTGGCTGAACCGAATCGCCCACGACTACGCGACCGGCTCGGCGGGCATCGGCATGTTCCTGTCCCGGCTGGTCGCCCCCGGCGAACGTGCTTTCGTGGACCTGTGAGGGCTCGGCGGGTGCCCGGAGGCCCCTGGCACGCCTCGGTGAGCAGCAGGGGAAACTGCTCCGTGGCCCGACCGCTGTCGGGCCGCGTGCCCCGGCCGGCCAGAACCCACGACTTCGCGGTCGGCGTCGTGCGCTTCCCCGTACGCGTAGGCGTTCCTCCATCGACTGCTCGATGAGGCGATCGGCCTGCTCCCGGACTCCGTCCAGGAACTTGGCGTAGAAGCGGAATGCGATGCCGGCGTCCGTGACGCCCAGGGCATCGTCCCGCCCACGTCGACGGGCTTTGCCCGGATGGGGTAGGCGCCCTCGCGGCGCGTCAGGCACACGCGTTCGGGTTGCCGCGCATCCGAACGCGGGCGCATTCGTTCGCGGCGCGCAAGGCGAATCGCGCGCCGCGGGTGTGCTGCGGCCCGGCCCGGGCACGCCATTGTGGTGATCCGGTCGCCCTACGTAGCGTGGTCAAGCGGAATGACCGGTCTCCGGATCGGGAAACCGCCGCATGCGCATGCAGGCCGCAATCCCCCGAAGCGAAATGGAGTTCGACCATGACGTATGAGCGCCCCACCCTCACCAAGGCCGGCAGCTTCCGCAAGGTGACCGGCATCAAGAACACCGGGCCCAAGGACGTCCTCGGCGGCAAGCAGCTCCTCTGACGTGAGTCCCGTGCCGCCCCGCTGAACCGGCGGCCGGGCCACCGGGTGGCGGCCCCCAGCCGCCACCCGGTCACCCCGCTTCCCGTACATCGCCGACCGAAGGCCGTAGCCGTGGAAGACCCGCTGTCACTCCATGCCCTGCCCACCTGGTTCGCCGTCCTGCCCGACACCGACGCGGCCGCCGCCGTCGCCGCCAAAGCACTCGCCCACGCCACCCAGGGGCTGCGCCACGCATCCGGGCGCCCGTGGCTGGTGGGGCGCTGGGCGCCCTCGAGCATGGTGGTGGGCGAGTGCCGAGGGACCCGCGTCGCCGTGCTCGGCGAACACTCCGTCACCGCCGAAGCGGCCCGCCGCGCAGCCGCAGCCGCCGAAGGCACCTCCCTGTCGGCGCTCGACCGCATCAGTGCCACCTGGACGGGCAGCCTCCATCTCGTGGCCAGCCGAGGCGGGCGGGTCCGGGTCCAGGGCGGCGTCGTCGGCATCAGGCGGGTGTTCTTCACCAGTGCCACCCTCCCGGCGGTCGGCCGTGTCAGCCTGGCCTCCGACCGGGCCGACGTGCTCGCCGAACTGGTCGGCGCCGAACTCGACGAAAGAAGGCTCGCCCTCGAACTGCTCACGCTGGGCGTGCCGCACCCGCTGTCGGGCTCCCCGATGTGGAAGGGCGTACACGCCCAGCCCGGCGGCCACTACCTGACGCTCGACTCCGACGGACGGGCCGAGGAGACCCGCTGGTGGTCGCCCCCCGATCCGCACCTGTCCCTGGCCGAGGGCGCCGGGCGCTTCCGGGAGGCGCTCACCGCCGCCGTCGCCACGCGCACGCGCGGGCGCGAGCTGGTGACGGCCGACCTGGGCGGGCTCGACTCCACCGCCGTGTGCTGCGCCGCCGCCCGCGGCGACGCGAAGGTCGCGGCGTACACCGCCGCCATCCACGACGAACTCGGCGACGACGTGTACTGGGCCCGCCGGACCACCGAGGCACTGGGGACGATCGAGCACCACATCGTCCCCGCCTCCGACCTGGCCATGACGTTCGACGGGATCGACACCCTCGACGACCTCCTGGACACCCCCAGCATCCTCACGGTCGACCGCAACCGTCGCATGCACATCATCGCCCTGGCGGCAGCCCGCGGATCGCGCCTGCACCTGACCGGCCTGGGGGGCGACGAACTCCTCGCCGGAGCGCCCGCCCGCCTGCACGCGCTGATGGGCACGCATCCCCTCACCGCGCTGCGGGACCTGCGCGGATACGCCGCGAAGTACCAGTGGTCCCGGGGGCGCGTGCTGCGCCAGCTCCTGGACCGCCGCTCCTATCGCGCCTGGCTCGGCAGGGTCGCCCGCGACCTCGACGAGCCTCCGGCCCCGGCGGACGAACCGCTGCTCGACTGGTCGGCACCGCCGCGCATGCCGGGCTGGGCCACGCCCGAGGCCGTGGAGGCGGTACGCGAGCTGCTCCGCGCGCACCTCCCCGAAGCCGAGCCCCGTGGCCGCGGGCACGGCGAGCACCGGGAGATGGCCGCGATGGACGGCATTTCCCAGTGGACCCGGCACATCGGCCAGATGGCCGCTCCGCTGGGCATCACGGTGGCGGCCCCCTATTACGACGACCGGGTGATCGAGGCCGCCCTTGCCGTCCGGCCGCAGGAGCGGATCACTCCCTGGCGGTACAAACCGCTGATCGTCGAAGCCATGCGCGGCATCGTCCCCGAGGCCAGCCGCACCCGCGGCACCAAGGCCAACGCCACCTTCGAGGAGGAGGCGGGGCTGCGCCGCCACCGCGCCGGCCTGCTGGCGCTGTGCGAGGAGTCGCGTCTCGCCCGGCTGGGCCTCGTCGACGTGGAGGTCCTGCGCGAGTGGTGCCGCCGGGCCCTGTCGGCAGAGACGGAGAGCTACCTGCTGCACCCGACCGTGGCCTGCGAAGTATGGCTGCGTTCCCGGGAGATGACACCGTCCCGGACGCGATCTCCGACCGAACGGGAAAGGTGAAGCCGATGTGCACGTTGAAGCCCGGAGTGCTGCTGACCGAGACCGAGTACGGCATGGCCCTGCTCGATCAGAAGAGCGCCGAGTACTGGACGCTCAACCCCGCGGCGGCCGTCGTGCTCCGTGAGCTCCTGGACGGCCACAGCACCGAGCGGGCGGCGGCGGCCCTCGTGGAACGGTACGAGGACGTGGACACCGAAGTGGCCGCACAGGACGTCGTGAACATCGTCGAAGACCTCCGCTCCGCCGGGCTCATCACGCTGTAGCCCGCCTCGGCCGCCGACCTCTGACTGCCGACCGCCGACCGCCGACCGCCGACCGCCGACCGCCGACCGCCGAGAGAACGGATACACAGATTGTCGACTCCGGAAGCCGTTCCCTACCGCCCTCGCTCCGTGCCTCCGGGCCGCCGTCTCGGGGCGCGCATGGTGATCGGCTGCGCCCACATACTGGCCACCCTGCCGCCCCAGCGGATCCGGGCCGTCCTGGCCCGGATCCGCCGCGGAGCTCGGCCCGCCACTCTGGCCGAGGCGGAAGCGGCCCGGGAGACGGTGCTCGCCGTGAGCCTGGCCGCAGGCGGGCACAAGGGCTGCCTGCCGCGGTCCCTGGCCACCGTGCTGCTGTGTCGCTGCCGCGGCCAGTGGCCCACCTGGTGCGTGGGCGTGCGCACCCGCCCGCCGTTCGCCGCGCACGCCTGGGTGGAAGCCGAGGGAGAACCCGTCGGCGAGGGCACGCCGGCCGGATACTTCCAGCGCTTCTTCGCGGTGGAGTGAGCCCATGACCACTGCGGTGCTCGCCCTCATCGGGCACCTCCGACCGCAGCGCGGGCGTATGACGGCGGGTGTCCTGTTGGGTCTGCTCGGCAGCGTGATGGGCCTGGCCCAGCCCATGGCGGCCAAGCAGGTGATGGACGACATGGGCCGGGGAGGTCCGGCGTACGGCCCGGTGATCGCTCTCAGCGTGCTGGTGGCGGCGGGAGGGATCCTCGCCGGCCTCGGGCACTACGTGCTGGACCGGTCCGCGGAATCCATCGTCTGCGCCGCCCGGCGCCGACTGATCGACCGTCTGCTGGCGCTGCGCGTACCGGTGGTGGAGCGTACCGAACCGGGGGATCTGATCTCCCGCGTCACCTCGGACACGGCGCTGCTGCGGCACAGCGCTCCTCAGGCGGTGTCGGCTGCGGTCACCGGCACACTGATCACCCTCGCGACGGTGGTCATGATGGGCCTGCTCGACGCCGTGCTGCTCGGCGTCACGCTCGGCGTGATCGCGTTCATCGGCGTCGTCGTCGCTGTCGTGGCCCCGCGGATCGGACGCGCGACCCGGCATACGCAGGAGGCGGTCGGCCGCATGGGCGCCGCGCTGGAGCGAGCCCTGGGTGCCTTTCGTACGATCAAGGCGTCGGGTGCCGAACGGCAGGAGGCGGGGGCGCTGTACCGGGCGGCCGAGCACGCCCGGCGTACCGGTGTCCGCGCTGCCGCGTGGGAAGCGGTGTCCGCGACCCTGTCGGCGGTCGTCGTGCAGGTCTGCTTCCTGGTCGTGCTGGGAGTGGGGGGCGCGCGCGTCACCTCCGGCGCCATCGGCGTCTCCACTCTGGTCGCCTTTCTCCTCTACCTCTTCGCGCTCGCGCCCCGGATCGGCCAGCTGGTGGAAGGCGTCGGCCAGTTCCAGATCGGTTCTGCCGCCGCCGCCCGGATCCGGGAGGTCGAGAACCTGGAGACCGAGAAGCTGGAGGCCGTCGGCCTGGGGGCCGAGGACGACCTGCACGGAGGAGAAGGAGATGCGAGTCGACCGAGAGCGGATCCGCTGCCCGCCCGTGTGGCCTTCCGCGATGTCCACTTCGCCTACCGCCCCGGGCTGCCCCAGGTCCACCACCGTGTCTCCTTCACCGTTCCCGGCGGAGGCCTGACCGCGTTCGTCGGGCCGTCCGGCACGGGCAAGACCACGGTCTTCTCGCTCATCGAGCGCTTCTACGACCCGGACGCCGGCCAGGTACTGCTGGACGGGAAGGACGTGCGCCAGTGGCCCCTGGCGGAACTCCGCGCAGCCATCGGATACGTAGAACAGGACACACCCGTCCTCGCCGGCACCCTGCGCGAGAACCTGACGCTGGGCGCCGTCGGCGCGACGGAGGAAGAACTCCGCCACGCTCTGCGCCTCGTCCGTCTCGACGGGGTGACGGACCGCCTGCCCCGTGGCCTCGACAGTGACGTCGGCCACCGCGGCAGCAGGCTCTCGGGCGGTGAGCGCCAGCGCGTCGCGATTGCCCGGGCCCTGCTGCGCCGCCCGAGACTCCTGCTGCTGGACGAAGCCACCTCGCAGCTCGACGCGGCCAACGAGGCGGCACTGCGCGACACCATCACCGACATCGCCGGTCGCATCACGGTCCTTGTGGTCGCCCACCGCCTGTCCACGGTCACCACGGCCGACCGCATCGTCGTGATGGAGGCCGGCCACGTACGGGCGGTGGGCACCCACGCCGAACTGCTCGAAGCGGACACCCTCTACCGCGAACTGGCCACCACACAGCTGCTGAACGGCCGGTGAGCGACACGACCAGGACCCCACACCCCGGCGCGTATCGCCGGACCCGCACGGCACCGGCGGTCCAGGCGGCGTAACAGGCCCGAACGTGCGACGCCGAACGTGCGACGCCGAACGGCTCGGTGCCGCTTGCCCCTTCGAGCTCGGTGGGCTCCACGTGACCCGACAGGTCTCCGCTCGCCCGCCCCGACAGCGCAGTACCGGAACACAGCCCCGCCGCCCCGGAAGCCGTCCTGCCGAGCGGGCCAAGCTCAGCAGCGGCGCCTCCCCGGAGCCGGGGCGGCCGCTTGCGCGGCGGGCCGGCCCGGACAGCGAGGGCCTGGCCAACGCCGTGCAGGGGGACCGCGACGCCCACCAGCGCTCGGCGAGCTGGAGGGCACGGAGATCCCGGGCGCGGGCGCGGGTGCGGGTGCGGGTGCGGGTGCGGGTGCGGGTGCGACGGGAGGGTGCGGCTCACCGGTGGCTCCCGGGGTGCCGGGTCCATGCGTCGACGCCCGGGGGCTCCGGGTACCCGGCCGTGGAGATCCACACCTTCTCCGCGCCCTCCTTGGTTTCGACGAAGACGGCGCGGAAGGTCCTGGCGGGAACGGCGTCGGCGCCAAAAGCACGCGGGAAGAGGGCGTCGGAGATCGCCACGGCCGCGGGCGCACGGCTGCCCGCCTCCAGCGTCGCGCGCAGCGGCGCCGACTCCACCAGTCGGGCGGCCGTCAGCAGCCCCGGGCCGAACCATCCCGTCCCGCCGCGTTCGACGGGGCCGTGGTGCAGGGCGACGCGCAGTCTCAGCAGCCCGAAGTCATCGTGTTCATGCAGTGCGCTTTCCAGGCGCATGAGCAAGTCGGGCACGAGGAATCCGGGCTGGGTACGCACGGGGAAGAGAACGACCATCCCGTCCCCCGTGCTCCAGCTCTCCCGGAGTACCGCATCCTCGTACGGCAGCACGCGGGAGACGAGATCGTGCAGCGCGCGCTGCGCGTGCTCCTGCTCCCGAGCCGTGCGCCTGGCATGGCTGGCGATCTCCGTGATCAGGATCAGTCGGCCGGGCGGGTCCTTCTGGTGCGCGGCACGGTCGACCAGTGCCTTCACTCCGTGGTCCGACTCGCCCCTGCCCACGCGGCCGAGGCTCCATGCGGTCCCCAGTTCCACCGCCTCGGCCTTCGCTTCCCGGCGCAGGTCGGTGCGTGCGAGCAGCGGGGAGAGGACGAATCGGGCGGCCCGGTCGGTCGTCCGGGGGCGGAGCCAGGCCAGCGCGTGCCCCACGGTGTCGTCCGCCTCCGCAGGGGTGAGGTCGCCGCGGTGGAGCAGAGCGCTCAGGACGAACTGGGCGTCCCGGTCTGCGCCGTGCTCCCCCAGCCACGCCAGGGCGAACGCCGTGCCGGTCCGGACCTCTTCGGGTGCGAGGTCGGAGCGCTGCAGCAGGGGGCGGAGCACGAACTTGGCCGCGGTGTGCCCGTCGACCACCCGCAGCCAGTCGAACCCGATCCGCAGGAACTCGTTTCGGGCGGTTGGGTCCAGGTCTGCGTTGCGCAGCACGGCGCTGAGGGCGAACTGGCTCTGGAGGTCGGTCTCGCGTCCCTGCAGCCAGCCCAGCGCGTGCCCCTCCACCACCCGGGCCCGCTCTTCCGGCAGGTCCCCGCGCAACAGCAGGGGGCGCAGCACGAACTGCGCCGAATCACCCTGTCCGTGGATGCCGAGCCAGTCCAGGGCGTGGTCCACAGTGCGGCTCGCCTGCTCCCCCGACATCGCGGTGACCGCCAGCAGCGGGCCGAGGACGAACTCCGCGGCTCGTGCGGCCCCGTGCACGTCCAGCCAGTCCAGCGCGTGCCGTACCGCTTCGGACTTCGCCTGGCGGGACAGGCCGGCGCGGGAGAGGAGGCCGTTGAGGACGAACTGAGCCTCCTCGGTGAGGGGGTCGACGCGCAGCCACTCCAGTGCCCGGCCCACGGTGGCCTCCGCCTGCTCGTCGCTCAGGTCGGTGCTCCGCAGTAGTTTGCGCAGGGCGGGGGCGGCGATGTCGTGCGGAGTGAGCGCCTCCTCAGGCCGTGGGGTGGGATGGGCGAGGACGTGGAAGCGTTCCGCGCGCCCCGTGTCCCCCCGCTCCCGCGCGGCGCGGGCGACGGCTTCCAGATCATGCCGGGAGGCGTGCGCGGCCAGTGCGTCCCACAGGCCTTCGGGCGGCTCGATGCCGTCCCGGACCCTGCTTCCGTAGCGCTCCAGCTCGTCGGAGAGCAGGTAGTGCTCGGGAAGCCAGTGCTCCCTCCGTGGCTCCGTATCGTGCGCTGGTGCGGGTACGGGGGACAGCAGGGCCGCACCGGTGGGCACGTCGACGCAGAGAGAGTCGACGACGGGCTCCCACCAGCTGTCGAAGCTGTGCCGTTCGGATGCGGGCAGGTAGAGGGGGGCCGCCGCTCCCAGCAGGGCGAGGGGAAGTCGCGGGCCGTGCCCGCAGCGCCGGGCGTCGATCGCGGCGTCCAGGATCGCTCGGGAGGGCGCCGGCTCGGAGAGGTACCGGCTGATCCGGTGCTCTTCCGGTGTCCGGGGCGTACGGATGCGCAGGGCCTCCCGGCACAGGGCGCGGGCCTGCGCGTGGAGGTCCGGGACGCCGGTCGGCGGGGGAGTCGTGAGGCGGTCCCAGACCTCCGGTGTCAGCAGGCCCAGTACCAGCACCGGATCCCGGTCGGTCCTCCGGAGCCGTGCCCGCAGAGCGGCGGAGATCCGTTCGCCGAGGCCTCCGTCCGATTCGTCCAGGAGATGGCGTGCCGCGTCCTTCAGCCGGACCACCGTGCGCGGACCGATCGACGAGGGCTCGTCGAGCCCGGCGGCCAGCGCGGCAGGGGTGGGCGGCTCCCACACCCGGTAACCGTCCGGGAGCAGGCGCAACGCTTCCAGGCTCGAACGGATCCGGCCCGATCCGGGCGCGCCGATGAGCAGGACCAGTCCTCCCGTACCGGCGGCGAAGTCCTGTACAGCCGAGCGCAGTTGAAGGTTCTCCGGCAGCGCGGCGTGCGGTTCGGGCGTGGTCCCGGTGAGTTCGGCGATCGGCCGTCCGAGGCGCTCCGGCCGTGAGCCCTCCGCCCTGCGTTCCTCCCCCAGGGCGTGGTGGCGGAGCGCCGCGAACCGGTGGGGCGACCACGCGGCGTCGTCGGTCAGCCCCGCTCGTCGGACGAGGAAGCGCGTCAGCCAGTCGAAGGCCCGCTCGTCGGCGGGTACGGCGTGTCCGAGGAACCACTCGGTCAGCGTCCCGGGATCGAGCGGGACCGGGGGCGACGCCTCGGCGGCTTCCCTCACCAGTTCCTCGTACGCAGGGAAGTCCGCCAGCCGACGCAGCTCGGCCAGGCGATCGGTCAACGTGGCCCGGCTGTGTGGAGGCGTCCTCCCGTACCGGGTCTGGAGGCGGAGCACCACGACCGCTCCCTGGCCGCTGCTTCCTCTCGGGATCAGCCTCACGCAGGAAGCCGGGTCGTGGAGGCCCTCGGGCTTGTCCGACTCGTCGAGGACGAGCAGGAACTCGACCGGGGGGCCGGATGCCGAGGGAGGATCGATCCCGGACCGCACAGCATCCGTCACACCTGTCCAGGAAAAGCCCGCCTGGGTCTTCAGAGCGACGGAAAGGGTGCCTTCGGAGGTCTTCCAGACCAGGTCCCGCCCGGCGTTGTCCGCGCCCGGCTCCGGCTTCGCAAGGGCGACGCCCTCCGGAGAGAAGCGGTTCGCGAGGTCGTCCAGCACGTCGGCACCGGTGAGGGAGCCCTTCGCGGCACGCAGGTCGTCGAAGCACGTGTCCTGTCCGGGCCAGTCGCCCCAGGGGGCCGGAAGCCGGGAGATCAGGTAGGTGATCAGGTGCCGCAGAAGGGTTTCGGCGTGGTGCGTGACCCGTTCCCCGGGGGTGTGCTCAAGGTGGTGCCGAAGTCGCCGCACCACCGCGTACGCGTCGGTCAGCCCTTCGGCATCGGCCCGGTCTTCGGCCCGGTCATCGGCCCGGTGTTCGGTCACGTCCGCGGGCGTGTCCTCGCGCGGTGCCGTGCCCGGCCGCTGTGCCGCCGGCGGCCCGCCGCGGGCACCGTCGTCCCGCGGTTCCCGTGTCGCCGTTCCGGCTTGCCGTACCAGGACGTCCTTCTCCGCGAACGCCCGGGGCTCCGCCGGGATCTCCGTGCCCGCCGGCGCGTCGTGGAGGACGGCGGTGATGCCCTGGGGGGCGTACGGGCGAGCGGCCGCGTGGCGGCTGAGGGCGGCCTTGGTGAGCCACACGTCGTGAGTCGTCAGATGTGTGCCGAGGTGTTCCCGTGCCTCGGCACGCAGGGCGAGGACGGGGTCGCCGCCAGGATCGCGCCGTACCGCGAACAGCCCGCTGGTGAGCAACTCGGCGAGGTCGGCGTACCGGGCCTCGGGCACCGCCTGGTCACGCAGGACGTGCAGCAGTGGGAGGGGCAGCGCGGGCAGGCCGGCGCACAGGACGGCGAGCCGCACGGCGGAGGTGGGCGCCGTGCGGGTGAACGCCTCGGCCAGCCGCGCGGGGTCGGGCCGCCGGGCAGGGGCCGCTCCGTCCCGTGCCGGGGAGGGGCGGCCGGTGGCGGGGACGAGGACGGCGTTGCAGCCCCGCGGGTCGGCGCGCATCAGGGTGCTCGCCCAGGCTCCCAGGGAGCGCGGGGTGCAGGACACCACAGGCAGGGCGGTCCACGGTCCGGCCGGGTCCGCGCCGTTCGCGGGCGGCTTCAGCCGGGGTGGCAGGGTGTAGCGAAGGTCGCTGTTCCGGGCGCCGGCCCGGCCTGCGGTGACGCGTACGGCGGGCAGGTTGAGGGCGGAGCGGCGCCACAGTCGCGGGGGCAACGGGTCCAGCAGGGCCACCGGGACGCGCTCGCCCCATTCCCGCAGGAGCAGCCAGGGGGCCGGGGTGTGCCAGCCGCGGGCGGCGCAGTCGGAGACCATCAGGACCATGCGCCTGCCCCGGGTGCCGCCTCCGTGGTGGGGAACGCGCCCGCCGGGCACCTCGTGGCCGTGGTGGTCGCGCACCACCGGCCCGCCCTGCTCCCACGCGAGGCGCCAGGTGTGCACCGTGCGGAAGCCTCCCAGGGCGGTCAGGAGCCGGGTCAGGGCACGGGTGGTCTCCTCCCACACGCTCATGGACAGGGAGGAGTCGACGAGGACCACCACTTCGAACCAGGGTTCGGGGGACGCGCGGAACAACGGCACCAACGGACCGCCGCGCGCGTAGTGCTCCACGGTCGCCTCGACGTCGAGGACGTCGCGTCCACCCCGCGGCCACGGTCTGCGGAACGGCTGGATCGCGCGGCCGACGGCGAGGGCGTCGGGCAGCGGGTCGGCGCGCCCCAGGGACATCGGCACGCCGCGCACGGTGGTGGCCGATCCGGTGCCGCGCACGGACAGTTCCCTGCTCTCCGTGCGGTGGACGGTGGCCTCTCCGTCAGCTGGTGCTCCGTCGTCGGCCTGAGGCGTCTCGCGGGGCTCCGGACCGGCGGTCGTGTCGTCGGAGAGCCCGTCGTGGACCTTCGGCGCGCCTTCGGCGGGCGTGCGGGAGGCGGCGAGCCACAGCGCGTCGGCGAGGACGGTGGCCTCCGCTCCGGAGGGCAGCGGGGCGTCGGCCCACGCCCGCAGGAGACGGTCCAGGGCCTCAGACACGGGAGAGTTCGCGCAGGATCAGCGCGCGCAGTTCCTCGTGCTGGGCGCCTCGTGGTGCCTGGTCGCCGGTGAGCAGGGCCACCGCGTTGAGCAGTTGGTCGATGGCCAGGTGTTCGCCCGCCATGACGCGTTCGGCGAACCCCTCGACGAGGTCCTTCCCGCCCTTCGGCACGTCGTCGAAGTGGGCCCGGACGATGCCGTGCAGCAGTTCGGCGGTGAGCGGCGGCATCGTGTATCGGACGCACCGGCGCAGGAAGGCGGGCGAGAAGTCCCGCTCCCCGTTGCTGGTCAGGAGGATGAACGGGAACTGGGTGCACTGCACGCGGCCGTCCTCGACGAGGTGCTCCTCGTCGCTGTCCCACTGCCGGACCATGACGCGGGGGCGCCGGTAACGGACGAGTTCGGGGATCTCGTACTCTCCGCGCTCCAGGACCTCCAGCAGGTCGCTGGGCAGGTCCAGGTCGCTCTTGTCGATCTCGTCGACGAGCAGGGCGCGAGGCCGCTCGGAGGGCAGAAGCGCGGTGCCGAGGGGGCCGAGTTGCAGGAAGGGAGCGATGTCGTCCCGGCTCCGGCCGTTCCGCGCGCCGCGCGCCGTCGCCGTCGCCGTCGCCGTGCGCAGGCTCTGGGCGTGGATGCGGCCCAGGGCGTCATAGCGGTACAGGGCTTCGGCCAGGGTGCTGCGCGAGGTGATGTGCCAGCGCAGCACCGGTCCGAGGTCCAGCTCGTGCGCCACCTGCTCGATCACGGTGGACTTCCCGGAGCCCGCGGGGCCGCTGACCAGCAGCGGCCGGCGCAGGTGGACCGCCGCGTTGACGGCGTCGACGAGGCCGTGGGGTGGCTGGTACTGGCGGTGCTGCGGTGTGCGCGGGAACGATCGCCAAGGCGGCGGGTCGGCCAGCGGGGTGGCCCGCCGCTCGCCGTCACCTCTGTAGTAGGGCTTCCAGGTCACAGCTCCTCCTCGGGGCCGGTCACGACACGCTGTTCGAAGGGTCGGCAGAACTCCAGCCAGGCCTCGTCGTGCCAGACCGCGCGGACGTCGCCGAGGCACGTCACGCATCCTGCGTGCTCCTTCGCCCACCGCTTCCGGTAGGCGGGGGCGAGGTCTTGGGGAAGCCCACGCCAGTGCCGGCGCACCAGCGGCCGCAACCAGTTCCGGTCCGGCGTGTCGCCATGGCCCGGCCAGAGGATGATCGGTGCGTAGGGCAGCAGTTGTTCGAGGGTGTCCTGCAGGTCGTCCGGGTGGTGGTCGAGCCCGACGACGGTGTCGTACCTGCCGGTCATGAGTTCCTGTTCGAAGGTCTGCCGGTCCCCCAGGACGGACGGGTCGATCCATTCCACCGGCGCGGCGGAGCAGTCCGTCATCCTGCTCAGCGCCTTGCGGGCCGCGTCGTTCATCTCGGAGTTCTCCTCGTCCGGGTCCATGCGGCCGCTCCACCGGACGACGACGTCGTGGTGGACGCCGAGCAGCCGGCGGTCGACCCGGGTCTCCTCGGGCCACCAGGAGGCGAGCAGGTGGGCGGGGGCGGCCACGTCCACGTTCTCCAGTCGCTGGGGGGCGGTCAGGAGAGAGCGCGCCCAGGTCAGGGCCGCTCCGATCGCCCGGCCCGTACCGGTGCGGTCCGCGGTGCCGCACGGGAAGCGCTCGTGCGGTGGGAACCTCTCGCCCGTGCCGACCAGCCAGGCGTCCACCTCTTCGGGCCAGTCGGTCAGCGCGCCGGCGAGGCTGACCACGAGCCGGAGCCCGTCCTGCCGTCGTTTCCTCTCGAATCCGGTCACGGCGTCGTTGAACTCGGCGATCACCCCGTTGTCCACCGCCCACTTCCGCAGGTCTTCGACCACGGTGTCGGTTTCGGACAGGTGGGCGAGGGCGCCCACGAACCGCGTGGGCGCCTTCAAGGGGTGCTCGCCCGCGCGCGGTGCCCGTACGGCCGCGTACTCGACCAGGTCACGCAGGAGTTCGGTCCCCTCGGCCTCGGGCGGCAGCCCGGACAGCCGGCGCGCCTTCCTCAGCAGGTCGGTGGACATCACCGAGGCCAGCGCGCTGTCGAGGAGGGGGACGATCCGGGCGCAGACGAGGAGGGCGGCGACCAGCTGGGCGACCCTGCCGTGCCAGTTCCGGTCGCCCATGCCCGCCGCTTCCGGCTGTTGGACGAAGGCCTGCAGGTCCTCCAGCACCGAGCGGGTCAGCGGCGTGGGCAGGCTCTTGCCGGCCTGCCACATCGTCACGGCCTGTTCGAGGGCCTGTCGCCCCACCTGCCCGACGACGCCGCCCGTGGCGCCGGGGGCGAAGCACACGTTGCGGGCCAGCCACAGCTCTTCCTGTGCGAAGGGGTCGTTGTCGTACTCGAACCGGCCGACCGCCTGGCCGACGATGCGGTCGCGCAGCCCGCTGGTCAGCAGGGCGTCGACGCGCACCTTGTCCCCCGCCCCGGTCAGGCCCTCCCGGAGGATGGCGACGAGGGCACGGGTCAGCCGCATGCCGCGGGCCGGCTGGTCGGCGGCGGCGGCCGTGAGCACGGACAGCCGGGTCTGACCCGACCGGACCCCGCCCGCGATCCGGCCCGCGTCCGGCATCCCGCCGGCCGAGTAGCAGGTGTCGATCAGGGCGATCACGCCTTCGACGCCCGACTCGTCGACCGCCATGGCGAGCAGCTGACCGACGTCCACCGCGGAGATGGGACTGCCGGTGCGGGAGCCGGCGACCATGAAGTACAGGTCGGTCTGCTGCGGTGTGGTGAAGCCGTGTCCGAGGAGTGCCAGGACGAGGACCGCCTTGTCCTCCCGGGCCCGGCGCACCGCTTCCCGTACGGCCTTGTGGACGTCCTCGGGTTCGAGGGAGTCGCTCACCACGAGGGAGTCGTACGCACCGGTTCTGGGGACGCACTCCCCGAGCGACGCGTCCGTGAGGACGGCGTGCAGGTCACGGGCGGCTTCCTCCAGCCGGCCCAGGGTGGGCATCGAGGCGCACTGCGCCCCTATGACCAGCACGTGCCGGCGTCGTGCTCCGGTCACTTCTTCAGGGCTTCGACCAAGGGGCCCGCGACGTCGGACTGGCGCAGGTACTTGGTGGCCGTGTGGACCCACAGGCCGTCGGAGTCCACCCGTTCCGTCGCCGGCAGGACGCCCTCGGCGTTGGGCAGCATCCACTTCTCGATGCGGGGACGGCCCACCACGACGTCGTCACGGTCCCAGAAGTTCAGCCACCGCTCGACCCGTGCGGGAGTACGGGGCGGCTGGGGCACCAGGCGGTGCAGGACGGCCGCCGCCGTGGCCAGGGGCGAGCCGAGCGTCATCAGCAGCGGGACCCGGCCTTCGTAGTCGCGCAGTGCCTCGAAGGCGACCACCGTGCCCAGGGAGTGGGCCACCACGATCAGCGGACGTTCGGGGTCCGTCCCCTGGAGGACGCGTTGCCTGATGCGGGCGTCCAGGGCCGGCCCGCCGTCCGCGGCACGGCGCCTGCTGAGATAGCGGCCGACCTGGGAGAGGTGCCCCAGCAGGGGCAGGCCGCTGGCCCACTGGGCACTTCCGCGCAGCCCGGGGATCTGCAGCAGCGACGTCAGCGCCCGGCCGAGGACACGGACGGGCTCTCCGAGCCCCTGCTCCTGCTCGTCGTCCATGCCCGGCAACTGGGCCCGGGCGTCCTCGACGACCGCCGATGCCCTCCTGTCGCCCTGTTCCCGGGCCTGGTGGCCGAGTTCGTCGACCAGTGCGGCGACGAACTCCTCCAGGAAGGCGACGTCCTCGGGGTCGTCGGACACCCCTGCCGATCCCCCCTGCGCCTCGGCGTCCGTGAACAGATCGCTGTAGTTGGCGAACCGGGTTTCCGCCAGCCATCCCCGCGTCAGCCCGGAGATCACATCGGAGTGCCCGGCCCTGCGCGCTCCGTCGGCCAGGGCTTCGAGCCACTCGCGGCGCTGCTGCTCCGTGTCCCGCAGCCCGCCGATCCCGTGGACGAAGACCAACTGAGGAGTAACCGAACCGCTCACCCGAACCCCCGAAAAACACCCGCACACCGTCGTTCAGCCGCACCCTAAGCCACGACCTGCGGGCACCGGACGCGAATCAGCCATTTCTCCGCCGCGGGGCACGCCCCGAGGCGAACGGCCGGTCAGACACCACGGTACGGGCCACAGATGTCGTCCCAGCCGGTCGACGGGAGCCGTGCAGGATGTCGCCGCCACGCGAAGGCCGCAGCCCGCTGCTGGCGGGGCTCGCCCGTCCGCCGAGTCGATGCCGTAACTGCCACCGTCTCCCCCACCGAGGAACACGCGCTGGCGCAACCGGGGGCGCCAAGCACACGAGAGGCCGGAGGCACTGGACTCGAGCGAGTCGGCGGTGGTGGCGGGGCAGAGCGAACGAGGCGTGTGACGTTTCAGTCGCAGCAGTCGCAACAGCACTTGCACGGGTTGCAGCAGCCACCGCCGCAGCCGTCACCCGAGCCGCCGCCGGAGCCGCTCGGCCCGTGACCGCCGCCGGAGCCGCCCGAGTTGCCGCCGCCCTGGCCGCCGCCGAACCAGCCGTCGCCCCCGGAACCATCCCTGCTGGAGCCCCCGGTGCGGTTGCCGTCGCCGAACTGCCAGGGTTCTCCGTCCTGGCCGTCGTCGACGTTGCAGCGGCAGCAGGTGAAGCACAACCTGCAGTCGGCGCACAACGGGCGCCACTCGTGACACCGCCGGCACTGTCCCTCGGACGGTCGGCCCGATGCCATCGGCCCGTCCACCGGGGCCGTGCCCGCGAGCGCCCCGACGCCGCAGGCCGCGCCCGTTTCCGTCGCCGTACGACGTCCCAGCCAGGGCAGCATACGCAGGCCGCCCCGCCTCTGGCGGCGGTGCTCATGGTGGCGGTGCCGTGGGTCGAAGGCCCGCTCGACGGCACGCTCCAACTCGTTGCCCAGAAGTGCCTGTACGAGCCGCCCGTCGACGAACACGGCGTCGGACAGGGCGAGTCGGATCCCGTGTACGGCGTCGTCGCAGAGCCGGCGCACCTCGGCGCGCTGCGCGCCGGTCACGGCGATCGGGTTCCACGCGCCTGCCGCCTCGTCCGCGTCCTGGTCCTCCACCGCGTCCAGCAGATGCGCCAGTCGACCGAACAGGCGGCCGGCTTCCGACAGCGGTTCGGTGTTGCCCGGGCGGTCCGTGAGCACTGCGGTGTACGCGAAGGCGGCCGCCGTCGCCGTCTCCGTGGGCTCCGTGACCGTCAGCAGAGAGCCACCGGGGCCGGTCGACCGCTCGACCTCCGGCTGGCGCTCGACCGCCCCGAGCAGCACCGCGGTGTCGAAGCCGAGTCGTTCGCCGCCCGCTGCGCCCGCACGGGCCCAGCTGCCGGCGATCCGGCGTGTCGCCGGCGCCACCGGGCGGCGCCCCAACAGGGTGTCGCCGTCGGCCACATGGTCACGCATCTTCGCCGCTGCCAGCACCAGCGAGACCGTCGCCGCCAGCCGAGCGCCCTCACCCTGCGCCACGTCCGCCGACCGCATCCCGCGCAGCGGGCACGGACCGGCGCCTCGCCGCCAGTCGCCCGTCCGCTCCGACTGCGCTTCGGTCAGCACCGAGATGATCAGGCCGTCGTAGTTGGTGGCCACCCGCGCGAACTGCCCGTACTCGCTGCGCAACGCCAGGCACAGCCCACACAGGTGCGCCATCCACTCGGTACGCAGGCCTTCGCCCAGGCGATGACGGCACGGCCTGATGATTCCGAACACCGAAGTTCTCCCCCGTAGAAGCAGCTACCCGGACGCAACCCGGCGGACGGCTCATCGGCTTGAGGGCCCACACATGAGACACGACCGCGCGTGCGCCGTCGCAACAGCCTCCCATACGACTCCTGGGACGCCGACGGGCCCTCCGGGCATCTTCTCCATCCGGACAGCCAGAGGGACGAAGTGGCCACCCCGCTGACGTGGGAGCGGGACACCCGCTCCTCCTCGACCCGGCGGATCCGCTCCTCCGCGCGGGGGTCTCTCCCTACCCGTGCCGTCTGGGGCGTACCTGCCCCGGCGCGTCACCAGCCCCAGGTGCCGGGCCCTCCTTTGAAGGGGCCCGTGATCTCCTCCGTGATCCATCCGCCGTAGAATCCCCCGGGCTGGGTCCGCACCCTCTCGCCGTCGACTGTGCAGGCTTCCACCCGGTCGGGGTAGAAGGCCAAATGCCCAGCGATCGCTTCGAATCCGGGACGCGGTGCCTCGTAGCTCCACGCGACATCGGGCACGGGCGGCCGGCCGGCCTTCCCCCGCAGGCTCCAGTAGGTGGCCGCACCCTTCCACTCGCACAGGCTCCGCCGCGCCGAGACGGACAGAAGCTCGATCCGCACGTCCGGACGCGGAACGTAGAACACCGGCGGATGGCTGGTCTCCAGAACCCGCAGACAGCGATGGGAGTCAGCCAAGGTGACGCGGCCATTCCTGACCACCACATGCCGGCTGTCGGCCACGACCCGAGGCGGACGCGGATAGTCCCACACCGATTCTTTCCTCATGGCGCCCTCCGTCTCCCTGTCCGTCACGTGCCTCCTTCCGGTTCCATGGCGCCCGCGACCCGCTGCAGCGGCGAGCGGACCAGAAAGACCTCGTCGATGAAGCACCACGCCCAGTCCTCGTCGGGTGCCAGTGAGAGAGCGACGGGATGTCCGCTCAGCAGATGGTGGGCGTAGGCGTGGCGGCCGCGCGAGGTGTCGCAGCAACCCACGTACCCGCACGTCACGCACCGGCGCAACCGCACCCATCTGTCACCACGACGCAAGCAGTCCGCGCAGCCGGGCGGCTGCGCGGGCGCCGAGGCCCCGGGCGCCACCAGGACACCGACATGCGCGCAGGCACGCCCGGAGGGTCGCCCGCCGTCTGGCGCGACGGCCCAACGGAACGGCTTCTCCATGGATCCTGCCTTCCCGCGGCCACCGTCATCCGTACTGCACGTTCTTCGGCTTTCATCAGAGGAACGGATGCAGGGGTGAGTTCTTTGTTCCGCACCCGCACCTCGGTCTCGCGGCGAACAGATCCAGGGCGGACTCTCGCCCGTGCTCGACAATTGGGAGGGCCTCATGGCAGCGCTGTCAGGCGGCAGTCTTTGTGTCTACCTGAGCTACCGCGACCCGCGGGCCGCACTGGAATGGTTTGCCGCGCTCGGCTTCGACACCGTGGCCCGGCAGGACGACGAGCACGGGTCAGTGGTGCACGCCGAGGTCCGCCTCGGAGAGGCGGTCGTCATGATCGCCGGCGCGGATGCGGCCTACGACGTGCCGGAGCTGAAAGGAGCGAGCACCGGAAGTGGGGTGTATCTGTGGTTCCCGGAGCCCGAGGCCGTGGACGGCTGGTACGACGCGGCCGTCGGCGCCGGGGCCCAGCCGGTCCTTCCGCCTGAGGACACCGCATGGCACAGCCGCCGGGCTCGTGTGCTGGACCGGGAGGGCCACGAATGGAGTGCCGGAACCTACCGTCCGGGCGGCGCCGGGTGATCGACGCGGCACCCGCCAACGCGTCCCGCGCGGCGAGGCCCTCCCCGCCGCGGACGATGAAGAGAGCAGACAGCCCCCACGGTGATGTGCAAGAAATGAGGGACGACGGCCGATGCGCGCGCACTGGCTTTTCGGGGATCAGCTGGGGCCGGCGTTCACCGCTCCCGACGACGGTGGTCCTGCGCCCGAGGCCCCCCTGGTGATGATCGAGTCGCGCTCCGTGTTCCGGCGACGACGGTTCCACCGGGCCAAGGCCCACCTGATCCTCTCGGCGATGCGTCACCGCGCGGCCGAGCTCGGCGACCGCGTGGTCTACGTGAAGGCCGACTCGTACCGGGAGGGGCTGGACCGCGCCGTGGGCAACAGGCCGGTCACCGTCCACCACCCGACGTCGCGGGCCGCTGCCGCCCTGGTGGCCTCACTCGGCAACGTGACGGTCCTGCCGCCACGCGGCTTCCTCGTCACCCGGGAGGTCTTCACGGCATGGGCGGCCTCCCAGCACGCCGGTCTCCGCCTCGAGCAGTTCTACCGCCATGTGCGCCGCGAGCACGACCTGCTGATGGACGCGGGTGAACCGGCGGGAGGCCGCTGGAACCTCGACCACGACAACCGGGAGCCCCCACCCCGGGAAGCACGGACGCTGGCCGCTCCGGCCCCCTACCGCCCCCGTGAGGACGACATCGACGCCGAGGTCCGCCACGACCTGGACCGCTGGGAGCGCGCAGGGGACATCTCGTTCGTCGGCCGGGACGGAGCGAGACTCTTCCCCGCCGACCGGCGACAGGCACTCGCTGCGCTCCGGCGCTTCATCGACCACCGCCTCGCCGGCTTCGGCGCCCACGAAGACGCGATGCTGGCCTCCGACCCCGTCATGAGCCACAGCCTGCTCTCCTCCTCGTTGAACCTGGGCCTGCTGGATCCGGCCGAATGTGTGGAGCGGGCGGAGGCCGCGTGGCGGGCCGGCAAGGCACCGCTGAACTCCGTCGAGGGCTTCGTCCGGCAGATCGCCGGCTGGCGGGAGTACGTCTGGCACCTGTACTGGCACTTCGACGAGGACTACCGCACTTCGAACGAACTCGGGCACACGACGCCGCTGCCTTCCTGGTGGACCGAGCTGGACGCGGACGCGGTCACTGCCGGCTGTCTGTCCACCGTCCTGCGCCAGGTGCGGGACACGGGGTGGACCCACCACATCCCACGCCTCATGGTGCTCGGCAACTACGCGCTCCAGCGGGGCTGGGACCCGGCCGCGCTCACCGACTGGTTCCATCGTTCCTTCGTCGACGGATACGACTGGGTGATGCTCCCCAACGTGCTCGGCATGTCGCAGTACGCGGACGGCGGGAGGATGACCACCAAGCCCTACACCTCGGGCGGCGCCTACATCGACCGGATGAGCGACCTGTGCGGATCGTGCCGCTACCGGCCCGACCGGCGTGTCGGGGCGGACGCCTGCCCTTTCACCGCCGGCTACTGGGCTTTCCTGCACCGGCACCGGCACCGCCTGGCGCACAACGCCCGCACCGCGGGCCCGGTGGGTGGCCTCGACCGACTGACCGACCTGCAGGAGCTGCTGCTCCAGGAGCACGATCGAGGCGAAGCCGCTCCTTGAAGACTGCCACCCGCCGGCGGCGTGGCCCACCCCGGCGCTGCCACCGAGCTGCGGCGGGCTCCTGGCCGGCCCCTCCCCGGGACGCCCGCCCCGGTGCCCCGGCTCCCGCGCGCTCCGCTTCGGCGGCGACCATCGTACGGAAGGCTGCCGAGTACCTCAGGTGACCGGCAGCCAGGGGCCGGGCGAAGCCACAGCAGAGTATTCGATGCAGAATCACTGCGAATGTACACACGGGTCGGCGTCGGTCACGCTGGTCACCTCGGGACAGACGGATGCGATCCTCTGGGAGGGCCCCATGCGCCTGCGAGACGAATTGCCCCTGGACCGCCGCCTCAGCGGCATCTGCGGGTTCGGAGCGCTGTGCGGTCTGCTGCGCTCAGGCCTCCGGGGGCCGAGATGACCACCGCTGACAGGGCCGCACCGGTGCTGGTGGTCGGCGCGACGGGGGAGATAGGCCGGTTGGCGGTCCTGGAGCTCGTGCGTCGCGGCGCCCGCGTCGCGCTGGCGGGCCGGAACGAGAGGAGCCTTCGCGACCTGGCGGCGCGGACGGGCTGCCCGGCCCGACTCCTGGACGCCTACGACCTGGATGCCTGCGCAGAGGCCGGCCCGTGGGCCCTCTCCGAGCTGGGCCGCCTCGACGGCGTCCTCGTCACCGTCGGGGTCGCGGGCTTCGGGACGGCCGCCCAGGTCCCGAACGCTGTCGCCGAGCACCTCATGACCGTCAATGCCCTGTGCCCGATGGCCGTGCTGAGGGGATCCGTGCCCGTGGTCCGCGACGGCGGCTTCTTGGCAGCCGTGACCGGGGCGATCGTCAACGCCCCGCTCACGGGGACCGCCGACTACGCGGCGTCGAAGGCTGCCCTGGCCTGTTGGCTCCGTGTCCTGACGCGGGAGGTCCGCCGACGTCGTATCGCCGTGGTCGACGCCCGCTTCCCGCACCTGGACACCGGGTTCGCCTCCCGAGCCGTCGTGGGAAGTCCACCACCCCTTCGACCGGGCGCAGATCCCTGCACGCACGTGTACGCGCTCCTGGACCAGCTCCTGGGGCACCTGGAGGATCGGGAACCACGACGGGCACCGGTCGGGCCACAGCAGGCGACCGCCCCATCGCCGGGAGCTTCAGCCGCCTGAGAGCTACGGAGGAATCATGTCCACACCCAAGGTGCCGCCGGAAGAGACACCGGAGGCAGAGGGATCGACAGCATCGGCCCATCAGGAACGCCCTGACGGGGGGCTGTGGGAGCACCCCTGGGCCATTCTCGGCCTCATCGCCGTCGGAGCCGTGGCGGTGGCCGCCTTCTTCCTCCTACGCATCGTGGGCTGGTAGACCCAGCCGGCTCTCCGGCGTTTCAGGCATGCGCAGTGGGCCGGTAGACGAGCTCTTGGATGTGTCCGTCGAGCGTCCGGTGCTCCATCAGTTCGAGGAGCCGACACCGAGAGACAGAAAGTCGCCTGGCCTGGGCCTGCCCCGGCGGGCGCCCGTGCCCCGGTCCGGGCGAGCGCCGGGGACCAGGGCGCGCACCGCCGCGGCGGTGCGCGCGAGGGAGGCGGTCAGCCGGTCGGCAGGCCCAGCCCGTAGAAGGTGACGTGGTAGCCGTCCACGTAGCTCGCCTCGCCGCCGATGACCAGGTCGGTGGGATCGCTCGCGCCCGCCGCCCTGGCCGTGGCCACGAGCATCTCGGCAAGTGCGCGGCCCTTCGGTTCGCCGGGGCCGCCCGCGTCCACCCGCCAGACCGGATCGTCGTCGCCGAAGACCGAGGCGGTGTGCGGGAATTCGGCGACCGTCCCCCAGCCGAGTGCGGCGGGATCGACGTCGTCCGGGGCGAAGCAGGCGATCGAGAGCCGGTCGCCGCACACCACGTCGAAAAGAAGGGGCGCACTGTGGCCGTTGCGCCCGTAGAACGGCATCGCGATGCGCACCCCCAGCGCAGTGGTCTCGGCAGGCAGCGCTCCCAGGAAGTCTCCCAGCGACCGGGTGACGGTCTCCCAGCTACGGGCGGTCCAACCGCCCGGGAAACCGAGGCCGACGTTGGCCTGATCACGGTTGCTGCCGAAGAAGCCGCTGATCGAATGCTCCTCCCCGACACCTTGACGCCAGAACCAGTTCTCCGCGGGGTCGGTGGGCTGCAGGACCAGCTCCGGACCCGACTTCCCGGCGCGCAGTTCGAGCGTGTCCGGCCTGCCGCGCCAGCGCAGGAAGGGAGCGCCCCAGAGCGGCTCGCTGTCGTAGAACGGGCCCATGTCACCGTGCGAGCCCATGATGGACGGCTCGCCCAGTGCGGCGGTGACCTCCTCCTTCGCCGCGCGGAAGGCGGCCGCCTGCGCTGCGGCGTCCGGCGCGGGAACCGTCACCGGGACCGCGAGCTCCACGTACGACTCGCCGTCGACGTAACGCTTCTCGTAGTCGCCGACCGGGCGCAGGCGGGCATGGCCCGAGGACCGACCGGTGATCAGCACGGGAGCGTCCGACGTGCCGCCCCAAGCCCATCCCAGCTCAGCCGCGAGGGCCCTCACACCCTCCGGCGTCCAGCCGCCTGTGTCTGCCCCGACGAGTCGCCGGGCGATCTCCCCGATGGATTCCTCAGCCGTGCTTCCCTGTTGTGCGTTCATCGGGCCATCGTGCCCTATCCCGGACCGCATCCCTGCAGGGTGCGCACCGGCAGCCGGCGGTTTCCCCTGCACGGGCAACGGCACGCCTCGACGACAAGTGCGGCGCCGATACGGCGTTCCCGGAGCTCCAGACCGGCGCCCGAGGCGTCACCGGTCACCTCAGCTACCATCCCGACCTGCAGTGTCGGAGCAATCAGCCGTCGCTCGGCAGGTGGCCGTAGTCCCAACCACTCGGAATCGAGCCGGGTGCCCCACGCGGTGGTGCGCCCGGCGAGCGGCGTTCGGAACGGGAGAATCGGAAGTTGTCCGGAGATGCGCAGGCTGCTCGCCGCCTCGTCGGTTGCGTACTTGGCCCCGTCATCGGGGCTGTAGCCGGCTACGGCGGGATGGCGATGCTCGCGAGAGCTTGGGACGAGTGCGAAATAGGAGTCAACGCATCGGCGAATTTCTGGTCCCTGATTCCCGTCTTCTTCGCCGTCTGGGTCGTCGTCGCGCTGATCTGGTCCATCGTGTTCGGGGTGCTCGGCGGAAGGAACCTGCTGCTCGCCGCCGGGGTGGCCGTGCTCCCCACGCTGTGCGTCTACTGGGTGCTCATGGCGACGCTGAATGCTCCCGCCGACTATCCGGTCGGGGTCAGCGCCTGCTCTCCGGACAATGTCCCGCCGTGGTGGCCGGACTGGCTGCCTGTGTGACCCCGCCAGGACGAAGACGTCACAGGACTTGGCCCCTGACCTCCGTTCGTCAGCGGTGCTCTCGACCATGCTGGGAGTGCGCTGTCGGACGCTCGTTCAGTGCCGCGGGAACGCCGGTGCCGTCGGAGCCGGTCCCAGTGTCGTCGTGCCAGGGGTCGACCGATGGCCCAGCCCCGTGCGGTACGCGTCCAGGGCGGCCTCGGTGCGGCCGCCGCGGCGCAGAAGGTCGCCGAGCAGACGGCACAGATCGGCAAGGTCGCCGCTCGCGCCGCTGCGCTCCAGCAGTCCGAGCGCCATGACGTAGTGCTCCTCGGCGGTCTCGCTGTCCCCCCGCTCCTCGGCGATCAGCCCGAGCAGCCTGTGCGCACCCCCCGCGTGCACCGCGCCGTGCCGGTCGCCCAGCTCGAGAAATGCAGAGAGCAGATCCGACGCCTCGCCGTGCCGTCCGAGCCGCCGGAGGACATCGGCCAGCTCCACCTCCACCTGCGCGGTGAACAGCGCCGCGCGCCTGGCGTTCAGCATGTCCCGGGCGAGGCGCAACTCCTTTTCAGCTTCCTCCAGTTCACCCTTCTGCGCCTGCACGTAGCCGCGCATCCAGTGGCAGTGCGCGAGATCGGTGCGCAGGCTGAGCTGCTGGTAGATCGCCTGCGCCTTGGCCAGGGAGGCGTCGGCGTCGGCCGTGCGCCCCTCGGCGAGGAAGGTGCGAGCCACCTGCCGGTGCATGCCCGCCACCAGCGCCGGATCGTCGACCTGCGGAGCCAGCGCCAGGGCGAGCTCGGCGGCGTGCGCGGCACGGGCGTGTGCACCCATGTCGATGTACGGGCCGATCACGGCGGCGTACAGGATGACCAGCGCCTCGGGGTCCGCCAGGCCGCTCGCACCGAGCTCGTCGATGGTGGATTCGAGGAGGTAGCAGGCGTAGCGCAGCTCCCCGGCCAGGAGGTGTGCGACGGCACGGCCTCGGATCGCGCGGGCGCGGCGGGGCAGCGGTTCCTCGGCGAGCAGTCGCTCGGCGGCCTGGAAGTGGTGGCCCGCGTCGCCCAGTTCACCGGTCTCCAGGGCACAGTCGCCGAGCCCGAGCAGCGCCTCGGCCTGCTCGGGAACGAGTCCGAGGTGCTCCGCGTCCGTGAGGAGCCGGCGGTAGCGCACGGCGGCCTCGTCCGCCGTCCCGCCGGCCAGCTGCTGGTGGGCGTCGGTGAGAGCGAGCCGCAGCTCGGTGGCGAGGTGCGCGGGCCGGCCGGTGGCCAGTTCCTCGTACGACGTACCGAGCCGCTCCGCGAGGAAGCGGAGCGCGGTCTCCGAGGGCCTGACCTTGCCCGACTCCAGCGTCGAGACGTATGCGGGGGTGTACGAAGGCTCGGCCAACTGTCTTTGTGTCAACCCGCGTTGAGTGCGCAGCCGCTGTACTCGGTGGCCGATCGTGGCCGGATCGTCCATGGGGACCCCCTGGTTCGTGAACTGCCCAGTATCCAGACGCGGCAGGCATTGCGCACCCCTCGACTTCCCCCTAGGTTAAGCGACTTGTTCAGCAGATTTACTGACGCGCTTAACTCGCCTGACAAGGGGCTGATTTCATGCGTTCAGCACGACGCGGAGCCATGACGGCCGGAGTGGCCGTCGCCCTCGCGGCCGTACTCGCCGCCGCACCCGGCAGCGCCGCCGCGGACCCGACGACACCCCCCACCACCGGAGTCGAGGTCGAGATACCCGGGCCGGAGCACGGGACGCTCGCCGGATCCGGCCACACGCACGTGCCGCCGGAGGGCCGGAACCAGCCGGCCTCGCGCCTAACGGCGACCGAGGCGGTCGCCGACGGCGAGGTGGCGAAGATGGTCGACAACGGCCCCACCGCCGACCGGCTGGACATCGTCGTCGTCGGAGACGGCTACACCGTCGCCGAACTGCCCCGCTTCCACGCCGACGCCCAGCAGAAATGGGCCGAGCTGACGGCCGTCGAGCCGTACACCACCTACCGCAACCTCTTCAACGTCTGGACCGTCGACGCCGTCTCGAACCAGTCCGGCGTCTCCGGCGACCCCGCCCCCGACACCCTCCGCGACACGGCTCTCGGCTCGTACTTCTGGTGCGACGGCATCGAGCGGCTGCTCTGCGTCGACCAGGACAAAGTCGACGGGTACGTGGCGAAGGCCCCCGAGGCCGATCTGGTGCTCGTCCTCGCCAACAGCACCAAGTACGGCGGTGCGGGCTACAACGAGCCCAGCGAGACGCTGGGCTACGAGGGCATATCCACGGCCTCGGCGGGCAACGAGAAGTCCGGCCAGGTCGCGATCCACGAGACCGGCCACTCCCTGGGCAAGCTCGCCGACGAGTACTTCTACCCCGACTACCCCGGCTACGAGCGGTACGTGGGCCCTGAGCCCGCCGACTCCAACATCACCACGCGCACCGCCGACGAGCTGGCCGACCGGGGTGCGAAGTGGCACCGCTGGCTCGGTGAGCAGTCTCCCGACGGCGGCACCGTCGGCGCGTACGAGGGCGGCGGCTACTACGTCACCGGGCTGCGGCGCCCCACCGAGAACTCCCTGATGCGCACCCTCGGCAAGCCCTTCAATCTGCCCGGAGTGGAGGCGATGATCGCCGGCTTCTACCGCGAGGCGCGCATCGCCTCCGCCGTCACGGCCACCGATCGCACCCTCCGCAGGGGCGACACCGCCAAGGCCCTCGTACCGCGGCTCGCGGGGGCGGACGGACGTCAGCTCACGGTCCGCTGGTACCTGGACGGGCGGGAGATGAAGTCCCTCGCGGGCCGCACCGACGTGCGCGTGTCCGAACTGGCCCTGCGGCTGCTCGACCTCCGGACTCACACGCTGACGCTCACCGCCGAGGACCGGACACCTTCGGTGCGGGACGACGCCATCGCCCGGACGATGAGGCCCACGGTCAGCTGGACGGTCCGGTTCTGACGGTTCCGGCCGGCCTGCGTCACGGTGCGTGGCCGGCCCGAGGACGCCGTCGGGGAAGGTGACTCCACGCCTCGCCACCACCTCTGGTCCCGTCGCCGGGTCTCCGACCATGGAGTTCCACGGCCGGAGACCCGGCAGGCAAAAACCTAGACATCCAAAGTTTTGGGACTTACGGTGGCTTCATGGACGGTTTCGAGCCGTCGACCGCGCCCCTCCCCACAGGCGCAAGGAGTCCCCCACATGCCCGTCCCCGCCTCCCCCGCAGCCGTGCGGACCAGCGCACCCGGCATCTCCCCGAACGCCCTCCCCCACCAGCCCGGCCGGGGCCTCGACGGCACCCGGCGGGCCGTGTCCGTCATGGCCGCGACCACCGAGGCGGTCCCTTCACTCCGGCGCTTCGCCCGGGACACGGCCCGCCGATGGAACCTGGGCGACCAGACCGACGAGGCCCTGGCCGTCGTCGTCACCGAACTCGTCGCCAATGTGGTCCGGCACAGCGGCAGCCCGGACGTCGCCGTGCTCCTCACGGCCACCGACCGGACGGTCACGGTCCAGGTCCACGACAGCGGCCGGTGGCGCACCCGGCGCACCCGCCTCCCCGGCGACGGCGTCGGCGCGTGCTGCGGCCGCGGCATCGACCTGGTCCGTGCCTACACCACGGACTGCGCGGTCGTCCCCACGGCACGCGGCACACGCGTGGCCGTGACGCTCCCTTCGGGCGCCGACGTCTCCGGCGCCGACTACTCCTCCGGCTGAGGTGCGGGGCCCGGCCCCGCACCACCGTCGTCGCGCAGGGCGTCGAGCAACACGTCGCGCAACCGCCCGATGTCGCCCGCCATGTCGATGGACGGCTCCAGCAGCCACTGGAGCTGGATGCCGTCCGTCGCGGCGAGCAGGATCCGGGCGGCCCAGTCCGCGTCCGACGCGGACTGGGGGCCGGCGTCCTCCGTCCCCGCGGGCGGACCGGCGAGCAGCAGGGCCGCGATCTGCCGCCGTAGCCCCCGGTAGCGCTCGGTGAAGAACGTGTGCCCGGGATGGTCCGGGTCCGCGGCCGCGGCCGCGATGTCCAGGAACAGTTTGACCAGGCCGGGCGTGGCGGCGTTCTCGGCGAGCAGCTCGGTCCGCCACAGCACGGTCTCCGGGGTGTACGCCGCGGAGGCGGCGGTGTCGCGCGCTTCGACGACTGCGGTGAGCAACGCCTCACGGCTGCCGAAGTGGTGCAGCACCCCCGCGTCGGTCATCCCCACCCGCTGGGCGATGTCCCGCACCGAGACCCCTCGGCTGCCGGCTTCGGCGTAGGCCGCGAGGGCGGCGTCGAGGATCTCCCGTCGCCTGGCGGCGGTCTTGGTGTATGGCCCCCGGGACCCGCGTGTACTCACGCGGGCACTCTAGCCACGGAAGCCCCGCGGCAGGCCGAGTCGGCCCGCGCACCCCGGTGAGCCCCGATCTGCGCGGCGGAGCACAGCTGCGAGCCGACCCGTTGCGGTGGCACCCAAGGCCCGAGCGGCGGACGGACCGCAGCGACTCGCGGATCCCGTCGTCAACGGTGCCCCCGATCAGCGCGCGGAGAACGAGTGCACCGTCGTCGAGCGGTAGGTCTGTCCCGGGCGGAGCACCGTCGACGGGAACGACGGCTGGTTGGGCGAGTCGGGGAAGTGCTGGGTCTCCAGGCAGAAGCCGTCTCCCTGGCGGTAGACCTTCCCGGAGGACCCCGCCAGCGTGGCGTCGAGGAAGTTGCCGCTGTAGAACTGCATGCCCGGCTCGGTGGTCGCGATCTCCATCACGCGGCCGTGGACGGGCTCCGTAACGGTCGCGACGGGGTGCGGGGTGGCGGTGAGCCCCTTGTCGAGCACGAAGTTGTGGTCGTAGCCGCGGCCGAAGACGACCTGCGGGTGCGCCTCGCGGATGTCCCGGCCGATGGGCTTGCCACTGCGGAAGTCGAAGGGGGTGTGCGCGACCCCGGCGAGTGCGCCGGTCGGGATGAGCGTGGAGTCCACCGGGGTGTAGCGGGACGCGGCGATCCTCAGGGTGTGGTCGAGGACGCTGCCGCTGCCCTCCCCCGCGAGGTTGAAGTACGTGTGGTTGGTGAGGTTCACGACGGTGGCCCTGTCCGTCGTGGCCTTGTAGTCGATGCGGAAGTCGCCGCGGGGCGTGAGGACGTAGTCCACCCGGATGCGGAGGGTGCCGGGGTAGCCCATCTCGCCGTCCGCGCTGACGTAGCGCAGGGTGAGGCCGTTGTCCCGTCCCCGCGCGTACGGCTCGACGTCCCACACCCGCTTGTCGAAGCCCTTGTCCCCGCCGTGCAGGCTGTTCGTCGTCGTTGACGGGGAGCCGGTACGTACGGCCGTCGAGGGTGAAGGCCCCGCCCGCGATGCGGTTGCCGTAGCGGCCGATGATCGCGCCGAAGTAGGGGCTGCCCGCCACGTAGTCCTCGAGGTTGTCGAAGCCCAGCGACACGTTGGCGTACCGCCCGCGCCGGTCGGGGATCTCAAGGGCCTGGACGATGCCGCCGTACGAGAGCACGCGCAGCCGGGTGCCTCCCGCGGCCACCGTCCAGCGGTGGACGGGTGTGCCGTCGGGCAGGGTTCCGAACAGCTCCTTCAGCGGCCCCCCGCCCAGCCTTTCCGCGCCGCCCGCGGCGAATGACGGGGCCGCCCCCGCCGCCACTGCCGCCACTCCGGCAGCGCCCGCCGCCATCGCCGTCCGCCTGTTGATGGTCATGTCGATGGGACTCCTTGACGTAGAGCGTTCGATATTTCGACACGCGTTCGAAATCGTGGCGCGACCGTAAGGTCCCCGCGAGGAACGTGTCAACGGTCCGCGCGTCGTGTATTTGCCGGGTCAACTCATGGGGAATGCGCGGGAGATGGTGCCGCCCTCTGACGCGCGCCGACGCGTTTCGCATGGCCGGGGACTCGCATCGTCGAACCGGGAGAGCTGGAACTGAGGTTCAGCGCGTCCAGCACGGATCCGCGGCTGACGGCCCGGGTGGACCTGACCGGCCCGGTGCGGCAGGTGGACCACGGTCGGCGCCTGCATGCCGACTTCGGGGTCCTCCCTCAGGCCTGCGGCTGACCCGCCGGCCCCGCCGCCCGGGGCGGCGGGGCGGAGGTGCTTCAGCGATCCGCTCCGCAGCCGGCGACCTCGGGACGGCAGCCGGCCGGAGTTCCCGTGCGCCGGTGAACCCGCTCGACGCTCCGGACGGCTCCACGGGCCGCGCCCGGGGATCGAACCCGCCTCCGCGCCCGGGGATCGAACCCGCCTCCGCGCCCGGGGATCGAACCCGCCTCCGCGCCCGGGGTCTTCGTCGCCCGTCAGGGGGTGCGGCGAGCCGGCGGGTGCGGCGTTGCGGGGAGCCCCGGCGGCGGCTCGGGCCAGACGAGCAGTACGGGGCAGGGGGCGTGGTCGAGGACGAAGCGTGCGGCGGGGCCGAGGCTGTGCGGACCGAGATGGGTGCGGTCGCCGTCACGGGCCAGGATCAACAGGTCGCACCCCTCGGCCGCGGCGACGACCTCGCGCTCGACGCGCCCGGTGCGCTCGGTACGGACGCAGGGGCGGCCCATGCGGTCGGCGGCGTCCTGGAGCAGTTGCCCCCCGGAGGCGGCGGCGAGGTGTTCCACGCGCGTGCCGGGGTCCCTCCCCCAGCCTTCGGCCGGGCGGTCCCCCGAAGGGTGGCCGCGGCCGAGCAGGCCGGCGAAGGCGCCGTGTGCCGCGCCGGGTACGTCGGCGGGGGTGACGTGCAGCAGGACCACGTCGGCGTCCGCCGGGGTGTGGGCGCGGGCGGCGTCCACGCAGGCGCGCCAGGTGCCCTCGACGATCCAGACGACCACGGCCATGGGGTCAGCCTCCTCCGATGACGGTCAGCGAGAGCCACAGTGCCAGGACTGCGGCGAGGAGGCTCGCCGGTACCGCGTACACGCCGAGGCGGGTGAACTCCTTCAGCTCCACCTCACCGTCGTGTGCGTGGACGATGCGCCGCCACAGCAGGGTGGCCAGCGACCCGGCGTAGGTGAGGTTGGGGCCGATGTTGACCCCGAGCAGGACGGCGAGAACGGCTCCGGGTCCCGACGGGGCGGTCAGCGGCAGCAGCACCAGGACGGCGGGCAGGTTGTTGATGACGTTCGCGAGGACGGCGGCCAGAGCGGCGAGGGCGAGCAGCGCCGGCAGGCCGGTGCCCTCGGGGATCAAGTGCCCCAACGCGTCGTCGAGACCGTTGTCCACCACCGCCAGGACGACGATCCCGAGGGCCAGTACGAAGGCGAGGAAGGGTACGGAGGCAGCGCGGACCAGCGCCCGGGGAGTGGTGCGGCGCCGGATCAGGGCCCGGACGGCGAGGGCCAGCGCGCCTGCCAGGGCGGCCCACGCCGGGTCGATGCCGACCACGGAGGTCAGCACGAAGCCGGCGAGGGTGCATCCCACGGTCACGAGGGCGAACAGCGGCAGCTGCGGGGGCTCGGCCTCCGAGGGGGCCTGCGCTCCGGCGTCCAGGTCGGTGGCGAAGAAGCGCCGGAAGACCAGGTACTCGACGCCGATCGCCGCCGCCCACGGCAGGGCCATCAGTGCGGCGAACCGGGTGAAGCTCAGCCCGCTGGCCGCGAAGGCCAACAGGTTGGTGAGGTTGGAGACGGGCAGCAGCAGGGAGGCCGTGTTCGACAGGTGGGTGCAGGCGTAGACGTGGGGTTTCGGACGTGCGCCGATACGGGCGGCGGTCGCGAACACCACCGGGGTGAGCAGCACCACCGTGGCGTCCAGGCTCAGCACGGCCGTGATCGCCGACGCGGCCAGGAACACCTGGGCCAGCAGACGGCGTGGCCGGCCCGCTGCCGTACGCGCCATCCACGCCCCGCACGACTGGAACAGGCCCTCGTCGTCGCAGAGGTGAGCCAGCACCAGTACGGCCGCCAGGAAGCCGATCACCGGTCCGAGCCGTTCCGCCTCGGCCAGCGCGTCGTCGAAGGAGATGGCCCCCGTGGCGACCACCAGTGCCGCGGCCGGGACGGCCACGACCGCCTCCGGCCACCCGAAGGGGCGGACGACCGCACAGGCGAGCACGAGGACGAGCAGGGCTGCGGACAGGGTCTCCGCGAGCTGGGGGTTCAGGGTCGGTCCTTCCGTAGCGGCGGTCGGGCCGCCCGCACCATCCCGCCGAACGCTACCGCCCCGGACCCGGCCGCCCGCGAATTGGCCAGGGCAGCCGACTTCGCGTCACTGCTGTGGGGCCCGTTGACGGTGGTACAGGTCGTCACTAGTCTCCGCTCCAGATCCCCGACCTGCCGACCGGTGTTCGGCATGTCGCCTTTGGGAGCGCTCCCACTCCCCGTCGGAACCGGAGAAGGAGCACGTCGACCAGGGCGTGGACGCCGGCGGCGGGGCGACCACGTCCGACCGCTGTGGCGGACGGGCCTGCTCACCCGGCCCCGTTCCCCGTTGGTCCACCACGACGACACAGGAGCCGCTCATGCCACGCACCAGTCCGGCGTTACGCCGTCCGACACGCCTCTCCACCGCCCTGCTCGCAGGGACCCTCCTCCTCGGCGGTCTCATGGCCGCACCGGCTGCCGTGGGCGCCACCGTCCCCGCGGCGGCGACCACGGCCGTACGGGTCAACCAGGTCGGATATCTGCCGGACGGCCCCAAGCGCGCCACCGTCGTCACCACGGCGACGGGCGCACTCTCCTGGCAGCTGCGGAACGCGACCGGCACGGTGGTCGCCGCGGGCTCGACCGTCCCCTACGGCGCCGACGCCCCCTCCGGGCAGTCCCTCCACGTGGCCGACTTCTCCTCGTACCGGAGCGCGGGCACGGGATACGTCCTGGCGGTGGAGGGCGGCAGCAGCGTCCCCTTCGACATCCGCGCGGACCTCTACGACACCCTGCGCTCCGACTCGATGGCGTTCTTCCACCACCAGCGCAGCGGCATCCCCGTCGAAGCCTCCCTGGTGGGCTCCGCCTACGCTCGCCCGGCCGGACACCTCGGCGTCGCGCCCAACAAGGGCGACACCGCCGTCCCGTGCCAGGCCACCGTGTGCGACGGCGTCCGGGACGTCAGGGGCGGCTGGTACGACGCGGGTGACCACGGCAAGTACGTGGTGAACGGCGGCATCTCCACCTGGCTGGTGGTCAACTCCTTCGAGCGGGCGAAGCGAGCGGGAAGGGACGCTCCGCTGGGCGACTCCACCCTGCGCGTACCCGAGCGCGGCAACGGCGTGCCGGACGTCCTGGACGAGGCCCGCTGGGAGCTGGACTTCCTGATGCGGATGCAGGTGCCCGAGGGCGAGCGGTACGCGGGCATGGCGTTCCACAAGATCCATGACGCTGCCTGGACCGGCATGCCGATGCGCCCCGAACAGGACGCCCAGCCACGCGAGCTGCACCGCCCGTCCACGGCGGCGACCCTCAACCTCGCGGCGGCGGCCGCACAGTGCGCCCGCGTCTTCCGGCCGTACGACTCCGCGTACGCCGACCGATGCCTGTCGGCCGCCCGCCGTGCCTGGGCCGCGGCGCAGGCGAACCCGGCACTGTACGCGCCGGATTCGGACAGTACGGGCGGAGGCGCGTACGGGGACGCGCAGGTCACCGACGAGTTCTACTGGGCGGCCGCCGAGCTGTACGCGACGACCGGCGAGAGCGCCTACCGGGAGGCGGTCACCTCCTCGTCCTGGCACACCTCCGCCACGGCCTTCACCCCCTACGGCTTCGGCTGGGCGGACACGGCCGCGCTCGGCCGGCTCGTCCTGGCCACGGTCCCCAACGGGTTGCCGGCCACCGACGTCGCCCGGGTCCGCTCCTCGGTGACGGCGGCCGCCGACGGCCATCTCGCCAGGATGACCGCCCAGGGGTACGCGGTTCCCGTCCCGTCGGACGGGTATTTCTGGGGCTCCAACGGCGAGGTCGCCAACGACGCGGTCGTCATGGCCGTCGCCGCGGAGCTGACCGGCGACGGGCGCTACCGGATCGGCGCGCTGGAGGCGATGGACTACCTGCTCGGCCGCAACGCCCTCGGGCAGTCCTACGTGACCGGCTACGGCGAGACGTCCTCGCAGAACCAGCACCACCGTTTCTGGGCACACCAGCTGGACCCCTCGCTCCCCCATCCGCCGGCCGGTTCGCTCGCGGGCGGCCCCAACAGCGCGCTCCAGGACCCCGTGGCCGAGGAGAAGCTGGCCGGCTGCGCCCCCGCGGCCTGCTACGTCGACGACATCGGCTCGTACTCGACCAACGAGGTGGCGGTCAACTGGAACGCCCCGCTGGCCTGGCTCGCCGCCTACGCCGCCGAGCGGACATCCGGCGGCGGCGAACCGCCCACTGCCGCCTGCGCGGTGACGTACACGGTGAACGACGTCTGGAGCAACGGCTTCACCGCGACCCTCACCGTCAAGAACACGGGGCCGACGCCCGTGGACGGATGGCAGCTGACCTGGTCCTACCCGGGTGGCCAGCGCGTCACCGGCGCCTGGAACGCCACCGTCACCCAGAGCGGCACCGCCCTCAGCGCCCGCAACGCCGACTGGAACAGGGTGATCGCGCCCGGTGCGACCGCGAGCTTCGGGGTCCAGGGAACGCACGGCGGGACCAACCCCTCCCCGACGGCCTTCGCGCTCGACGGGACCGCTTGCGTCTGATCAACGGCCGGCCGGGCCCGGGCGGACGGTTCGCCCGGGCCCGACCGGCGCCGCCCACCGCCGGACGCCGGCCGCCGAAGCCCCCTACGACGAGGGCGGCTTCCCGGGTGCACCCTCCCTCCCGCTGCTCACTGAGGGGTGCCCTCCGGCCCGTCCAGGTGATCTCCGCGTCCTCTCGCAGTTTCGAACGACCTGCTGACATCGGGTGGCCCCTGTCAGTAGCCTGTGTTCGCCATACCGATCGACTGTTGATATCTCGAACACACGGAAAGGGGCAGTCATGGGACGCCTCGTACCGGCCGTGGCGCGGGCCCTGGACATCCTGGAGCTGTTCCTCGACGGGGACGGAACGCTCTCGGCCCCCGATATCGTGCGTCGGCTCCAGCTGCCGCGCACCACGGTCCACGAGCTGGTGACCACGCTGGCCGCCCGCTCGTACCTGATGCCGGTGCCGGAGCAGCCCGGGCGCTACCGGCTCGGCGTGCGGCCGTACCAACTCGGCAGCCGGTACGCCGAGCAGCTCGACCTCGCCGCCGAGGGCGGGCAGGTGGCCCGCGCCGTCGCCGAGACCTGCGACGAGACCGTGCACGTCGCCATCCTGGAGGACACGGACGTCATCTACATCGCCAAGGTGGATTCCACGCACGCCGTGCGCATGGTCTCCGCCGCCGGCCGCCGTCTCCCCGCGCACTGCACCTCCGTCGGGAAGATGCTGCTCGCCTCGCTGCCCGAGAAGGAGTTGGCGGACCGTGTCCCCGACGGGGCCGAGCTGGTCGCGATGACCCCGAACAGCGTCACCGACCCGGCCGCGCTGCGCGCGGCGCTGGCCGAGGTGCGGCGGCGCGGCATCGCCCTGGAGAGCCGCGAGTCCAATCCGGACGTCAGCTGTGTGGCCGCCCCCGTGCGGGACCGCTCCGGCCGGGTGGTCGCCGCCCTGTCGATCTCCGTGCCGATGATCCGCTGGAGCGAGGCGCGCCGCGCCGAGCTGGAGGAACTGGCCCTCAAGGGCGCCGCGGAGCTCTCCGAGCGGCTGGGCCACCGGAGCCCCGCGTGATCGAGGTGGCGGTACGGGAGCACGCGGAGCTCGGCGAGGGGCCCACCTGGGATCCCGCCTCCGGGCGGCTGGTCTGGGTCGACATCCTGGGCTCGCGGGTGCACACGTACGACCCTGCCTCCGGTCTCCGCACCGTCCTCGCCACCGAGCAGCACGTGGGCGCGGCCAAGCCGCGCGCGAAGGGCGGTCTCGTCGTCAACCTCCGCGACGGCGTGGGGGTCTACGACGCTCACGGGGCGTTCGGGTGGCTGCACCGCGCGCCGGTGCCCGGCCGCCGGGGCAACGACGCCGCCGTCGCCCCCGACGGGGCCTTGTGGGTGGGCACCATGCGCTACGACGAGGCATCCGGTGGCGGCTCGCTCTCCCGGGTGGCGCCGGACGGCACGGTGCGCGCCGTCCTCGGCGACGTCGCCGTCAGCAACGGCACCGGCTGGAGTCCCGACGGGCGACGGATGTACCACATCGACTCGCCCACCCGCCGCGTCGACGTCTTCGACGTCGATCCCGAGACCCAGGACCCGGTGAACCGCCGCCCGTTGGCCGTGATCGAGGACGGGGCGGGATTCCCCGACGGGCTCGCCGTCGACGCCGACGGCTGTGTGTGGGTGGCGCTGTGGGACGGCGGCGCGGTGCGCCGCTACACGCCTTCCGGGGCTCTCGACCGGATCCTGCCGCTGCCCGTGCGCCGGCCCACGGCCTGCGCGTTCGGCGGGACGGGCCTCACCGACCTGTACGTGACGACGGCGCGGACCGGCCTGGACCGCCCGCACCCGCTGTCCGGCTCCCTGCTCGTGGTGCCCGGCGCGGGACGGGGTCTGCCCCAACCCCCCTTCGGGGGCTGAAAACAGGACGAGGGGCGGCCCTCCCGCGGGCCGCCCCTCGCCGTCCGGGCCCCGCTACGCGCCGACCCGCCGCTTGTTCCACACGTCGAAACCGACCGCTGCCAGCAGCACCAGACCCTTGATGACCTGCTGCCAGTCGGTACCGATGCCGACGAGGTTCATGCCGTTGTTCAGCACACCGAGCACCAGGCCGCCGATGATGGCGCCGAGCACCGTGCCGACGCCGCCGCTCATCGAGGCGCCCCCGATGAACGAGGCGGCGATGGCCTCCAGTTCGAAGTTCAGCCCGGCCTTGGGTGAGGCCGCGTTGAAGCGGGCCGCGAAGACCAGTCCCGCGAGCGCCGCCAGCATGCCCATGTTGAGGAAGACCAGGAAGGTGACCTTCCGGTCCCGTACACCGGACAGCTTCGCCGCGGGCAGGTTGCCACCGATGGCGTACACGTGGCGGCCGATGACCGCGTTGCGCATCAGGTAGCCGAAGCCGACCAGCAGCACAGCCAGGATCAACAGCACCACGGGCGCGCCCTTGTAGCTGGCGAGCAGCAGCGTGAAGATCAGGACCGAGGCGGTCAGCGCGGCGAGTTTCACCGCGAAGAGACCGGCCGGCAGCACGTCGAGCGCGTACGCGCTCTGCCGGCGCCGGTCGCGCACCTCCTGGCGGATCACCACGGCGATCAGTACGACCCCCAGCACCAGGGTCAGATTGTGGTAGTTCGTGGTGGGGCCGACCTCAGGCAGGAAGCCGTTGGCCAGCTTCTGCAGGCTGTCGGGGAACGGACCGAGGGTCTGTCCCTTGAGGAAGACCTCGGTCAGGCCCCGGAAGACCAGCATCCCGGCGAGCGTGACGATGAACGACGGCATCCCTGCGTAGGCGATGAGCAGCCCCTGGGCGGCGCCCGCGACGGCGCCGATCGCCAGGCAGAGCAGTGCCGCGACCGGCCATGGCAGGTGGTGCTGCACCATCAGCACGGCCGCCACACCGCCGACGAACGCGGTGATCGAGCCGACCGACAGGTCGATGTGCCCGGCCACGATGACGATCATCATGCCGATCGCGAGGATCAGGATGTAGCTGTTCTGCAGCACCAGGTTGGACACGTTGCGCGGCAGCAGCAGGTCGCCGCCGGTCCACACCGCGAACAGCGCCACGATGACACCGAGGGCGATCAGCATGCCGTACTGGCGCATGTTGCGGCGCATGCCGTCCAGCAGGGGCCGGGCGGTGCCCCCGGCCGGGCGGGACGCCGGCTTCTCGACCGTGACGTCAGCGCTCATCGTCGTTCTCCCTCGTGTCTTCCTTGGTCATGTGGCGCATCAGCACGTCCTGCGTCGCCTCCGAGCGGTGCACCTCGCCGGTGAGCCGGCCCGCGGCCATGGTGTAGATCCGGTCGCACATGCCGAGCAGTTCGGGCAGTTCGGAGGAGATGACGATCACCGCCTTGCCCTCGGCCGCCAGCCGGTCGATCACGGTGTAGATCTCGTACTTGGCGCCGACGTCGATCCCGCGGGTCGGCTCGTCCAGGATCAGCACGTCCGGACCGGCGAAGATCCACTTGCTGAGGACGACCTTCTGCTGGTTGCCGCCGGACAGCCGGCCCACCGGTTCGAAGACGGTGGGCGCCTTGATGTTCATGGAGGTACGGAACTCCTCGGCGACCCGCCGCTCCTCGTGCGCGTCGACCACGCCCCGTCTGGCGACCCTGCCGAGGGCGCCGAGCGAGATGTTCCGCCCTATGGTGTCGAGGAGGTTCAGCCCGTAGTGCTTGCGGTCCTCGGTGACGTACGCGATGCCGTGAGCGACCGCCTCCGGGACGCTGCGGGTGCGGATGGCCACGCCGTCCTTGAGGACCGTGCCGCCCGCGAACCGCCCGTACGAGCGGCCGAAGACGCTCATCGCGAGCTCGGTGCGGCCCGCGCCCATGAGACCCGCGATGCCGACGATCTCGCCGCGCCGGACCGACAGCGAGACCCCGTCGACGACCCTGCGCTGCCGGTCGATCGGGTGGAGCACGGTCCAGTCGCGGATCTCCAGGGCCGGGGCGGTACCGGGCTCGCCCGCGAACGGAGTGCGGTCCGGGAAGCGGTGGTCGAGGTCCCGCCCGATCATGCCGCTGATGATCCGGTCCTCGCTGGTGGCCGGGTCCGTGACGTCGAGGGTCTCGATGCTCCGGCCGTCGCGCAGGATCGTCACCGTGTCGGCGACCCGCCGGATCTCGCCCAGCTTGTGCGAGATGATGATCGAGGTGATGCCTTGCTGCTTCAACTCCAGTATCAAGCTGAGGAGTTGTGCGCTGTCCTCGTCGTTGAGCGCGGCGGTCGGCTCGTCCAGGACGAGCAGCTTCACCTCCTTCGACAGCGCCTTGGCGATCTCCACGAGCTGCTGCTTGCCGACGCCGATGTCGGCGACCCGGGTCTGCGGGTGCTCGTCGAGGCCGACCCGGCGCATCAGCCGGGCCGCCTCCTTCAGTGTCTCGTTCCAGCTGACGATTCCCCGCGCCGCCCGTTCGTTGCCGAGAAAGATGTTCTCGGCGATGGAGAGGTACGGCACCAGCGCCAGCTCCTGGTGGATGATCACGATGCCGAGGCGTTCGCTCGCCCGGATGTCCCGGAAGCGGCAGGCAGCCCCCTCGAAGAGGATCTCTCCCTCGTAACTGCCGTGCGGGTGGACGCCGGAGAGGACCTTCATCAGGGTCGACTTGCCGGCGCCGTTCTCGCCGCAGAGGGCGTGGACCTCGCCCCGGCGGACCGTCAGCGTGACGTCCGACAGCGCCCGGACTCCGGGGAAGGCCTTGCCGATCGAACGCATCTCCAGGACGGGTCCCGTCATGGTCGCCTCCTCCCGCTACTTCAGGTCCGCGGCGGTGTAGTAGCCGCCGCCGACCAACACCTGCTCGTAGTTGGTCTTGTCGACGCTCACCGGCTGGAGGAGGTAGGCGGGTACGACCTTGCTGCCGTTGTCGTAGGTCTTGTCGTCGTTGACCTCGGGCTTCTTGTCGTGCAGCACCGCGTCCACCATGTTCGCGGCGACCTTCGCGAGCTCCCGGGTGTCCTTGTAGACGGTCTGCGTCTGCTCGCCCGCGACGATCGACTTCACCGAGGCGAGCTCGGCGTCCTGGCCGGTCACCACGGGCAGCGGCTTGGCCTTCGAGCCGTAGTCGTCGGACTTGAGCGCGGACAGGATGCCGATGGAGATGCCGTCGTACGGCGAGAGCACCGCGTCGACCCGCTCGGTCTTGTACGCGGAGGTGAGGATGTCGTCCATCCGCTTCTGCGCGGTGCCGCCGTCCCAGCGCAGGGTGGTGACCTGGTTCAGCGCCGTCTGGCCGGAACCGACCACCAGCTGCTTCTTCTCGATGTACGGGTTCAGCACGCCCATCGCGCCGTTGAAGAAGTACTTGGTGTTGTTGTCGTCGTTGGAGCCGGCGAACAGCTCGATGCGGAACGGGCCCTTCTCCGAGCCGTCCTTCAGGCCGAGCTTCTCGACGATGTACGTGGCCTGGAGCTCGCCGACCTTCGTGTTGTCGAAGGAGGCGTAGTAGTCGACGTTCTTCGAGCCGAGGATCAGCCGGTCGTAGGCGATGACGGGGATGTGCGCGTCGGCGGCCTGCTGGAGCACGTTGTTCAGGGACTTGTTGTCGATCGCGGCGACGACGAGGGCCTTCACGCCCTGCGTGATCAGGTTCTCGATCTGGGCGACCTGCTGGTCCGGGTCGTCCTCGCCGAAGACCAGCTTGGTCTTGTACCCCTTCGCCTCGAGGTTCTTGACGACGTTCTTGCCGTCGGCGATCCACCGCTCGGAGGACTGGGTCGGCATCGCGATGCCGATGGTGGCACCCTCGGTGCCACCCGAGGCGTCCTTGCCTCCGCCCTCGGCGTTCTGCCCGCAGGCGGCGAGCGCGAGGGAGGCGGTCACGGCCAGGGCGCCGGTCACGACAGCTCTGCGGTTACGCATGGTCATCAGTCCTCGTTCTTCTCGTCGTTGAGGTCGAAGCGATTCAGGAGCCCCGGCAGCCGGGAGCCGAGCGGCGCCATCGCGCCGTCCGCGCCGTGCCGGGAGAGCAGGTCCAGGGCGAGGCGGCCGCGCCGCACCCGCTCCCGGGCGGTGTCCAGGGCGAGGGTCCGCAGATGGGTGCCGTACGGATAGATCCCGGGCGCCTTCGAGAGGCCGAACTTCAGGTAGATCGGTGCGCCGCGCCGGATCAGCTCGGCGACCTCGTACATCCGCACGTAGCCGCCGAGGTCGTCGGGAGCCTCGATGTACATGTCCATGGGAGCGGCGGAAACCCGTCGGATGTCGGTGACATGGTCGAGCGTCAGGTCGCTGGGCACGTTGATCGAGTCGGCGCCCAGCCGCTCGTACACCGCGTACGAGGCGGGGTTGACCGGGCCGATCAGCGCGGACACCTTGAGCGTGATGTCGGCCGGGATGACGCCCCGCGTCCGGGCCCGGTGCAGTGTCCACAGCACGCCCTCGTCGGCCACGAGCAGGCACTTCACGCCCAGCTCCGCGGCGCGTACGGCATCTTCGACGCACCCGGCGACGGCGTCGTGCCCGCGCGCCCGCAGCCCGGCCCCCCGCGAGTCGGTGCGCACGGAGCCGCCGATGTCCCAGGTGCCGCGCGGGCCGGTGAACAGGCAGAGCTCGATGGCGCGTTCGTCGGTCGCGGCGACCATCTCGCCGATCTCGGCGTCGGTCAGCATCCACACACCGCTGCCCTGGCTGATCCGGTGCACCGGCACGTCGAGCCGGTCGGCCTCCTCCAGGACCACGGCCAGCGCCTCGGGGCTCTCGCAGGAGGGGATCTCGGTGCGCCAGCGGCCCCCGCCGGGGAAGGTGTGCGGCGAGGCGTCGGCGGGGTCCGGGGCGGGCGCCCCCAGGCCGAGGGCGGCCAGCGCCTGCTCGGCGGGCCGACGGGCGGTCGCGGCGGAAGTGTCGGTCACAGGCTGTCCTTCGCGTTCGAGATTTCGGACATGGTTCGGATCGGTGGGTGCAGGCCGGCCCTCGCCGGCACGTGCCGGGCCGAGGCCCCGTCCGGGCGCCGGGGCGCCGAGGCCTACGGCCGCAGCAGCACCTTGCCGACCTTCGGGTCGCCGGCCCCCACGAGAGCCATGGCCTGCCCGAACGCGGACAGCGGCAGCTCGTGCGTGACCAGCGGCAGCGGGTCGAGCAGCCCGGCCGCGAACAGGCGCGTCGCATGCGCCCAGGCGGCCGGCGGGGCACCGAAGACGGTGTGCACCGTCAGCTGCCGGACGACCAGGCCGGTGGGATCGAGCCCCTCGGCGCCGGGGGCCGGGATGCCGGTCAGGACCAGGCGGCCGCCGCGCCGCAGCAGGCCGGCGGCCGTGCGGGCGGCGTCGGCGGAGCCACCCGCCTCGATCACCACGTCGAAGTCGTCCGGGAGGCCTTGGTCGCGGACACGGAAGTCCGTGGCGCCGAGCCTCCGGGCGAGCTGCTCCCGCTCGGCGTCCGCGCCGACGACGAGCAGCCGTGCCGGGGAGGCCACCGCGAGGAACCGCACCGCGAGCAGCCCGAGGGCTCCGGTGCCCACCACCGCGACCCGCTCTCCGGGCCGGGCGCCCGCACGGAGCGCCGCCGCCGCCACGCAGGCCGCGGGCTCCAGAAGGGCAGCCGCGGTCAGGTCGGCGGCGTCGGGCAGGACGTGCAGCAGTCGGGCCGGGAGGGTGAGGGTGGGGGCCATGGCGCCGGGCCGGGTGAAGCCGGTCTCCTCGTACCCGGCGGTGCACAGGGTCGTCTCGCCCGCGTGGCAGCGGTCGCAGACCTGACAGTTGCGGAATCCCTCCCCCACCACCTTGCGCCCGGTCAGCGTCACGGGCACACCGTCGCCCACCCGCTCGACGGTCCCGGACCACTCGTGACCGGGGACCAGCGGATAGCGGACGTACCCCGGGGGCCGGCTGCCTCGGTAGACCTCGCGGTCACTGCCGCAGACACCGACCGCGTGCACGGCCACCAGCGCCTCGCCCGGGCCGGGCTCGCGCGGCACGTGCGGGACGAGCCGGAACACACCCGGCGCGTCGACGACGAGGGCCTCGCCGCTCACCGGGTCCCCTCTGGGCGTCGCCGCTCCCAGCCCTCGGACCACAGATCGAACCGCGCCTGCTGCTGCGGGAACTCGGCCGCCGCGTCCACATCGAGTGCGACACCGAGGCCGGGCGCCTCGGAGAGGTGGAAGCAGCCCGTGTCCGGGTCCACCTGAGGAGCGCCCTTGACCACCTTCTTGATCTCGGCGTCCGCGAAGTCGTTGAAGTGCTCCAGGACCTTGAAGTTCGGTGTGCTGAAGCCGACGTGGAGGGAGGCGGCGGTGAGCACCGGGCCGCCCACGTTGTGCGGGGCGACCATCATGTAGTGGGTCTCGGCGGTGGCGGCCAGCTTGCGGGTCTCCCAGATGCCGCCGATGTGGCCGACGTCCGGCTGGAGGATGTCGGCGGCCTGGTTCTCGAACAGTTCGCGGAACTCGATCCGGTCGTGGATCCGCTCGCCGGTGGCGACCGGCATGTCCACCTTGTCGGCCACCTTCTTCAGCGCCTTGAGGTTCTCCGGCGGCACCGGCTCCTCCAGCCAAGCCGGCCGGAACGGCGCGAGTTCGTGGGCCAGGCGCACCGCGGTGGAGGGGGAGAAGCGGCCGTGCATCTCCAGCATCAGTTCGGTGTCGGGTCCGATGGCGTCGCGCACCGCCTCGACGAGGGACACGGCGTACCGGGTCCGCTCGTGGTCGAGCTCGTAGTGACCGTTGCCGAAGGGGTCGATCTTGAGGGCTCGGTAGCCGCGCTCGACCACGCCCCGGGCGGCCTTGTGGTAGGCCTCCGGCGTGCGTTCGGTCGTGTACCACCCGTTCGCGTAGGCCTTCACACGATCGGTGACCTTCCCGCCGAGCAGCTGCCAGACGGGGACGCCGAGCGCCTTGCCCTTGATGTCCCAGCAGGCCATCTCCACGACCGCGATGCCGGACATCACGATCTCCCCGGCCCGGCCGAAGTCCCCGTACTTCATGCGTCGTACGAGATCCTCGACGGCGAACGGGTCCGATCCGCGGACGTGGTTGACCTCGGCCTCGCGGAGATAGCCGAGGAGCGCGTCGGTGTGACCGAGCATCCGGGTCTCCCCGACCCCGCTGATCCCCTCGTCGGTGTGGACCTGAACATAGGTCAGGTTCCGCCACGGCGTTCCGACGACGTGCGTGCTGATTCCCGTGATCCGCACAGCGGTTGACTCCCTGCTGTTCGAAATTTCGTCATGCGTTCGAAATTCTGGCGTGACAGTAAGGAGGTCGCACGGGGGGCGTCAAGGGGTCGGACCGGACCGGCGTACGGGCGAGCGACGGCGCACCGCCCCGGGGGCGCTCAGGTGCCGACGCCGGCACGGAGACGGGAAGGACCTCCGCCGTCGATGCGGGTGTGTCAGGAGTTGTCGCCCGCGCTCAGGAACTCGGCCCCGGTGCCGCGGACATGTGCAGGTCGGGTTCCTCCCCCACGGGTGCGGTGACGGGGACGGGCGTGCCCGGGCCGATCAGCCTCTCGGCGCGCAGCTCGTCCCACAGGGCCTCCGGGATCGGGCGCCGCAGCTGCTCCACGGCTGTCCCGCACCTCTTGCCAGGAGGACAGGTTCTGGTGGCGGCCGGTGTCCGGTTCGTCGGTCCGCCGCAGATGACTGCCCGGGACACTCGGCGTTCCGGGCAGGTCCAGCGTCACGGCCTGCGGGCCGACCCCATGCTCAGACCCTGCCTTCGTGTACGGTGCCCGCCCCGGAGCGGTCGTCGGCCGCGTCGTCGTAGTCGACCGTGCCTGAGGTCAGGTGACTCGCGAGCCCCAGGAGCAGGAAGAGCCAGACCAGTACCTGCGCGGCGGTGCTCAGGCGCAGCGGACGCGTCGCGGAGTACGCGGACGGCGCGGCCGTGTCGGGGGCGTCGCCCAGGAGTCCCTTGGGATACACCGGCGTCAGCATCGTCGCGTAGGCCGCCAGTCGCATCCGGTACCGGACGACGGCCGCCGTGGCACCGAAGACCGGCTCGGGGAGGCGGCCCAGGACGATGCCGATCAGCCAGAACACCCAGCCGATCGCGAACCAGCCGGTCTGCGCGAGGCTGTTGACGATCGCCGCCGGGATCATCAGGATCAGCCGGAACAGGACGGCGAGCCGGTTGAGCGGCGTGGCGCGCAGCTCGATGCGCACCGGGTAGTCGGGGGCGTCGAAGGAGAACGGCGGGTAGCGGTCGACGAGGAGGGCCGAGCTGGCCGAGACCCGGGTCTGGTAGGCGAGGACCGAGCCCAGGAAGGACGCGATCGGGTCGGGCAGGCGGCCCAGGACCAGGGCGCTGAACCAGGCCGCGATGGTGACGAAGAACGCGGCGATCGAGAGCACGGCGACGACGATGAACTGTGGCAGGAGCAGCAGCCAGCGCAGGAAGACCGTCCAGCGGCGCTGCTGCCCCGGCGGCGGCACGTCCAGAGCCGGCCGCCATTCGACCCCTTCGGCGTCGGCCGAGGGCCGGGGCTCCCAACCTGCTGTCATGACCGCCTCCGTCTCTCCCGCTTCCCGCGCTCTCGCAGGTCACGTCGATGCTGCCGCAGCCGGCCGACCGGCGCACCGCCACGGGGGCCACCGGGACTACACGGGGCCGCCCGACCTCTCCCAGGTGGCGTACGCGCTCCGTGGCGCCCTGCTGCGGAAGCTCGAGGCCCAGCCCATGGACCCGCTGCTCCGGGCGAACCACCCGCCCATCGGCCCCTGCGCCACCGATCCCCGAGCCCGCCCGCGGGTCCCCGCCGAGAGCGCGCAGGGGCCTGGGACCCTCCAAGGCCGGCCGAGGCCATGCCGCCGGGCGCGCCGCCGGTCATGCGAGGGAGCGGCGGGCGTCGTGATCAGGCCGTTCCGGGAGGGCTCCGCTCCGGAGGTGCCCGACCGGGGGCGGCGGCGATGCCGCCCCCGTCCGTCGAGTCGCCGGATCGGTGCATCGGCGTGGTGCCACTGGACGCGCTTCGTCTCCACCACCAGCCCCGCACCACCTCCGCACCGCCACCACAGACGCTGTCACCGGCCGGCCGCGACGAGCAGCGGGACGAGCGTGCGGCCCTGCAGGACCTGCCGATATGCCCCGCGCCGCTCGGCGTGCACGCTGCGGCGGGCCAGGCACAGCGTCCCGGCCGGCACCTGGCACGTCGGGCAGGGAACACCGAACGCGCCGTGCCGGTACAGACGCTGCGTCTCGTACGCGGCGTCCAGAACCGCGTCGGCGATCCGGTCTCCGACGGACGGCGCACGGCGCGGCGTGAGGGTCGTGCTCATGGCGGGGCGATCTCCTGGGTTTCGGCGGAGGACGGCGCCGTCCCGTCGTCCCGGGACTCCGCCCCGCCGCCGTTCGCCCGTCGACGCAAGCGGGAGTCCTGGATCACGACTCGACTGCGATGGGTCCCGTTCTACGGGAGGGGTCTGACATTGATACTCGGAGCGGGTTCCGGTGGTCGTGGCTCAGGGTCTGACAGTGGGGGTCCAGGGCACTGCGCCGCCCTCCGCGGACCCCCGCCGCACCCGCGCCCCGCATCGATCACCAGGTGATCCCCCGCACACACCGGCCGTCACGTGCACGTTCACGTGCTAGCGTCCGCCAGCGTGACATCCGCCCCCAACGCACCGGCCTCCCCCGCGGACGCATCCGGCTCCTGCCCGTACGACCACTCGGTCTCCGCGGCGCTCCCGGGGGCGGGTCGGCAGGACCCGCTCGGGCTGCTCGACCTGTTCGACCCGTTCGACGAGGGCTTCGTCAGCGACCCGTACGCGTGGCTGGACCGCCTGCGGCGCGACGCCCCGGTCCACCGTGACGGCGCGACGGGGTTGTGGCTGGTCAGCCGGTACGAGGACATCCGCACGGTCCTGCTCGACCCGGCCGCCTTCCGGCCGGACAACGCCCAGAACGCGGTCACGCCCCTGGGCGTTCCGGTGTTGCGGAAGCTCGCCCGGGCGGGCTTCCGGCTGCGCCCCGCACTCGCCAACAACGCGTCCGAGAGCCATGCGGGACTGCGACGCGTCGTCACGCGCTTCTTCAACGCCCCGCGGGTGGCGGCAGCGGTCCCGGTGATCGAGCGGATCGCCGACGAGCTGCTCGACGGGGTACGGGCGGAGCTGGCCGCCACGGGTGAGAGCGACCTCTTCACCGCGTTCGCGCACACGCTGCCCTGCCGGGTGATGATGGAACTCCTCGGCATCGAGGGTCTGGACGCGGCCACGCTGGTGCGCTGGAGCGACGCCTCGCTGGAGCTCTTCTGGGGTCGCCCCTCGGCGGACCGTCAGCTCGAACTGGCTTCGCTGGTCGGGGAGTTCCATCAGTGGCTCACCGAGCTCGTGAGCAGGAGGCCGGTGCCGGAGGACAGCTTCGTCGGCGCGCTCTCACGTCACCGCCTGCCCGACGGGGAGTTGCTCGATCCGCAGACCGCGGTCGGAGCGTGCTTCTTCGTCTTCATCGCCGGGCAGTCCACGACCGGGCAGCTCATCTCCACCGTCCTGCGCCGCGCGCTCGCCGAGCCCGGGGTGTGGCCGCGGCCCGCCGACGAGGAGGGCCTGGCCGAGGCGTGGGTCGAGGAAGTGCTGCGGCGCGAGCCCCCCGTCACCTCGTGGCGCCGGGTCACCGCGCGCCCTGTGCGGTTGGGCGGAGTCGAACTCCCCGCAGGTGCCGAGTTGTTGCTGATGCTCATGGGCAGCGGCTCCGACCCCGACGTCTTCGACGTCCCCGGGCAGATGCTTCCCGGCCGCGCGAACATCCGCCACCACCTCGCCTTCGGCCTGGGGCGCCATCGCTGCCCGGGCGCGGCCCTGGCGCGTACGGAGGCGGCTGTGGCCCTCCGTGCGGCCGCCCGCCGCCTGCCCGCCGTCCGGCTCGCACCTGCCGCCGCCCAGGCACCCACCCTCGGCCTGCTCTCCTTCCGCGCCCCGCTGCGGGTCCCGGTCGGCGAGCCGACCGCGCCGGCCTGAGGGCCGGCCGGCGCGGTCCTCGTGCGCCGCTCGCTCGGACTCGATCGCCGTCGGCGCGTCCGCCTCGGGCGGAGTCGGCCGCCCCCGGGGTGCCGGTGTGTGCCCGACCTCGGCACGCATGACCGCGTACGAGCGGGGAAGACGCCTGGGCAGGTCAACGGATGGCGGGAGGCCGCCATGGCTCGGTCTGTCGGTATCGATCTGGGGACGACGAATTCGGTGGTGTCCGTCCTGGAGGGCGGTGAGCCGACGGTCATCGTGAACGCGGAGGGTGCGCGGACGACACCGTCCGTGGTCGCCTTCGCCAAGGGCGGCGACGTGCTCGTGGGCGAGCTGGCCAAGCGGCAGGCGGTGACCAACGTGGACCGCACCGTGCGCTCGGTCAAGCGGCACATGGGCGAGTCGGCCTGGCGTTTCCCGGCGAGCGGCGACGTCGACGGCCGGCGCTTCACCGCGCAGGAGATCTCCGCGCGGGTGCTGCAGAAACTGAAGCGCGACGCGGAGACGTACCTGGGCGAGGACGTCACGGACGCGGTGGTCACCACTCCGGCCTATTTCGACGACGCGCAGCGCACCGCCACGAAGGAGGCGGGGGAGATCGCGGGCCTCAACGTCCTGCGCATCGTGAACGAGCCGACCGCGGCGGCGCTGGCGTACGGGCTGGACAAGCAGAACGACCAGACCGTCCTCGTCTTCGACCTGGGCGGCGGCACCTTCGACGTGTCGCTCCTGGAGATCGGCGACGGCGTGGTGGAGGTGAAGTCGACCAACGGTGATACGCATCTGGGCGGTGACGACTGGGACCAGAGGGTCGTGGACCACCTGGTCACACGCTTCGAGAACGCGTACGGCATCGACCTCTCGAAGGACAGGATGGCCGTGCAGCGTCTGCGCGAGGCGGCCGAGAAGGCGAAGATCGAGCTGTCCTCGGCCAGGGAGACCACGATCAACCTGCCCTACATCACGGCCTCCGCCGAGGGCCCGCTGCACCTGGACGAGAAGCTCACCCGAGCCGGGTTCGAGAAGTTGACGGACGACCTGTTGGAGCGCTGCAGGGCACCGTTCCACCAGGCGTTGGACGACGCGGGGATCGAGGTCGACGACGTCGACCACGTGATCCTGGTCGGTGGCTCCACCCGTATGCCCGCGGTGACCGAACTGGTCAGGTCACTCAGCGGGAAGGACCCGCACAGGGGTGTGAACCCGGACGAGGTCGTCGCCATCGGCGCCACGCTCCAGGCCGGTGTCCTCAAGGGTGAGGTCAAGGACGTCCTGCTCCTCGACGTGA